>JAGRNE010000080.1 GCA_020440915.1 Leptospiraceae bacterium | reverse complement strand
ATAGGAATGGCTCTCCCTTTAAGTGGGCGTATTTCTGCACCACTTCGGATAACTCCGGAGGCCGAACCTGTTCCTCATCGGCGATTTCATAGACTCCATCCGTATACAGTAGCATCCGGTCGCCGGGCTCAATGCGCCCCATCTCCTGGCCGTAGGCATGATCGGGAATGAGCCCCAGGAGCGGAGCCAGCGGACCCAGGGCCACCACCTCGCCACTGGCACGAAGGATCAATGCTGGAGGATGCCCGGCCCGGCTCACTTCCAGTTCTCCGCTTTCCGGATGGATGATTACGTAGATGGCGCTGAGGAAGCGATAGCTTTGCATGGGATCCAGATAGCGAGCCATTTCCTGGAGGGCCTGCCCTGCGCTGCCGGAATGGTTCGTGGTGGATCGATGGGCTACATGCACGGTGGACGCTTCCAGGGCTGCCGGCAATCCATGACCGGAAACATCTGCGACCAGGATTCCGGCGCTTCCGTCGCTTCGAATTACCAGGTCGTAGTAATCGCCGCCCATTTCGCTGGAGGGTCTGTAATGGGCATGAATTCGATAGCCCGGCAAATCCAGGGAATCCGGAAGATGGGATGTGAGCAGTTCTCGCGCTCTTTCCAGATCATCCTGCAGTATGAGCAATCTTGTCTCCTGCTCGATTCTTTCCCTTTCTTCCTTTCGAATCTGGAATCCAAGGTAGGCAGAGAAACCCAGAATCTGAAACAGAAAGCCGCTCTGAAGAAGCATATCTTCCGGCAGCAAAGGTTGCAGCAAACCGGCCCGTGAAAGCGTCTCCAGAACGGCAAAAACGATGGGAAGACTCCAGAGTAATGCGAAGACTCGAGCGGCAGAATTCTTGAAAGCAAGAAAGATCGATATCAGCAGGATGATCGGAGGGACAATGTAGGAAAGATACATACCGACGGCAAAAGTCCATTCGGCAGAAATCAGATACAAAGGAAAGATAGAAAGCATGGACCATTGCAGAAGATGCAGGAGGATTCCCGCCGTGGACTTCGTCGGAAATCCCAGAAAATGGCGAAAGAAATGTAATCCTCCGAAGTACATCAATGCAAAGAATGGGGCCGGAAGCGAAGTCAGGGGGCTGCCTTTCACCGGTAGCATATGGTACAGACCGGTACGG
Organism: Leptospiraceae bacterium; assembly: GCA_020440915.1. Classification (GTDB taxonomy): domain Bacteria; phylum Spirochaetota; class Leptospiria; order Leptospirales; family Leptonemataceae; genus UBA3465. The sequence goes on along the minus strand of JAGRNE010000080.1, from coordinate 11,896 downwards.
TAGGCCAGATATACTGTAAGCCCAAGAAGGTAGAGGACATAGCCCGCTACCATGGGACGGTTTCGCGAGACAAGGCTCAATGAATAGAATACAATGGATACGAGAATCAGACCCAGAAAAGAGCTCTGCAGTATGGCCCGCACCCTTACATGGTCCAGGTATTCTTGTTTCTGAAAAAGAGCAAGTCCTGTGTTTGCATTAAATGGATTGTACACCGAGATGTAAAGCAACCCGGATCTCTGTTCAGCGGTTTTGAGAAGGAGGCCCGGGCGCAAGGAAAGATACCTGCCCTCCAGCGTTTCGCCTGCGCTACCCTGGTAGATCCATCCATCCCCCTTTTTTAAATAGCAATGAATCACATCGACTCGAGGGTCGATATATTCCAGGATCAGGTCTTCTTGCATGGGATTGATGAATTCCAGTTTAAGCCAGAGGGTCCTTTGGCGAAAGGTCGGAAGTACGGTGGATTGCACCGGTTGCCAGTCCGCTGTAGCCAGGAGCTCCTCCGAAGCCTGGCCATCTGCATAGGCAAAGTAGGTTTTCCAGGTGGGACCCTGACGACCTTCAGCGGAGGTGAGAGCCAGAAAAGCCAGCAATCCTGCCATCCAGGCGGACTTGCTTCGCAATACTCGGAAATCATAAAGGCTCATATTGATTCCCGGCCTCCGGAATACTGAAGCTGAATAATGGCCACATCGTCGGTGGCAGGACCGCCCCGGACCTCACGGGATCTGTCCAGAAGTTCCTTCAGGCCTGGCGGGGCATTCGAGAAGAGCTTTCGCTCTCTTGCAAAATGCAATTCGTCTTCCTGAGTGTGCGGAAGCATCCGATCTTCGCTCTGCAGCAGTCCATCCGTATAGAGGAAGAGTCGGTCCCCCTGCTCCAGGGAAATTGCAGTATCCTTCCCTTCCCAATCCTTCAGTACGCCAAGAAGTGTGCCCGAGCTTTCCAGAATCAGGGGGTCCTGTTCCCTGCGAATCTGTAAACCGGGCGGATGGCCGGCCCCGGCTACAGCGCCCATGCCCGTGCGAAGGTTCAGAACGCAATAGATGGCGCTTACGAAGCGAAAATGCAGATGAGCATAGAGAAACGTATTCATGGCCGCCAGCGTTGCCGCCGCGGAAAATCTTTCCTTATACACCGATCGCAGAGCCAATCTTACCAGGGCTGCATCCAGAGCGGCGGTCATTCCATGGCCTGTAACGTCGGCGACAAAAAGACCTACATAATCCGGAGCTGGATACACTACGTCGCAGTAATCGCCTCCCACTTCTTGCCGGGGTTCATACAAAACGTCCACCCTGGCATTTTCCAGAATGTGCTGCGAAGACGGCATTAGATCCCTTTGAATCTTTCGGGCATAGCTCAGTTCCTGGCTTACACGGCTCAGAGTTAATTCGTCTGATATCTTCTTCGCGTCCGACTCCTGGATCTTGCGACGAATGACCAGCGAGAACAACAGGAACTCGGCCACGAATGCAAGAGGCAGAAGGATGCGATTTTCCATTTGTTCTATGATGAAGGAGATGTTCTCCACAATCGCTGCAACAATTGGCAGCGACCAGGCGATCAAGAATAGCTGAGAATCCCTTATCCTCTTCTTTAGACCAAGCAGAGCGATTATGAACATCGGTGGTCCCATGAACAAGCCCGCAAGCGCGGCCATTTCATGGGCCAGATTTGGCTGAACAGGAAGAACAAAGATAGGTACGGTGGCCCCATACTGAATGATCCTGGCGGCTAGATCTGTCCGATAATCGGCGCCGGCCAGGGACAGATAAAAACGGCCAAATCGAATGGCGCCAATGGCCGCCAGACAGACTGAGACGGTATGCATCCATTGGGAGTACCCGGCCAGCGATGCAGGCAGAATCAGCAGGGACAATCGGGTGCGAAACACAAAATATACTGCAACGGAAATCATCCATAGCAGGTAGCGTCTGAGAAGAGGATCGCGCAGCCCTCCATACATGAGGCCATGCAAGATGAGTAGCATGAAAATGATCCCGCCAAACAAACCCAGAAGCATGAATTGACGAGTCTGGTTTTGCAGGAATCCGGACTCCGAATACAAAACGAACTCTGCAGGCACTCGGCGGTAAGATGCCAGGCGAACATGGATGGTGGTCCCTTCTCCAGGTTTCAGCTCGAACTCCAGAGTAGGACGCGAATATCTATGGTCTACGAACGCGCCGGTGCCGGAGAGCAGCGGTCTCCCGTTGTCGGCGCTGTTGTAGAATATAACGCTGGCAGCCCAGGGGGCGGATGTGGTGAGGTAGTATTTTCCGGCTCTGGCGCCCTGTTCAAATTCCAGCCGAATCCAGAGCGCCTTTCCTTCCTCGAGAGGGATCACCGCCTCCTTCACAGGAGTCCAGGACTTCCACTCCTGCACCGAAGCCAGGGGCTGGCCTTCCTCAGTTATACAATAGCGAGCAATACCCAACAGGGACATCCTACTGCTGTTGTCCAGGGAAAGCGGCTCCGCATGGGACTGCGCCGCAAAACCAATAACAATGAGAAATGCCAGAAGTAGGGCCTGAACTTGATAATGTCCTGCTCTGAAATTGGGAGGCATGATCTTCATGACTGGCGGCAAATCTGCGAAGCAGGATGGGCATTGATCCCGGAAGCCCTCAACCAATAATTGTAGATTCAAACATTTATTTTGAGCCCGTTAAAGTACTTGCAGGAACATCCCCGCCATAGTGCTCATCGATTTTCGGAATGATGGTCTATGGGAGATTTAAATGCAAGGTAGCCAGAGAACAGCTCAGGATATTGTGGCAGGAGGTTATCGTACGGTTAACTTTATCCGAATGGGCCTGGCATTTCTGTTCGGCGTGGCCATCGTGGCCACAGGGCTAAATAGCTTCCATCGTGCCTTGATACAGGCCGAAGCCGCTGCTTGCATCGTCTTCCTTATCCTTTCTGTGGTCGGACTGATTCTGATGCGGGGAGGACGTATTCCGCAGAGGTTTTCCCGAAGCGCTGTATTCATAGACATGACAATTCTGGGAGCAACGATGGTTGTGGTTTGTCTTGATTCGCAGCAGGAAGCCTACATGATGGTGAAGAATACTACCCTCTATGCTGTATTCTACATTATCCTGGGATATTCAACTCTCCTGGGTTCTTCTTCTTTGACCCTTTCGCTTTCGCTCTGGGGAGGAATTCTCTACGGAGTGTCCATCTATCTGGCATCTCTTACCGGGGTTCAATTTGGAGCCAGCAACGATTTTGCCATCAATCAAGCCAGTACACCCGATGCCATTATCCTGGCTCTGTATATACCTGTGGCAGGTTCCATTGTGGCAGGAGCGTTGCGCATTCAGAAGAGCATTCTGGCCATTTCCAACGAGCATGTACGAACCAACGCCGAGCTGGTAGCCTCCCTCACCGATCAAAAGCAGGTACTGGCCATGCATGCCCGGGAACTGGATAAGGCCACCGAGGGTTTCAAAGACTTTGTAGAGCAGACAACTGCAAGAATTGAAAGCCAGGCCGCAGCTCTGGAACAGGCCAATGCAGTCAGCGAAGAGCTCACAGCATCGGCCACACAAACTTCGGAAATTGTCCAGGATCAGAGCAAAGGCATAGAAGTCATGGCAGAGAGCAGCACCGAACTAAATGCGCTAATCAATGAAATCAGCGCTTCAAACCAGGATTTGATTGTAAGCGCCGGCGATTCGGTGCGAAGCATGGAAAGGGTACTGATTGCGGTTCAGGGAACAAATGAGATCCTGGGACGACTGGAGAATGCGTTTAAGAACGTAAGCCAGATTACGGAGGTGATGACCGAAATCGCGGATAAAACCAACCTGCTTTCGCTCAATGCGTCCATAGAAGCGGCCAGGGCCGGCGATGCCGGACGTGGATTTGCCGTGGTCGCCAACGAAGTAAGCAAGCTTGCAGATTTTACAGGCCAGAATGTTCGCCAGATCGCACAGATCGTCTCTGACTCAATGTCCACCATCGATGAGGCGCGCAACCAATCCCGGGACGCTTCCGCCCAGGCCAACCATCAAAAAGAGCAAACCAATCAGACAAACGAGCAGGTGGAAAAGACTTCGCAATTGCTAAGAAGGCAGGCCAGCATTTTGCAGGGACTTGTGAAGGAACTGGAGGTGCAGCGGGGCCGGGCCGGCGATGTAATGAATAGCTCCCGTGAGCAGATCGATGGACAAAAAGAATTGGCCCGCACCATGGAAAGCCTGGATCGGGAAATCACTCAAATCAATGATTCTTCAAGGGAGCTCTCGGAAGGGATCGAAAGGATATCCAACCAGGCTGCAGAACTCAGCAGGCTAAGTCAGGCTACGGAAAGAATTCCCCTCTGAGCGAATTGAGGTAGCCAGTCTGCCTTTAAGCCTTTCAAGGATCCTCCAGATCCAGCTCCAGAGGTTCGGTGCTGTATTCAATATCGACGCAGGTGCCGCGATCTGTTCGCCGTTGCATGCTTACCCTGGCGTGGCGAAAATTCTCCTTGAGTCTTCGCTCCACGCCGCCCAGGGAAGATACAAATATGCTTCCATCGATGCCCCTTCCATTGTCCAGAACCTGGATTCTAACTACTTCACCTTCAATATGCGCCAGGACTTCTATTAATCCGTTGCTGGTATAATCTCTCAATCCATGACGATAGGCATTTTCGATAATCGGTTGAATGGTTAAGGGCGGAATGAGAATACCTCCGAAATCCCCGTGCCGCTCCATTTCGATGCGAAGATGGTCCTCGAAGCGAAACTGAATGAGCTGGCAGTAGCGCCGGGAGAATTCCCATTCCTGGTCAAAGAGAACAAGTCTGCGCTCCATATCGTTGATCAAATAGCGATAGTGGGAGGCCAGCATCATAATTGCATCCCCTGCCCTCGGATTCCCCCGTTCGATGTAGGAATGAATTAGATTCAGCGAATTGAAGAGAAAATGAGGCGCCATCCTCTCCTGCAGCGTGCGATATCGGTTCTCGGCAACGCTTCGCCCGGATTCGTACTTCTGCTCCTTTGTTTTTTCGCTGGCCATCCTGGACTGATTGGCCTGGATAATCACCGCTGCAGCCAGGCTTATCTGAAAAACGAGATAGGACCAGCGACCAGAAAACACCGATGTCCCGGACAGGGTGTAGACGATGCCCAGGTATTCCAGGATACAGTAAAGAAAGAATACCAGACTCCCTGGCAATAAGATCCATCCCAGGACATTACTCTGAAAGGCCTGGTTCACAGCCATGGCGATGGCAAGCAGAAGTAGAGCGCAAGCCACAGCCCCTGAATAGGCTGTGGTAAGCCCGGCCGGATGCAGGCCGCCGAGCCAGAAAGAATGAATCAAGGTCAACCCGGAAACAACTGCAAGGCTGATGGCGACGAATCGTAGCCATCGCAGAGAATAAATGGAAGAAAGTAGAAAAGCAAAGATTGGCGGGAATCCAGCCGCCCCGAGCTGTAGCAGGCTGAGGCGAACAAAACCAGAATCCACAACTATGTCCATCAACGAGATGGTGCTCCATTGATAGATGGCCATGCAGAACAGCAGCGAAGACATGGCAAACATCCCCGGGGTTCGAAGAGGACTCAACGAAATGGCCATGGCAATACTTATGATGGCCAGCGCCACGGTGACAGACATTATGCCCATGTCTGTCAGTTCTTCTCGTATTAGAAGCTCCAGTATCCCTGCCGGGGATCCTACCAGCATGGGATCTACGAATCCGGGTTCTGCAAAAGAGAATTGAGGACCTTTTTCGAAGCAAACTGTGATCTCCACGTCTCGATCAGGAAGTGAGATTAGGTGCCAGCCAAAGCCGGAGAAGGTATCCGACTGCGGGGTGGTCCAGATGCGATGGCCGTCCAGGAATACCACAGCCCGATCATAGGAGCGACCGAGCCAGAGAGAGTTTGCCCCCTGGCCGCTGTAAGGGACGAACCATTGAAAAACGATGGCCGGACTACCCCATTTCTTACTGGCTTCCGGGCGAAAAGGGAAATAGCGACTTTCATCGTTACTTGTCGCTTCATGGCAGTTTCCGCCCAGACCATAGAACAACGAATAATCGGTGGCGGATCGTACTACCGGGGCCGAACCTGGCGCTCGGCAGCTCGCAAAGAGAAGCAGGCACAATCCGCTTGCCAGCAAGAAAGGTATCATTTTTCTTCGTAGCAATTTCATTTATTCCCCTGGCTAACAACTCTTGGAATCCCCATGACATTCTCAATTCAAAAGATCCGAAATCCTTTTCTTACTGCTTGTGTCTTTGCGCTTTTCTTTCTGCCATGGATGCTCAATGCGGAAGCGGTTTATCTAAAGAATGGGCAGACCATTTACGGTCGAATAGTAAACCAGAATCGCCAGGAAGTCCGCATCATGACAGACACGGGCCTTCGGGTGATTCCCAAGAGCACCATCGGCAGGATTGATTACGGAGCAACGGAGCCGAAGCCCGAGCCAAAGCCTGAACCGAAACCTGAGCCGAAGCCGGAACCAAAGCCTGAACCGAAGCCGGAACCAAAGCCTGAACCGAAACCCGAGCCAAAGCCTGAACCGAAACCCGAGCCAAAGCCTGAGCCCAGGCCGGAAACGCAAACAGGACCTACCCTTACCGGAGCTTTATGGAGAGGCGCTTTGCTTCCTGGATGGGGCCAGTACTATCAAGGAAGAACGAATACGGCCTATCTTTACGGCGGCGGTTTTCTAATTCTTGCAGGCAGCACGGCCGCCCTGTACCGGGAATATGAGGTGCAGAATACGCAATACTCAAATGCTTCCGGGGATTTTCTCAATTTCTCCCCTCTGGTCATCAATTACAATTCGGCTGCAGCGCTTTCTGCAGTAACACTGATATCCTTGCAGAACCTGGAGAGTACGCGTACGCAGGCCCAGACAATGGCCAACTATGCCAACTGGGGAGCTTCTCTCACACTTGCTTTTTATGCCTGGACTCTGGCAGATCTCTGGCTCTATGAACCCGGCGCCGGTCCGCTCACAACGCTATCCCCTACACCTGCAGGGGACGGGCTCCAGGTAGGTTTACATTTCCGGTTCTAGATCCGGGCTCACCCTCCAATTGTAAACCGGACCGGGGCATGCCCCGGCATTCTCGCATTAGATCGACACAAGAGGCTTGCGACATCAGACATGGGTCTGTTCAAGGCCGATAGAGTCCGTTGGCAACCAGGAAATGGAAGAGATCCTGAACCTGGCTTTCGGAAACCTCCGGGAAAGCGTCCGCCAGCCACTCCATAGTCTGTTCCAGAGATTGCCTTCGCAGCAATCGGATCAGTACCCCGGCCTCGAATGGAAGCAGAATGCGAATCCGCACCGGATCATTTACGGAACGCCCGGAACGATATAGCAACAATGCCCTCCGATTGCCCGCATCCTGGCTTTCCGGCTCTTCGCTTCTGGATGGGGCCAGGTTCGGTTCTGGCAGATCTCGTTCAACGCCCTCCTCTTTTTCCAGAAGCGAAGAGGTCCAGATTCTTTCGGCTTCCTCGCTTAATGCAAAAAGGGCAACATTTCGCATTCCACCCGGATCCGCGATCCAGCCTCCTCCGGGTCTCTGACCATGAAAGAACCTTTGATGGAGAAAACAGGCGCGCGCGATCTCAGAAGCCACCGTTTCATGCAGCCTACCGGCCAGCCTATGACCAAAATCCGAAAGGTTATGAGTTGTGGGTCGAATCGCTTCAATGTAGCTTCGTATCCAATCTTCATACTGTGGAAAGCTCCTTAACGGAGCGCACAATTCTTCCAGGGCATCTTCCAGCCGCGCCAGGATCGACTGCCTGTAAACATCCAGGCTTTGAACTTCCGTCAGAGAGGGGTTGCCGGCGCCACGCAGAGTTTCGGTAAGCGAAGAAGGAGCCCGGCCGCTAAACAATGCAGCAAGAAAGATCTTCTGTTTGCCCGCTATGGCCTGCCTACTCTGCGGAAGAAGCGGAGGCACAGCCGCATAGAACTTGGATGGCGGAGAGAGATCTGGAAGCTGCGTTGGAAGATTGGAATCCTCTAACGTAACTAGCTCCCCTTCCAGGTCCGAAAAATCTGGAATATCCTGATCCCGCTCTAGAAGAACAGGAAGAGCGCCGATGGTATTTCTTGCGCGATAGAATAGATCACGCACTTCCTGCTGCATGGTCTGCCCATGGGTATCGAATCGCAAAGATTTCAGCAGACTGTGGCCCGCAACATGGTATTGCCAGACCACAGAAGGATCGATGGAATCAACAAACTCCTGGGGAGCGAATCCATGGTTGTGCGAATTTACGCAGACATTGTTGATGTCCAGAAGGAGTCCGCAACCCGTGCGATGGCAGACTTCATTCAGAAATTCCCACTCCCGCATTTCCGAGTCCGGACTTTTCCAGGAAATGTAGCTGGAAACGTTTTCCAGGGCTATGGGCCTCGCCAGAAAGTTTTGCACTCGATCTACGTTTTCGCATACCAATTGTAGCCATGCATTGTCGTAGCAGACCGGCAGAAGATCATGACTCTGGGTTTCCGCAGTTCGGGTCCAGCATAGATGATCGCTGACCAGGAATGGCTGAATCTCCTGGATCAGTTCTTTCCATCGACGAAGATAATTCTGCGAAGGCAGGCCTGAATCCGCGGATGCGATAGAAAGACTTACTCCATGCAGGGCCAGGGGATACTGCTCGCGAACCTTTCGAAGGATGGCACGCGGGCGTCCGCGGCTATCCATATAATTCTCGGTAATCGCCTCAAACCAGTTGGTGCGAACCTTGCCACCGCCCAGAATATGCGCATAATGCTCCTTGCGTAGCCCGAGCCCGGCGGTGCATCCCGGCCATTGGGTCCGGCTCATATCGTTTCTGAATTGCTCCTTCTGTCCCGCTTCCGGCGATTCCTGGGTTCCGGGCCTGCTTGCCATAGTCTCCAGAACAAAATATCTGGCGTAGGATTCAAGCCTTCTGTGATGAGCCAGACCACCCTGGAGATTGGGCGGCATAGCCTGGGACATAATTCTTTTGACATCCGATGCCTGGAGTGGATTCTGGAAGTCCTTCCATGGACCGTCCCCGATTCATAGATCTTTTTGCCGGCATCGGCGGTTTTCGCATGGCCCTGGAAAGAGCAGGCGGGCGATGTGTGTTCTCATCCGAAATCGATGCATTCAGTCGTAGGACCTATGCGGCAAATTTTGGCGATGAACCTGCGGGGGATATCCGGCAGGTTCAGGCAGGCGATGTGCCGGACCATGAAATCCTGGCCGCCGGCTTTCCCTGCCAGCCTTTTTCCATTGCAGGAGTCTCCAAGAAAGGTTCTCTGGGCCGGGAGCATGGCTTCAAGGATATGACCCAGGGCACACTCTTTTTCGACATTGCCCGTATCCTGACCGAGAAGCAGCCGGCCATGGTATTTCTGGAGAATGTAAAAAACCTCAAGTCCCACGACAAAGGCAGAACGTTTTCCATTGTACTGTCCACGTTGCAGGAGCTGGGCTACACTGTTTTTCATTCCGTTCTGGATGCGCGATACTATGTTCCTCAACATCGAGAGCGGATCTATCTGATCGGATTTCATCGAAACGCATTCGAAAAAATCCCTTTCTTTCGCTTCCCTCAGCCTTCGGACCAGGAGCCGCCGCGTCTGGCTTCAATTCTGGAAGCCGCGGATAACGTGCCGGCCAACTATACTATTTCGGATCGTCTCTGGCAATGGCATCAGGATTACGCAGAGAAACATCGCAGCAAAGGTAATGGATTTGGCTTTGGGCTGGTGGGCCCCCTGGATACTGCCCGAACCCTCAGCGCCCGATATTACAAGGACGGATCGGAAATCCTGATTCGCCAGAATGGCAAGAATCCACGCCGACTTACTCCCCGGGAATGCGCCCGCCTCATGGGTTTTCCCGATGATTTTCAAATTCCTGTATCCGATACGCAGGCGTACCGACAGTTCGGAAACTCTGTGGTTATGCCTCTTGTGCATGACATCGCCTGCGAATTAATGATATACGCATCTCATGTTACTGCCGTTCCAGAACCTGGCCGGGCGATTTGAAGGAAAGGCGCCGGCCTCCAGTTGTCTGGAAAGTCGGGGTTTCTTTTTCAAGTTCTTGTCCGCAAATGAAACCGGAGCCACCGGTTCGCATCAGGCTGGTTTCTATATCCAGCGAGAGGCCTACTGGCTTTTTATGGACAGTCCCGGAAAGAAAGGCGAGAACCGGGACAGACATGTACTGATACATTGGCCCGACGGATCATCCACCACCAGTCGATTTACCTGGTACGGCAAGGGTACGCGAAGCGAATATCGGCTTACTCAGGGCTTCCACTTCCTGGATGAAAGCAATACCGGAGATTTACTCATACTGGCATGCATTGCCGATGGAGAATTTCTGGGTTTTCTGCTTTCCGGCGAAGAAAGCATGGAAGCGTTCTTCGAGGAATTGAGTCTAAATCCCTCGGATTCCGGAAAGGCCTATTCCATCCAAAACAGCGAGATTCAGTTACCCGGGATCCAGGCCACCGAGGAGCAAAGTTTTGAACATGCTCTTATGGATACTCTGGAAGAATACCTGGCTCCGGACGCTCCTTTCCCGGCGGCAGAGAAGCTGGGAAATCTTGCGCGATTGCAATGCCAGGCCTACTTTCGCATGGACGGCATGGCCCTGGACGAAAAGATCCTGAAATGGATTGATATGGAGTACAGGATTTTTCGCTGGCTGGAAAGCAGAAAGTATGGGGCCTATTTGAATCGGGGATTTCCCACCCTGGAAGATATGATTCAGGTTTCCCTTACTATTTTGAACCGGCGAAAGTCCCGGGCCGGTTATGGACTGGAGCTCCATCTGGCCGCCCTCTTTGAATCCTGCGGTCTGGCTTTTTCCTCCCAGGCGAAAACCGAAGGAAGCAAGAAGCCAGACTTCATCTTCCCTTCGCAACAGGATTATTCCGATCCAGACTTCCCCTCGGGCCGACTGACCTTTCTGGGCGTCAAGACAACGTGCAAGGATCGGTGGCGACAGATTCTAAGCGAAGCGGATCGCATAGAAACCAAGCACCTTTTTACATTGCAGCAGGGAATTAGCCGAAGCCAGCTTGAAGAAATGAAGGAGGCCGGAGTCCAGCTTGTGGTTCCCCGGCCCTATCATAGACTATTTCCGGAAAAGCAGAGAAAAGATCTGATGACTCTGGAAGCCTTTGTCCGCGAGATTCAGAGCAAAGATTCCCAGGAGATGCTGTTTCGCTGAACCACCATCTCCATTGCTGGGCCAAGACTTTCTCCGGGAAGCTTAACTTCCTCTGGCCTCTTCCAGGGCTTGAAGATCAAGATCAGAGCAATGCATATGGCCGGAAGAATCATTTTCGCCGATCGCCAGGCAAGTACTGCAAAGACAAGGATGTAGTAAACGATCTTGATCAGGATCATATCGAAGAATTCATCAAAGATCCAGGTAGGAACGGCGAAGAGAAAGGCTACCAGCAGTAGCATCAGCAACTCTTTGATCAGGACAAGAACGCTCAGTAGAATGGAAAGCACCAGGCTTGCAATTCCGCCGTAGGTAAGCCATCCATCCATGTTATCCGGGGGCGTGCCGTAGTTGCGATACAGGAGAGCGCCAAATCCAATGAGCAAAAATACGATGGCGGTAATGGTCAGGCCGCCCCAGAAGCTAATATCTTCGTCTTCTTCGGGGGCCGGCTTCGCTTCTTTGCCGGTGTATTGTTTGAGTTTTCTTTTAACTTCTTCCAGTTGACCCATGCAGCAAGAACCGGGTACCCGTCCCATCTGTCATTCGATTATCGTCGCGCTCAACGGACGATTGCCTTCCAGCCGGGCTCCGGGTGTGGCCTCGGACCCGGACAAGGATCGGTCTCGGGTTAGGATTTGGATTAGGATTCGGATTAGGACTAGGACCAGATTATGTCTCATTCCG
>JAGRNE010000007.1 GCA_020440915.1 Leptospiraceae bacterium | reverse complement strand
CGAATCGCCGGAGTCGATTCCATCGCCTTAGCCGGGCCTGATAATTGAGCAAGATGTAGTCCGAACGAATGCCGTCGGATCCGCCATCCCATTGGATGAAAATCAAGGCCGCTCGACGGTCCCACCAGATGGCCGGGCGCGATACTGCATAGACTGCAGGACCTGGACTTCCAAAATCATGTTCTTGAGGAAAACCTGTGGATTCCAGTCCATTGTCTTCGCTCGCCAGTGGCAGCCCCTGCCGAGCATCTTCACCCAGTATAATGGTATTATCAGTGTCATTCTCTAACCAGAATTCCCAATTCGATCCCGGCAGGGCCTCTTCAGGTAGCACGATCGACGTCCGATTGCGGTTGGCGAAATCCGTGGCCAGGTAAGGCGGAAGCCGCTGCTCTACAAGCCCGAGATACGGACCACAGAAGCCTGCATTCAGCGGGACGGTTTTCTTTCGCAATGTGCTGACTTCGGTTCCAGCTTCCTTTCGTAGCACATATTCAATCACTTCCAGCTCTATAGGATCCAAAACGGAATAATCCAGGGACATCCTGTATGTCTAGCATGCGACTGCGACAGAATGCGGCCCCCCGACTATTCGGACGGCTCGCCAGGGGAAGCATAGTACTCCGGAGGAACCCGGCGCTTGCTCTGAAAGGTATCCCCGGGAAGGGACGCAGGATCTTGACCGGATGTGTCCGATAAGCCCTTCTTCCACCAGTGGCCAGGATAGGCCAAAAGGCTGGCGGCCAGCAGCAAAAGCAGAACCAGTAACCTGTCCTTCCAGATGTTCGATTTCAAAACAGCCATAGTATGATCCCGGCCCGAGCCATACTATAGCACAGTACATGATTTTTGGTATCCCCAATTCTGGGTATTTTTGCCCATTTCGGGTTTTTCTTCCCGGGGTTGGACCGGGCATCCCGCGCTGCAAAGTAGGCGCTCATCGGGCCCAGTAAGACCTGTTATATTTCGCCCATTAGAGCCCGCAAATTCTGACGGTTAGCAGCTTTTTCTCGCCCGGCGAATCGCACGTGGTAGCAGGGAGGCGAGTCAGAATCGGAAACGATCAGGAAAGAATGACCCGAAACATTCCGGAGGATTTCAGGGCTGGCCGCACGAAACGGGTTTAGAATTGAAGGCAATACAAAAGAAATGAGTGTATGATGAGGCCGCTCCGAAGAGCGGCCCGAAAAATTAGTCGTCGTATTTCTGGAATGTCTGGGGGCACACTTCCATCATAGTTCCGGAGTCCTCGTTTGCGATGGCTGTTCCCACGCGCTCAGCAAATGCATCGCTCTCGATATCGTAGCCGCGTCCGTCAGCTTCGATCAGACACTCTTCGAGGATTTGCTCTCCATCCGGCTCTGCGTAGATGCCAGTAGAGAGAATTAGAGCTGCGATAGCTCCAAAAAGGATACGTTTCATTTTGTATCTCCTGCCCGGTTTCGTTGTAGGAGGCCGCCCGGGCGAGCGACCTGAAAGAATGGACGAGTGCCGGCCTTCCCGGGATAGCAATTTTCAGGGAAGGCCGATAAATTTTTCAGGTGCTCCGGGATTTCTGAATTCTTTTCTGGAGCCCTTCCAAGCTTCGCCACTAACTCTCTTTTTCGTCAGCCAGGCTTCCGATCTCCGGGCAACAGGAAGGCTGTAGCATTTATCCTTATCGAAGGGCTTCGAGTATCGTCCTGGCAGGTTCTGGAATGCATTTTTGAACATGGCACTAAGGGGTGCTGTTCTCTGGGGTGGGCCCGGGCGATTCAATAGTCTCGAGATCAGTAGAGTCCGGTTCTGGATTGGGCGGAATTTCGATTTGGGCATCGGAGTTTCTTCCCAGCTGCAAGAGAGCCGCTACCTCATTCGCACTCAACTCCTCCCTGTAGAGGCGAATGTCGTCGATGCCGCCGCCAAAGGCCAGGGCATTTGTGTCCCAGGGAGCAATGCCGATGCGAAAAGGATTGGTGTTCCGGCCCACGGGAAGAGCACTGGCTTTGATGCGATGGACTTCCTTTCCATTGACGTAGCCAATCATGTGACCGCCGCTCTTCCAGGTTACCGCAAGATGCGTCCATTCTCCAAACCGGAATTCTCCGGCTCGAAACACATGGTTCCTGCCCCTGGAATCCCATATTTCGGGGTAGAGCTGATAGGTCAGATTTTCCTGGCTTTTTACATCGGTACCCAGGACAAAGCCCCCATCAAAGAGAGCATTTGTCTTTCCCATTATCTTGCCTCCGCCAATCCTTACTGGTTGGCCGTTTTCCCAGATTGCGTTGCCTGGACGAATCCAGACTGCCATGGTGAATTCTGTTCCCGGGTTGAGCTCTTCACTGTGCGCTACCTCCAGCCATTCCCAGTGCGAATCGCTCAGTCGAAAAAAACCATGATCCATTCTTGCCTCCGGACAGGGAATGGATGTTCCGCAACGGGCGCTGTGGCCGTGTCCGGAGGTATCGGAGAAAACACTGGCCCCCGGACCTTCGCTAAACGGAATATGAAGTATTAGGCCTTCCGCGCCCGCCTTAAGGCCACCGGAGGCAAACATGATCGCGGCCAGAAAAGCGAATCCCAGGCTCCAGAGAACCGGCTTTCCATAGACATTCATATCTGCATAGACGAAGTGGGACGGGCACGGTTAAACGAAAAAAGGCCAGATGAAGGGCGCTGCCTGTACAGCAAAATGCCGGTTTGATCCCAGATATCCGGTTCGACCCAGATCTAAAGAACGCCAGACTTATTTTCCGGCCCTTTTTCCTTTTCCCTGTTGCAGCCTCCCCGAGCCTGGATATATGCAGGTCCACAGTTACGATTCCATTCCCCGGTTTTCCGATATGGGAGAGGGTATCTGGCGGGTAAAGATCCCTCAACCGTTCTACGAGGACAACAATATCTACCTCATCGATTCCGGAGAGCCAGTTCTCATAGATACCGGATACGTGCAGAACCTGGGACTTCTGCAAAGGGCGCTCAAAGAAATCGGTTACAGTTTGCACAAAATTAAGAAGATATTCTACACCCACGATCACATCGATCACATAAGCGCCGCTCTGGTGATCCGCAGCTACTCCAACGCCACCCTGTACGGAATGGTAGGCATGGCTTCACACGTAGGCGATTACAGGGATCATATGCGCCGCTTTCAGCGTGCCAACAATCGACTAATATATAAGTCTCAGGGAGACCAGAACCAGCGAAAGGAGCTGGCGCGAAAGTCCGAAGAAAGCTTCATCAAGTTTTTGGATGCCGTTGAAGTGGACCATAAGGTGGACCCTGTACTGAAGATGGATGTGGAGCTTCAAGAGGGCGATGTTATTCCCATAGGCGACAGGGAACTTGGCTTCATCTATACTCCCGGCCATAACCAGTGGCATCTCACTCCTTACCTTGTAGGAGAAGGCATCTACTTCACCGGAGATCTGGTACTGCAGAATGTGTCCGCAGTCTATGCTGAGCTGGACGGCAACCTTGGTAAATATCAGGAAAGTCTGGATCGATTGCTCAAGCTACCTATTCGCAGACTACTTCCTGCTCATTTCGACGAACCGCAGAATCCACAGAGGGCGATCAAATTACTCATTCGAACCATTGGAATACTTGAACGAGGGTTGAAGAACAGGCTGAAAGAAGGCCCCATTGATCTTCGCGAACTGACGATACAGGCAATGGGCGAAAAGATTGAGGCAAGAGGTCATTATTCTACAGCGCTGGCAGTTATGCACTCCTTCATAGATAAATTCAATCGAGAAGGGCACATCGACATTCAGGAAATCGATCCTCCATACGAGCAGTACATCTGGAAGGATTAGAGCCGCACAGGTATGGTTTCCTTGAGCCTCTTGCCCGGCATTTAAGGGCCATTCCTGACCAGATCTTATATGAAGGTTGCTGGACATTCTGTCCAATCCCTCCTGTCGAATTTCGCCCCGGGCTGCTCCACGCAAGACAGGCAGAATCCAAAGACAGACGTCTCGTTCGCATATACCGCAGAACATCCCGAGGCATTCGCGTACCTCTCGGATAAACTCTAATGTATGGATGCTTTTTTTCGTTTCGTAACCTGGTCCGAATCTTTTTCGCTTGCGCTCCCTGCTGACGAATTACTATACCCGGATGTCGTTTCTAAACAGTGTAATGAATGAATTGTCCGGCTCCAATGCCGACCTGGGAGGCCTGGACGTAGGCAATATTGCGAAGTCCCTCCTTTCTTCTGGCGGCGGCAGCAGTCGCATAGACACTATAGTGTCCGTACTCAAGCAAAACGGAATGGAAGAGAAGGTAACATCCTGGGTAGGGAATGGAGCCAATGCATCGGTGGATGCATCCGAAATCCAGAGCGCTCTGGACTCCGGTACTATCTCCGAACTTTCCAGCGAACTGGGCATTGATGCATCAAAAGTGGCGCCCATCCTGGCCGCGCTGCTTCCGGTGATCATCAATCAACTGACTCCGGATGGCCAGGCAGGGAACGACGGATCCCTTCTGACCTCAGGAATGAATGTTCTGAAAGGATTTATGTGACATCTTGCGGGCCCCGGGCCCGCATTCTTTCGCCTTTGTCATAAGAATCAATATTGGCAAGTCCCGATACAATCCAGAGCGCATCCGCTCAGACTGTTAGCCTGTACAGGCATCCCATAAGTTCATCCATCTCCACAGGCTTCTTCACGTAGGCGGCAAAGCCCGCGTCCAGCGCGGCTTGAACGTTATCGTGCATTGCATCTGCGGAAACCGCCACCAGGGGGACTGCGCGCAAAGTAGATATTTTGCGCACACTTTCCATAACGTCGTAACCGGTACTATCTCCAAGATTCATATCTACCAGAATTACATCCGGAGCTTCCTGTTGTGCGGCAAAAAGGCCTGCTTCCGGATTATCCACGCCACGAAATCTTACGTTTTCCATCGTTTCCATCATCGAGCCAATAACTCGAAGGTTTACCGGATTGTCTTCAATATACAGTACATTGATGGATCGCTGGTATTTCTTCGCTTTCGACAGGCCTTCGCCGGGCCGAGGCATGGCCAGACCCAGAGGAAGCTCAAGCCAGAAATCCGATCCGTGCCCCTCCCTGGACGTCAAGCCCATGGAGCCGTTCATGCGAATGGCCAATTCCCGCGAAAGGTACAGTCCAAGACCCACGCCTTCGCTGCTACTCTCGCCCAATCGTTCGAAAGGAGAGAAAAGCCTGGGTTGCTTGGCTTCAGCAATTCCGGGGCCGGTATCGGCTACGTGGATTCGCACCCGTTCGCCGGCGGTGTAGGCCCGAACCGTAATTCGATCGCCAACTGCGCTGTATTTGCTGGCATTGCTTAGCAGGTTGATCAGAATTTGAACGATCCGTGTCCGATCCCCTTTCACCCAGAGCTCTGCAGATACGTCCCTGGTGAGGTTTTGCTGCTTCTTTCGCACTCGATTCGCAAGATAGCGGCAAGCCTGTTCCACCAGAAGCTGGAGGGGCAAAGACTCGGTTTTCACCTGGAGCTGGTCGGTCTCGACCCGAGAGATATCCAGAAGATCGTCGATCAATGAGACCAGATGATTGCCCGCTTCACGAATCTCCCTTAAATCGCCCTGGTATTCCTGGCCTGCCTTCTGGCTCAGGACTTGAACAAAGCCCAGAATTGCATTTAGCGGAGTGCGCAACTCATGAGACATTCGGGCCGTAAATTCGGACTTTGCTCGATTCGCACGATTGGCTTTTTCCCTGGAAGCGATGAGTTCCATTCTACTGCGAAAGGCATCGGTGATGTCTTCGGCAACGCCCGCCACCCGCGCCTCTCCCGGCCCTGGCAGAGGAAATGTACGGAGCCGAACCCATCGCTCCTGGCCATCCCTCCGCAACAATCGGAACTCCCGGTCCACGGTCTGACCGGGACGGTTCTGTTCTATAATCTCTAACAGAGCTTTTTGATCCTGTGGATGGACGCGATCCAGAGGGCTTCTACCGGAATCTACGAATGCCTGGGCCGACTCGCCCCAGAGCTCCTCGAAGGCAGGGCTCAGATAATAGGCCCTGGAAAGATCCGGGCTGGCCAGGAAGAATACATCTCTTACATGCTCCGCAATCTGACGAAACCGCTCTTCGCTTTCCTGAAGAGCCTCGGTACGAACCAGTATGCGGGTCTCCAGCTCCTGATTCATCTGCTGGATACGTTTCTGCGAATCCTTTCTTTGAGTGATTTCGAAGCCAACCAGGGTTATGCCACCGGAATCAGGAGCCGGCAGAAAGGTGACTTCGAAATCTCGCGAACCCAGCCTGCCCTCCAGGGTAGACTTGATTCCGGAAAAGGCGCTCCCGATAGCGTTGTTCCAGCCGGGTACGTGCGAAAGAAAGTCCCTTGCGTCCCGCCCTACCATTTCCTCGGAAGACAGCTCCTGCCAGCCCATGCCTTCGCAAATAATGAACCGGCCAGAAGAATCCAGGGATGCGATGATGATGGGGGCGCCAGCCGCCACAGTCTTTAATAGCTGGATGGCCTCCCGGGTGGATTCCTGCGCCTCTCGTAGCTCTGTTATATCGCTACCAAAGCCAACAACGCTATGGATTTCTCCGTCCTGATGGATGGGCGCAAACACCCCCTGAACCCACCTCCATTCATTATGAAACCTCAGACGAAAGACATTTCTGGCGATGTGCCCCTGGAGCACCTCCCGGAAAAGGTCGGCAAACTTCTGCTTTTCTTTCTCTTCTGTAAACCAGGGTTGATCCAGAAAGGACCGTCCAATTACACTTTCGCGGCTGAGATTGACGCCAGTCAGGGGAAACTGATTTATCTCTACAATTCTGGCATCCCGGTCCAGAATGACAATATTGACGGGCATTTCATCCAGGACTTCTCGTAATTCGAAGGCCCCGGTGAGACTGCTGGAAAGATCGTAGCCAAGAGCCAGAAAGCGACGGCCCTCCAGGGGATAGCCAATCCATTCCAGCAATCGAACGGAACCGTCTTTCAGTATGATGGGCCCGAGCTTCCTTTCCCGTTGATCTGGCTGGCGCAGGCGCTCCATGGTCTGCCGGGCTTCCTGCCGATCGGACTCAGAAACAAAGACGTCGAAGAAATCCAGGCCCTGCAATTCCGCCAGGGAGTAACCTGTAAGCCTCTCTCCGAAGGGATTTATGTATTCCAACTTCCCTTTCGCATCCAGCACCAGGATGAGTAGCGGGGCTGCCCGGGGAATGCTTTCTTCAACCGAATTCATGAAATGAGAATTGTTCCAGCAGAATAAGGTGTGCGCCAGTGGCCTTTCGGGTTAAAGCATTTTTTCGCCAGGAGGCCGTCCTTTTATCCGCTGTTCTTCCCAGCTTTGGGCTTTTTCGCTTGCGATCATGTGCTATGTGATAAGAATTTAGAGCCTCATATGAGAAAACAGAAGAGAGATACAGGCTCAGATGCCAGCAAGTTGCGCCCCATCAATCTCACGCGGATCGCTTATAGCTCCGGCTTCACTATTTTTTTGTTCTTCTTTGACTTTCCGGAGTTGCTCATACTTTCTCTAATTCATCTGAGCTTTTCCTTCCTCTGGTTCCTCCTGATAGAGCTTAGAATCCTGGTGGAGGAACGCCTCTGGTGGAGCGGCTATGTTCCTGCAGCCGCGGATTCTTGCTATCTGTCCATGCTTGTATATGTAACCGGCAATGTTTCTTCATTTCTGGTTATGGGCTACGTCATACTCGTTACTCTTTCCTCCATGACCGACCAGCGGAACTACGGAGCCTTCACCGCTCTTTTCTCTTCGGCCATGTATGCTCTGGTTGGACTTCTGGTATACCTTGGTATTGCTCCACCGGTAAACTTGATGGGAGCGGCCAGGATTCCGGAGATCTGGGCCATCCTGTTTGCCTCCGGAACAGCGCTACTTTCCTTCCTGCTGGTAAATCGCATCGTATCCGGATTATTCTTTCAATTGAACCAGGAAATTCGGGATCGCAAAGCAGCAGAGGCTCATCTGGTCCGGGATCTGGAGATGGCTCGCATCATTCAAGAAAGGATGTTGCCCGAAGTAGAACGATTGCCATCGTCCACCCGACTGCGGCTGGGCTCCCGGTATCTGGCGCTGGAGAGCGTGGGCGGCGATCTCTACGATGTAATTCGATTGAGTCCCGATCGCACAGCAGTATTCATCGCAGATGTTTCCGGCCATGGGGTGCCGGCGGCTCTGGTAACTGCCATGGCCAAAGCAGTGTTTACTGTGGCTGTTTCCGGAGAGGCAAGCCCGGGCGAAATGCTTCGCGGCGCCAATCGCAGCATGTACAATTTCATAGGCGACCTTACCCATTATTTGAGCGCTTTCCTTTGTGTCATTGATCTTAAGAGAGAGGAGCTAAGCTATTGCGTGGCCGGACATCCGCTGGCTCTGCTCTATCATTCTGATGAAAGGCGACTGGAAGAGCTGGACACCGAAGACACCTTTCTTCTAGGCGTTATGCCCGATTTTGAGTTCCGAACCGAAAGTCGCCCTTTGCGAAAAGGTGACAGGATTCTGATGTTCACCGACGGAGTGGTGGAGGCCATGAATCCGCAAGGAGAGCAATTCGGTAGCGAACGCCTGGCTCGCTTCTTACAGGAAAATAGCCATCGGTCTCCATCCGAATTTGTTCGCTCCATTATGGATCACGTAGAGGAGTTCTGCAATGAGCAAGCCCGGGAAGACGACGTGGCCGTCATATGCATCGATTACGGCGTGGACTGAAGCCGGTCCCTATATATCCAGATCTGGCGTAAGGCCACGATGCTGAGAAATGAAATCGATCCTCCGACCCAGGGCAGAGGATGAGCGCCAGTTGCTATTGACTCTTTCTGTTCTGAATGGAAGGACAGGGGCGAGCATGATCGGAAATGCTCCAGTCTCCGAAGGGATTTTCCTCGATAAATTTCCACGGCATTCGCTGCTCTTCGTTCAGAGCCTGCGAAAATGCCTTATACGATGGAAAAACACAGTCCGGACATTCGCCCACAGGTTTTCCCTGACCCCGGCCACCGCGTTCCAGGTTCCAATGAATTATGATCTCTTCGCCGGAGCGTCGCCAGGTTCCTTCCTGAATGTGCGGTCGATCCGGCGAATGGCGAAACTCCACTTCAACGGTTTCGGGACAGAAGGTATATACATCTTTCCTTCCTTCTCCATCATAGACCACTTTCTTGCCTATGGGAGGCGCCGGAGGGCTGGGGCGGTCTTCCAGAGAGCAAGCGCCGGACACAACCAGCGAAACGATAATCAGGGCAGACAGAAAGCTGCCCTCGTAACTATGGTTTAAGAGTTTTGATTTGAGCGATGATTTCCTTTTCATAGGGATCAAAGTCTTCTTTTCGTCCGCCGGCCTCCACCACCAGCACGTCTTCCTCCATGGGAAAGAAAGAAGCCAGATAGCGATACTCACCGTTCATCGTCATCACGGAAGTCAGGAAGAGCCGGCCGCTTAATCCTTCATTCGTGGAAATATTCTCGTTTCGCAACACCCGGTAGCCCAGGGATTGAAAATGTAGCTCCACTGCATTGGTAAGTGTGGCAAGGCTACCCACCGGCTGATTTTTGGTTCTGTAAACCCGAATGCGAACGGCATCCGGCGACACCAGATTGTATTGAGTGCTCTGGCCTTCATAAACGGCAAATCCAGCCGGGGTATTGATGCTGGGCGTCTTGCAGTTCGCAACCAGCGTCAGCGTGAAGAGGATAGCAAGTATTGATGCTGATTTCATTCAAGGCCTCCCATAATGCCATTCAAGGTCAGCGATCGCACCCAGGGTATGCGAACCTTTTCTGGATCCGATGTTCCGCCAGAAGCGTTGATGCGAATCTTCACGGCAAATAAACTGGAAGACTCCTTCAAGTAGTTGATCTGCCCTTTCAGGGACTCTACTTCTTCAAGAGAACGATTCAGCGCTCGTTCCAGATCCAGAAGATCGTCCAATCCTGCACTTCCGGAAAGAGCCCGTAGTTTGGCCAGATTCTCTTCGGCGACTTTCAGCCTGGCCCGAAGGTCCACCATTTCGCCGGCCACATCGGACGTTTCACGCGAAGATTGATACAGGAAGGTGCCTGGAATCGATGAGATCTGACCTTCCACCCTTTCCCGTCCCAGCCTGGCCGGAATGCGAAATTCGGCATAACCCGATCGAAGGGTGACCAGGTATCCTCCCTCCTTGCTACTGAAAGCCATCATTTCATCGATGAACCGATCCGGCGATTCGGCGCGCACCGAGAATTCCAGAGCCGTGACTTCCATGCTTTCACGGTTATCGTCTTCAGCGCGAATGGTCTGCAAAGGAAGCCCAAGGAAACCCAGGATTAGAAGGGCCAGGGCCGCTTTTCCGGCAGTATGATTCCGCTCTTTCCTTCTCATAGTATTCCCTCCAGAATGTCCAGGATCGATTTAGGCTCGATGGTCTTGATTACGCGTTCCACGGCGGAACGCTGCTTCTTGAATACCTCTTCTGTAGGATAGAATACTTCGATAACGTGAAGATCCTGCCCATCCACAAAGAGGACAATGGTATAAAAGGCTTTGTTATAGCCAACCTGCTGCGGAGTTGTCAAGCTTACGCGATTGGCGCTCGCTTCGCTGCTCAGGACTTTCTCCGGATACCGACCACGCTCATAGAGCAACGCTCTTTCGTAGTACACTGCATCTGCCTCGGGATTGTTTTCGATGGTGGCGGCTCGAATCTGAACGCCGTCCGGACTGGCATAGATGTAATCGCCGTCATCTCCGTAGTCTTCGGAATAATCCAGAAAGCCAGAAGGCATCTCGAATTTAAAGTCGGGAGCCAGAGAAAGGGTTCTTCGATCCGGTCGCAGACTTCGAATCCAGGGTATGGCCGAACCCTGATTAACGCTGGTTCTTGCTTCTGCTCGAAAGCTAACCTCAATGGTAGAGAAGGCCGCCTTTTTCTGCATGTAATCCTTGCGGGCCTGCATGGATTCCACTTCTTTGTTGAGTCGGGCGATTTCGTTTAGAATTCGTATTTTCTGTTTGGTGTCCGTAGTCTTTTTCAGTATGTCATAGAGTCGAGCAAGCAAGCGCTTACGATTCTCCAATCGCTGGGACAGGTCCGCGAATTCACGGGTTATATCGTCGGCGCTAATGTCTCTTTTTACAACCTTGCCAATGGTCGAAAGGTCGGCCAGAACATCCTGAAAGCTCTTTACCGGCACACGCAACACAAGATAGGCCGTTGTATCGTCCTTATCTACCTTTTGCTTTTCCACATAGCCGCCAAACTTCTCGGCAATGGCCCTGGCCTTTTGTAGAGCGGGTTCAATTTCGTTTACTGTGTTGTGGAGGCCGGCTTTATAGATGACCATGCGCTCCTGAGGGCTTTCATCGGCGGCGCCGGCCGGCGCATCTTCTTCTTCCTTGTCCATCCTGGATCGCTTGGACTGTTCCGGATAGCTCTCTGTGGCCCCCTCCTCGTAGCTGCCGGTGGTAGCGTCGCGCATGGCCGAAGCCATAGAACAATGCATACCGGCTGCCAGGCTAAAGATTAGGATGAGAGTTGTTGCTCGTATCATGATATCCAGTTCCTGTCAGGCAGTGCTCTGACATTGGACGTTCTAGCAGCGGTACGGTTCTGCTACAAACCAAAAACGTGCCTGTAGTGTGCAACGCATGCTGAGGCGGTTTTTTTTGCTGGCCAGAATGAAAAAGGAGTCCGAACAAGAATCCCTCTTTTGGCCAGGGGATGGAGCGAAGCCGAACCTATGAAGGCGGCTTGCTGCCGCTTACGCCTGTGGCGCATCCGCTGAAGAATCTCAAATAAGAAACCGAGAGTCCGGCCGCCTCCAGGTAACTGCCAAAAGTACGACAATCGCCAAAGGATTCAGTGTAGACTCCCAGCATTCCATAGGCTGTGGCATCGCCACCAAATAGCTTTCCCAGCGCTGGAATCACTCTTTTCAGATAGAAGATATACAGGTTGCGGAGCCACCAGGATCGGGGATCGGAAATCTCAACAAAAGCGAAACGACCGCCTGGCTTAAGCACTCTGTAGATTAATCCTGCCAGTTCTCTGCGCTGAGAAGGATCCAATGTCTTGAGACCAAAGCTACAGATTACAATGTCTGCGGAATTTTCCGGCAGCACGCCAGAGAAGACGTCCTGGCAGAGAATGCGAATGTCCGACGAGTATTTGGCCGCCGCCTTACGGGCCCGAGCACACATTCCAGCAGAAAGATCCACTGCCACAATTCGCTTCAAAGGAAATCGGCACAGCGAGGGCCAGGTCTCGCCCATGCCGCTCATTAGATCGTAGGCCACCGCCTCCTCGCTCCAGGGCGCCGATCCGTTCTGGTCCGGCCCCGAAATCCCTGCGCCGGCCTCCAGAAGCGAATCCACACATTGCTTCCTCCAGCGCTCGGAAAAGCCAAAGGAGGTGATGTAGTTCAGAATTCCATACGTGGAAGCCATCCGATCGAACAGACCGGCCACGTACTGTGGATCGTGCAGATTACTGTGTCCGGGATCCTGACTCACTTTTTCTCAGCCCTAGAAGTATTGTAATCAGAACCAGCAAAACCCCGGTGACGCAAAACCCGACAATGAGCGGTCCTGCATCCAGAGTCCAAACAGGTAGTAGAAGACTGATCATTCCTCCTCCAATGAAAGGGGCCGAGAAAGGGGCCGCCAGACCATAAACGGTAGCCGGTCGCGAAGGGATGAATCCTCTATAGGAGCGTAGCAATAGTAGGCCCAGAGCTGTCACTCCTGTGGACATACCGTAGTTGATGATGGATAAATCAGGATGGTCGGACAGAAGCCTGGGCGCCAGGACGAAAAAACAAAGCGCCGTCCAGATAGCCCCGGCCACGGTAAGGGCCAGAAGGATTTGCCAGCTCTGAAGAAAGAGGTGGAGATCCAGCGTAGCTATGGCTGATACTATAAGAAACTCAAGCACCAGTCCATTAATAATTCGAGCCTTCCTTTCATCCTGCAAGTTGGCGGCCTCCAGTATCTTTCGCACCGGAAAAGCCAGAAGCAAGGCTACGAAAAACAGAGGTAGTTTAGCGATCCAGCCGCTCAGATCTTCGTTGCTCGACAAGACCTGTTCGACCACTGTAAGAAGGAAATAGGCAAGTAAGACGGGCAGAACGGAGGCGATGATCGCTATTAGCCAGGCCGAGTTGTCATCCAGGGAATCATTGCTTTCTTCTTGAGCCGGGCTCCTTGTAGCCTGCAGCGAACCAGTTTCTTTTTCGTAAGCCGGCCCCGCCCCTTCTTCCCTGGAACGCCAATCAATTCCGGGAAATCCGTGGCCTTTGCTCTTCCTTCGCAGCAAGTTGATCAGAATCATTCCGCTTATGGAACCGTAAATCAACCCGATGGTCGCCGAAAAAAGCGCCAGCTCTGCGGCCTGGCGATG
The DNA here is from genome assembly GCA_020440915.1 of Leptospiraceae bacterium. Lineage (GTDB taxonomy): Bacteria > Spirochaetota > Leptospiria > Leptospirales > Leptonemataceae > UBA3465. The sequence continues at coordinate 20,277 of JAGRNE010000007.1, read as the reverse complement.
TCCGAGGTCGTCGGCCACCGCTATCAAAGCTGCGGCGCTTCCATGTCCTCCCATCCATCCAATTTCAATGATGTGACCGGCCAGCCACCATCTCTCATCAAAAAAGGAGATGACCAGCAGCCCAAGAGCGATTTGCCCCAGAGCCAGAATCCAGACAAAGCCTCCTTGAAAAAAGACCGCTTTCTTCCCCTGGCCATCTTTGCTGGAAGGGGCCGCCAGAATGAGAGAAGAAAAAAGAAAGGATATCAGAAAGCCGGGCCATTGCGACCAGGCCTGGTAGTTGGACTTCTGGATCAGGTCAACTCCCTGACTTCCGAGCAGTAGCAACAGAATACCGGCAATAAGGGCAGGCTGAATCAGATACTTTCGCAGCAGCGCCACACGATGATATAGCGCCAACCCCAGGGCCAGAGCCAAACAGGCAAATCCTATGGAAGAAACCGCTATCATTCGCTTCTGCTCATCAGGAATTTCTCAAGGTAGTCTGTAATGTCGCGAATGTTGCGGTTGACCATTCTCTTGAACTCCGGAGGTATGTTCTGGGACTTGATCACCCTGTAATAGTTAAGAGCATTCTTTAGCATCTTGCGACGCGTAAACTCTTGAGCCTTGATAAGCATGGGTTTGTACTTGTAGTACGCATATTCCATGGTATGATAATCTCGACTCAGTTTGAAGGAATCGGGAATCTTGGAGAAATCGTAGGTAAGCGTAAGGAAGGGAGCATCGTCTTCATCCGGAGGCTTGAGCTCCAGAACGCCGCGAATCTCCTGCACCTGCTGTGGCTCCTCCGGCGAGGACTCAGGAAATTCTGCGGCCTCCACGCCTTCGCCAAGCTCTTCGTCTTCGGCCATACTGGATCGAGTATCCAGAGGTTCCGGCTCCTTCGCCTCCGGCCCTTCTGGTTGCTCTTCGGGTAGAGGGGAAGGAAATCCCAGCGGTTCCAGATCTGTAGCCGCCACATGGTCGATCTTCTGTGTGTCCGATTCCCCTTTTTCTTCCTCCTCCGCCTCTTCCTCTTCTTCTTCAGGCTCGGGTTCGGGCTCTGGTTCTGGCTCGGGCTCAATTTCAGGTTCCGGTTCAATTTCGCGCTCGGGTTCCGGTTCCGGCTCGGGCTCAATTTCAGGTTCCGGTTCGGTTCGGGCCTCATCGCGGGGCGGCCATTCTCCGATTTCGATTCGCGCATTTTCGATGCGAATAACCGTTTCTTCCTTTTCCTCGGCCGGCGCGGCCGCAGCCGGTACCGGCGCCGCGGGCATCTTTACCGGTTCGGGCGGCTTTTTCTTGAGTTCTTCTAGTTTCTTTTTGTTCTCCCGATGCTTCTCCAGCTTCTTGAGAAACTCTTCGCGCTCTTTAAAAAGATCCTTCTTCCGTCGATCTTCGCCGGATCTTCGATCCGGCCGCTTTGGATCGGGAGCTCCCCGACGATCCGATCCGCTACGGCGCTCAATTCCAGAACGGCGATCAAAGGCAGGCAGATTCTTGTACTTCTCCCATTCCCTTTCGAAATCCGCATCGGTCCAACCATCGGTGCGAACGTTCCCAAGTTCGTCTACATCCAGGCCATGGAAACCGTAGTCCTGGTATTCGGCAGGCTCATATCCCTGAACAATTTCTCCGGTGGGCACCGCGGCGGAAGGCACTGCGATCTGAGGTATTCCAGGAGGAAGCTCGCCAGCGTAAGCCAGCGCTCCTGTGGCCATCCCGCCGGCCGCAAAGGCCGAAGGTGTTGCAGCGGATACAGCGCCAGGTTGGGCCGGACCAGCAGGGGCTGCAGCGCCGGCCGGCGATGGAGCAGCGGCCGCGCCGGACTGGGAAGGAGCGCCGGATGGAGCAGGACCGCCGCTACGGAGATCGCCGGTAAACTGCCCCTGAATCGGCTGCCTGGAAAGGGCGTGGGCCAGAGCCTCTCCAATCTGACGAGATAAGGTATCGGAAAGACTACGGAGGCCTTCGCTCAGGTTCTCCAGAGCCAGGGCCTGGGTGGTCAGAGGAATAATGATTTCCGGGAATTCGAAACCTTCGTCTTCTTCAAGATCCAGGCCTTCCTGCCATCGTTTGATATCTTCAATGTTGGTATCGATTTTCTCTCTCGGGACCTCGTCCGAGATGCGGTTTTTCACCCTCTGATATATGGAAAGCGCTTCGTCCGGTTGCTGGTTTTCTACCAGGGCTTCAGCGCTCTGCAAGGGCCGACGATGGTGTGCATACGGAGAAGACCGGGGAACGATTTCATCGGCCTTGTATGTGATCTTCAGAGGTTTGCGGCGTTTCTTCCTGCGCTCCTCTTTCAGTTGCTCAACTGTATCCTTAACCCGATCCGGCTCCCCTTCCAGAAGCTTACCTTTCACTGAATCGGGAGCCTTTTCAAAAGCGTCGCGAATAGCCCGGGCCGCCTCCTCCCTGGAGCCTTTTTCGCCTACAACAACAGGTCGGGCCCGATCCCTGGCATCCCCGGATCCTCCTGCCTCCGGCAAATCAGGGCTGCTCCGGGGACCCGGTCCGCGGGGAAGATCGGAGCCGTCCTCGTCTCTACCGCCTGCCGCCCAGAAGGCAGTGCCGGCCGCCAGGCCGCCAAGTAATAATAGCAGAATCCATTCCATGAATCGTCTTTTCTATAGAATCGTCAGCCGGGGGTAAGAATTTGACGCATGGCCTTACCAGTACAGCGGCTAAACAGCAAACTAGAGGGAGAAATGGAGTTTCGGGGCAAAAAATATTCCGTTCCGTTCGCTCTTCCGGGAGATCTGGTGCAATTTAAGATACTCAGGGCAGGCCGAAAGAGCAAATTTCAGGTAGTACATATTGAACCTGCAGACCAGAAACCGGAAGGCATTGTCCTGAGCCAGCAGCCCGGTTGCAAACATGCCGGGCTTTGCGGCGGCTGTCGGGCCCGCCATCTGGATTATCAGTTTCAATGGGAATGGAAGAGCCGGCCCATCCGGCAGAAAATGCAGGAAAAATACGGGCTGGAACCCCGGCTTCTGGCAGCGCCGGATCTAGCGCACTTTCGCAATCGGATGGATTATGCCGTAGAAGGCACAAAGATTGGTCTTCGCCCGCCCCAGGATTTTCAGACTGTCCTGGACCTGGAAGAATGCCCGGTGCTGCGACAACCCGGCGAAGAGATTCTCAAGATATTCAGGACTCTGCTGGTTCGCCATCCTTCCCTGGGCAGAGACAGGGAAAACGAGACTGGCTGGCTCAAGTATGTTACCATCCGCCTGGGAAAACGCGCCGGAGTGATTGTGCTTACGACGTCGGGCCAGAAGGAAGGCATTTCGAACTTCCTCCTGGATTTAGAGAAAGCGCTTTCTGATCTAACTACCACGAAAGGTTTTCCCCTATCGCTGGTTGAAACTGTAACCGAGGATAAGCAGGAACTGTCCTGTACTCCCGGCGGAACTGCGCTAATAGGCAGACCGGATTATCGCGACGAGCTGGCTGGCCAGACGTTCGACGTTCCGTACGATTCCTTCTTTCAACCCAATCCCGACGCTTTCGGCCTTCTTCTGGATACGTTTCTGGAGCTTTCAGAACCCTATTTTCTGGAAGCGCAAGGCGCAGAGACAGGATGGAAAAGTGGCGATAACCCGAAAGCAGGGACTCTGGTAGATCTATACTGTGGCGCCGGAATACTATCCCAAATAGTTGCCAGAAGATGGCCCTTTTTTGGAAAGATCAAAGGCTATGAATTCGTTCAATCCGCTGTGGACCAGGCTATGCGCCTTTTTTCCGAGTCCGAAGTGCAGGCCTCCTTTGAAGCGGTGGATCTAAATCAGCCCGGGAATCTGGAACTGAATTCGGACCTGCTTATAGCCGATCCTCCAAGGGCGGGGCTTTCTCCGGCACTCTGCCAGGAAATTGCTCACACAAAGCCGGCCAAATACATGATCTATATTTCCTGCAATCCAGAGACGCAGCTTCGAGATCTGGAAATTCTAAGCCAGAGTTACATTCCCAGGACAGCCATTCTGGCCGATTGCTTTCCATACACCTCACATATGGAACAAGCAATTCTGTTGACGGCGCAAAGTTAACGGGACAGAAATTAGGAATCAATGCCCGAACAGGACCAAAGACCCGGAGAGTGGATCGGCTCACATTTTTCCCGGACCGGCGAGTATCGTCTAACGCAGGCGCTTATAGAATCCCTGCCCGGCATCTTCTACATCATTAGCACTGAAGGACGTTTTCTAGACTTCAACTCCAGGTTTCTGGAGCTAACTGGCTACTCATCCTCCGAGATGAGAGAAAGAACCGCCTATGATCTAATAGATAATTCTTACCACAGCGTCCTGGAACGCTCAATGGACAAGGCCTGGCGAACAGGCGAAGCCGTTCTACAGGCGCCGCTTCGAACAAAGTCAGGTCAGCTAATTCCTTTCTTTCTCACCGGTAGGAGAGTAGATAGCGGTGACGCTCCGCTTCTGGTAGGCGTCGGCGTGGATCTTACCAATGAGATGGATGCGGTTCGCGCTCTGGAAGAGGCTGAGCACAGATATATGGGCATTTTCCAGAATTCTTCGGAAGGGCTCTACCTTCTTACCCGGGCTGGAGCCCTGGTGGATGTAAATCCCGCGGCCTGCGGCCTTCATCGCGAAAGCAGGGAGAAGCTTCTGGAAAGAACCATCGGTGATCTTATTCTCCCTGAACAGAATCGGCCGGTAGAGCTCATTGCCCGCGCTATTCGCATGGGTCGCAAGCTATCCGGGAATGGAACAGGTATTCGCTCCGATGGCACCGCCTTTGAAGGCGAATTGAGCGGAGTCCCCATGCAAATGGCCGGTCAGGGATTTTATCTCGTAAGCGTCCGCGACGTCACGGCCAGGCGAGAAGCGGAGCGCCAGATGGAAAGACTGCGCTACGTAGTGGACAATACCCGGGATATCATTGGAATTACCGATGGAAACGGTAAGCACATTTTCCTGAACCAGGCCGGCCGCGAATTTATAGGGGCCGGGCCGGATCGAGAGCCCGAGTCCATTCAGATTAGCGAATTTCATGATGCCGCCGTAGCGAAATTCATCCTGGAAGAGGCGCTGCCCGTCGCTAGAAGCAACGGAGTGTGGAAAGGTAAGACCTCTCTGCGCAACCAGAAAGGGGATATCATACCCTGTTCTCAGATAATAATCGCGCACCGCGAAAGCAATCCTCAGGTCTACAGCACCATTATCCGCGATATCAGCGAGCGGGAGCGAATCACAGAAGAACTGCAGGCAGCTCGGGAATGGATGGGCATTACCCTGAACTCTATTTCGGAGGGAGTGATTTCTGTAGACAGGGCCGGAGAAATCGAATACATGAACCCCGCGGCCAGAAAGCTCACAGGCTGGCAGAGCGATGCAGTGCAGAAGCTTGCTCCCCTGGAGCCCGTTACCGGTCCGCTAGAGGACCAGGAAGCCATCCGCAGAACCATTCGGCAGGAAGGACTACCCATTCAAAAGGTACTTCGCCTGAAAGACGAAGAATCCGGCGAACCCCTGGGGCTGGAAGCTCTGAGTCCCGGGTTGGACAACTCCCGGCGGCAGGAAGCGATTCTATTACGGAAAGATGAAAGCGAGGTAATAGTCGAGATTGCCACGTCCAGAATGGAGAACCGTCAGGGCGAATGGATTGGAACTACATATATCTTCCGCAACATTACGCAACACCGGGAAATTGCCAGAATACTGGCGCACCAGGCCAATCATGATCCGCTCACCGAACTAATTAATCGAAATCGCTTCAAAGTCTTTCTGGACGATGCCATACAGTCCGCCCGCTCCGGCAAAGGAATCCATGCCTTTGCCTACGTGGACCTGGACCAGTTCAAAGTAGTGAACGATACGAGCGGCCATTCGGCAGGCGATCAATTATTGAGACAGCTTTCGCAGGTTATGCGAAAGCTCATGCCGCCCGGGGATGTCCTGGCCAGATTGGGAGGCGATGAGTTTGGCATCCTGCTTCATGATTCCAGCCTGGAAGCTTCCATGAATACCTTGAATTCAATCAAAGATGCCGTTCAAGAGTTTCGCTTCGTATGGGAAGACAAGATTTTCACAGTGGGCTGTAGCATTGGAGTGGTCTTTATTGATGAATTCGCCGAAAACGACACTCAGATTCTCCGGGATGCGGATACGGCCTGTTACGCTGCCAAAGAGCTGGGACGGCAAAGAATCCACATCTTTCATCCGGATGACGAAGCCCTGACTCGCAGAAGGGCCGAAATGGAATGGGTAAACCAGGTGCAGGAATCTCTGGAATCCGGAGATTTCGAGCTCTACTGCCAGCCCATCGCCGATTTACAGAATGGTCCGGGTCATCAGTGCGAAATCCTGGTTCGCATGAAGTCTGGGAATAATCTTGTGGCCCCAGGGATGTTTGTTCCGGCGGTGGAGCGCTTCGGATTAATGGCTCGCCTGGATCGATTCATCGTGAAGCGATTCTTTGATACGGTGAAGGACTTTGTAGAAAGCAGCAGGGATGGGCTGGACCAATTCAATTTCTTTACTCTGAACCTCTCGGGCGCAACTGTGGGCGACGAAGATTTCAGGGATTTTTTGATCGCACAGATCAAAGAAAGCCCCATCGATCCGAATAAGCTCTGCTTCGAGATAACCGAAACCGCCGCAGTGGCGAATATGGCCAGCGCCATGAAGTTTATTTCTGCAGTGAAATCCCTGGGCGCTCATTTCGCGCTGGACGACTTCGGATCCGGTTTGTCTTCTTTCGCCTATCTCAAGACTTTGCCGGTGGATATTCTTAAAATCGACGGGATCTTCGTTCGGGACATTTGCGAAGATCCGGTGGATCTGGCCATGATTCGCTCCATTCGCGAACTGGGCCAGGCTCTGGGAATCAAAGTCATAGGCGAATACGTTGAGACCAGAGATGTCATGGATAAACTGACGGAGATGGGCATTGAATACGGTCAGGGTTACTACATCTCCAGACCCATGCCCTTTTCGGATTATCTAAAGTCCGATGCCAGGGATTGGCGGCCAGGTTAAGAGATCCTGGCGCCGCTACGCAGCAACCGTCGTTGCCGCACAGAGTGCATTAGCTACGGCTAAATCGAGCCTGTAACAAGAGACAGATTCCCAGTATAAAACAGTGCACCAGGACTATGGCGGCGCTTGCCGGCACACCCACAAAGGCGCTGATCAGAAGACCGGTGATGGCCCCGAAGAGCGAAAAGGCTATGGAAAGAGCCGTCATTCGAGCAAAGCTACGACTAACCATGCGCGCAGCCGACGCGGGCAGAACAAGAAAACTGGTAATCAGCACTGCTCCAATGAGTTTAATAGAAAGCACAATAACCACTGCCAGAAAGCACACAAGTAGCCATTCCATCAAATCCACCTTCTGACCGTCGCTTTTTGCCAGCTCCGAATCCAGACCGGCATAGGCCCATTGTCCCCAGAACGCAAAGCTACCCAGAGTAAGCAGCAGCAATCCTCCTGCAATCCATAGATCGGCCTCTTCTACATAGAGAATGGAACCAAACAAATAGGCGAAAGCGTCCTGGCCAAAACTGTTGCGAAGGGAAAGAAAGAGGATACCCAGGGCCATGCTCAGCGAAAACAGAATACCGGTAGACGAATCCGCGCTCAATCCCCGACGTCCCAGCCAGTGAATTAAAGAAGCCCCCAGAACCGTGAAAGGCAGCGCAATGAGCAAAGGCTCCGTTTCCAGCAGCATAGCCAGAGCAACGCTTCCGAAGGCCGCATGAGCAAGTCCGGAACCCAGAAAGCTCATCTGTCGCTGCACCACAAAAACGCCGAAGTACCCGGCAAAAAAGGCAACCATGGCTGTAAGAAGCATGGAACGCACAAAGAAATCCAGGGAGAGCAGGTCTGCGATCATCCAGAGTCTAAAATGATGGACCCTTCTGCCCGCGCATTGTTTTTTTGAGCCCATGGAAAAGATTCAGAAATCGGAAGCAGAGTGGAAGGAGCAGCTAAGCCCGGAGGAATTCCAGGTGGCGCGACAGGGTGGTACGGAGCGAGCCTTCACCGGACGATACTGGGATAATAAGGAGTCTGGAGTATATCGATGTATTTGTTGTGGCGAGGAGCTCTTCCGTTCCGACGAAAAGTATGAATCCGGCAGTGGCTGGCCCAGCTTCTGGCAGCCGGCCAGCAAAGACGTAGTAGAAAGCAAAGAAGATCGCTCCCATGGAATGGTTCGCACCGAGGTACTGTGCGCCCGATGCGATGCACACCTGGGACATGTATTTCCGGACGGCCCTAAACCCACCGGTCAGAGATTTTGCATCAACTCGCTATCCTTGAGGTTCGAGCCGGGCAAATAACAATCAGCGCAAGGCTTCTAGAAGCCAAAAAGCATTTCGAATATCGGAAAGCCCTGGGCCGGCGGGGCAAACTTGTTGCAGCAAACTCTCCCCCGTTGTCTGCTGACGCTGCAATGCAATGGTGGAAAGAAACTTCTATTTATCAGATCTATCCCAGATCGTTTTACGATGCCAACGGGGACGGCATCGGCGATCTGCCCGGCATCATTGAGAAACTGGACTACATCAAGGATCTGGGATTCGAGACCATATGGCTTTCTCCTCATTATGCCAGCCCCCAGCGCGATTTCGGCTATGACATAAGCGATTACTTCTCGGTGGCGCCCGAGTATGGCGATACGGAGGATGCTCTTCAGTTGATCGATGAAATACACTCTCGGGATATGAAAATCCTCTTCGATATGATTCTGAACCATACCTCGGATCAGCATCCATGGTTTCAGGAGTCCCGATCAAGCAAGGACAACCCGAAAAGGGACTGGTATATCTGGCGAAAAGGAAATGGTCCAGGCAAACCTCCAAATAACTGGGCCTGCCTTCCGGGGGGCTCTGGATGGAAATACGATAACACTACCGATGAATGGTTCTTCCATAATTTTCTGGATTTTCAGCCGGACCTTAACTTCAGAAATCCAGAAGTGAAGAAGGCGATGTTCGATACCATGCGGTACTGGCTGGACCGCGGCGTGGACGGCTTCCGCCTGGACATCTTCCATAGCATCTACAAAGACGATCAGTTTCGCGATAATCCCTTTTCCTGGAAATACGTGCCCACCAGCGATTTTGACGAAGGGTATTTTCAGAAGCTTGAATACAATATTAACAGACCGGAAAGCTTTGCCCTGGCAAAGGAAGTGCGCCAGGTCATCGACGAATACAGTCCGGATCGCTTCGTAATTGGAGAGGTCTTTGGCAAAGACGTAGTGAAGAAGTACCTGGGAGAAAATCAGGACGGACTGAATCTTATTTTGCAATTCGACCTTATCGAATTGCAGGGAGCCGATGGGAATAAGGCGCAAGAGATTCGAAACATCCTGCAGCGCTACGAAAGCGAATATTCGCCCCCTTTTCTGCCCACCTATTCTGTGGGAAACCATGACCGACGACGTTACATAAGCCGCATCGAGAATAATCAGGGTCTGGCGCGGCTCCTGGCCCTGCTGCAATACACTGCGCGGGGCGTTCCCATAACCTACTATGGCGATGAAATTGGCATTCCGGACGGCGACCTGCCGCATATAGGTGCCAAAGATGCCACAGCACACAAATACTGGTGGCTACCTCCTGCCCTGGCTCGATCGCTCCACCTTTATGTGAACCGGGACGGTTGTCGCACTCCCATGCAATGGGATTCAAGCCCGAATGCCGGGTTTAGCAAAACGTCCAGCGCCCGGCCCTGGCTTCCTGTTCATCCAGACTTTGAAATCTGCAATGTAGAAAAGGCGAATAAAGATCCCTATTCCCTCCTAAACATCCACAGAAATCTGCTGCATTTGCGAAAGGCGCATGACTCCCTTCGCAGCGAGAATTTGCAGATTCTTGAAGGATTGCCGGAATCTGTGGTGGGCTACTCAAGAAAGAGCGAATCCGAAGATACAAACATCTACATGAATCTGGGGCCCGAGCCTGTGAAATTCCACCATGCCAGCGGAAAGATCCTGTTTCGCACTGATCCGGCCTGTACTGCGGACGGCGCCATTGAACTGCCGGCCTGGTCCGGAATCGTTCTTCAATGATGGAGCATTCCTACTGGATGCTCATGACCGCTGTGGCCAAAGGCCGCCTTCAGGTTCTCCTGGGTAAGGCAATCCGGGGTGCCTGCCGCTATAGTTGTGCGATTCATGATCAAAACGTGGGTGGCATGATGATAGGCCGCATCCAGGTCATGGGTGACCATCAGGATGGTTGCTCCCTGCTGTTGGCGTAACTGATCCAGCAGCTCATACATATCTGTTTCGCCGGATCGATCCAGGCCAGTGGCCGGTTCGTCCAGAATCACGAGGGCAGGACTTCGGATAAGACTGCGAGCCAGATACACTCGCTGAAGTTCGCCCCCGCTCAGATCGCTCAATAGATGTCTGCTATACCCGCGCAGTCCAACTCGCTCCAGGCAGATCTCTACTTTTTTTCGCACCTCTTTGGGTATGCGAAATGGCCAGCGGGGCCTGAGTCCGGTGCTTACCAGTTCCACAACAGTGGCCGGAAACCTGCGATCCAGGGTTTTTGCCTGGGGAACGTATCCGATACCGGCTTCTGTGCAGGAAAGCTCTACGGTGCCATGATCCACATCCACAAGACCAAGAATGGCTTTCAAGAGAGTGGACTTTCCGCTTCCGTTGGGCCCGATGACAGCCGTCCAACTACCCGGCAAACAGGTGAAGCTGAGGTTTTCGATGGCAACGTTTCGTCCAAAGCGCACCGTAAGCCCTTCTACTTTTAAGCAGTGCGGCCCTGCTTCCGACGCGCCGGCTCCCTGGTCCTGTACATTTTGATTCATCTCTTTCATATGATTCCTTTGCAATGGCTGAATGGTTTCTTTCCCGCACTGTCTCCTGGCAACGCCGTTCTGGCCCCGGCTCTAGAATCGAACGCTGGCCAGGGCATTTAGCTGATTGTTCAACAACTCCGTTAGATTGCGAGCCTCCGAACCCATGGGATCCAACTCCACAATCTGTGCATTCAATTCCTTTGCAAGTATTCGCGCCGGCCGCATGGAAAGCTGCTTTTCGTAGATGATCAAATCCACCGGCCTCCTGGAAAGTAGCTGCCGCCATTCCAGAACGCTCAATTCTCTGCCCGGTGTGGGTTCTACAATGGCCACTATTACGAGACCGTGCTCTTCCAGAAAACTTTTGTAGGTAGGATGCATTAGAACGGCCCTCTTTCCCTTCAGATGGGCCAGACGTCGAGCGGCCTCATCTTCCATGTCCTGCAGCTGGCGACCCAGTATTTGCACCTCTTGCTGGATACGGCTTTCGGATTCAGGCTCCAGCGCAACAAGGCTGCTTTCCAGTCCTGGCAAAACCTCGAGTATTCGGTGAGGATCGGTCCAGAAATGGGGATCCGCATGTGTAAGACCTTTTCCTTCGTGTAGGTAATCCGAGGAGAAAGGAGCGTCCAGAACTGTGAGACCGTGAGCATGGCCATGTCCCTTCGCCGGTGTAGCGGGCCTCAGGATCGCTTGCGCCTGGCATTCCTTGAAGTTGGCGGCCCAGCCATCCAACACCGGAGATACATAGAAGAGAGCCCGACAATCTCGAAACTGCAAAAGATCGGCCACCGAAGGATCATAGGTTTCCGGATTTCTCCCCGGATGCACCAGGGCTTCGCTCATACGGCTTCCTACAATCCTCTCCACCAGGAATGCCACAGGACGTATGGTGGCTGGATAGGGCACAGAGGAGGGAGCCTGACAGCTGGGAAGAGAAACCAATCCTGTCAAAACGACGGCAGTCAGTGTCACTTTGACAGTTGCCAGCCTCAAGACCGTCTCCTGGGGCCGGCCCCCGGCCCTGCAAGGCTGGCACAGCACTTGCTATAGTGATAGGTAAGAAACTCAAAACGGAGAAGAACAGGAGGCACAACATGTTCTGGAATGACTGGTATGGATGGCAACGAAATCTATGGGACCTGGCCCAACAGAGTAGCGCAGGTCAACTACGCAGAAGCTATCCAGGAATCCAACTTTTTGGCGGCGATAACGAAGCTCTGATTCGAGCGGAAGTACCCGGAGTGAAAGCCGAAGACCTGGAACTGGAAGTGCAAGACCAGGAGCTGAGCATTCGCATCAAGCGCGATGCGGTACAGGGAGAGGCGCTGCGGAGCGAACGCCCCCATGGCGAATACGAAAAGGTGGTTCGACTGCCTTTCCGGGCAAACCCCGAAAAGGTAAACGCCGAGCTCAAAGCCGGAGTTCTGAATGTTAGGCTGGAAAGAGCTATGGAAGACCGTCCTCGAAAAATCGCAGTGGCCGCTTCCTGAAAGGCTGGCAAGCCCTGCGGCGGACGAGCATATTCTCGGACGTTCAAAATAAAAAGTCGCACGAAGTATAAGAAGTTAATCAACAATCAGGAGACAACAGGAGGAAGAAATTATGGAAACAGCAGTACAAACAGGAAAAGAAAATGCAGCGCAACAACGTGAGCAGCGACCGGTAAGACATCGCATCTATTCGCCGGCCGTTGATCTCTACAGAAAAGAAGAGACCTTCTATCTCTACGCCGATATTCCAGGCGCCAATGAGAAGTCCGTAGACATTAGCGTCGAGAAGGACATTCTCACCATCAAGGCCTCTGTGGAAGAATCGCCGGTAGAGGGTATGAACCTTCTCTACAGCGAATACGGCGTTGGAGATTACGAACGTTCCTTTCGCCTGAGCGATGACATCGACGTAGAGAACATCCAGGCGAAGGTAAAAAATGGCGTTCTGGAGCTGGTCATTCCCATTCGCAAAGGCATGACCAGAAAGATTGAAGTCAAATCAGTATGATCGCGGCCTCTGGCTTTCGAATGCGAGGCGGAGGCGAAAGAGAAAAAAGAGGTCCTTCCTTGCCGGACATGGCGGGGAAGGACCCGGAATGCGAGAAGATTTAGAAATACTTGAAAAGCAAAGGAGGTAGAATATGGGACTGAAAGATCTTGTAAGCCGAAAAGGCGAAACCTCTCCGAAGCGATGGGACGATTCCTTTCTTGGCTTCCATCGAGAGATGAACAATCTGTTTGGTGAATTCTTCAAGGATTTCTACGACATGGAGCCGGCAGCTCTGAACATCGCCGTAGACATCCACGAAGGCGAGAAGGAAGTGGAAGTCACCGTGGAGCTCCCAGGCATGGACGAAAAAGACCTGGAGTTAAGCCTTCACCGGGATTCACTTACCATCAAAGGAGAGAAGAAAAAGGAATCTGAAAAGAAGGAAGGAAACTACCATAGAGTAGAAAGAAGCTATGGCAGCTTTCAGAGAACCATTGCGCTACCCTGCGAAGTGGAGGATGAAAAGGCAGAAGCCAGCTACAGCAAAGGCGTTCTGCGCATAAAGCTTCCCAGAAAAACAGGCAGCGGTCAGGAAAAAAGGAAAATCTCGGTAAGATCCGAATAAACATTGAGTACGTAACGGACTCATACGAAAGGGGCAGTACTCTGCCCCTTTTTTATTGTACCATCTTCCGGGCCAGTTCCAGCACATCTGCCAGATCAGGAAACCCTTCGGCGGAGCCCAGCGTTCGAACACCGTTGCCGGGGCCTTGCGGAGCCCAGACCACAGAATCGCTGGACCCAAACACGGTCAAAGTCGGAATTCCAAGCCCGGCGGCTAGATGCCCCACTCCACTATCATTCCCAATGAAGAAAGAGCATTCCTGAAGGAAAGAGATCAACTGAGCCAGATCGACCTGGAGCAAAGCATGTAGGCCTTCCTTTCGCACCGGAGCGGCGCTACCAGAATTGCCATCGCCAGGCGCGACCGTCCGGGAACGATCATAGGACGTCTCCTGAATGGCTTTCCAGGTCTGCCAGTCCCTCTGGCTGCGAATCCAGAAAACAGACCCGGAATCCTGTTGCAGTTTCGCAAGCCCCTGGGCTAGCCCTTCCTCGGCCGGACCGAGACTCCAGAGAATGCAGTAGCCCGATCGGGCGAATTCCCTGGCCAGAGAGTAGTAATTCTCAGGCGGCCAGTTTTTCCTGGAACTTCCGGAGCCTGCATGAAGCCATAGCATTGCCGGATTCGACTCTGTTCTGAGGTCCCCGACGCCCTCCGGCAAAAGCGGCCATCGCGATGGTGGCCGGGACACGGAAAGATTCAGCGCGGCCTGCACTTCTTCAAAGAGGAAATCTCGAATGTTTTTCGCATAGCCCGCCGGCGGTCGACTCCGCACGGTCAGAACCCTGGAAGCAACAGTGCCAAAACCCTGCTCCAGCAGCGGATCTGGCCTTTGTAGAAACAGAATTGCAAGATCAAAGCCGCCCTGCACTATCCAATCTCGCCGCATGGGAGACTTCCCGGAAAACAGGGGTAGAAGAGCCGGATCATCCGCAGAAAGAAATCTCGCCTTTCCTGCCAGTGCAGACCAGGACGGGGAAGCGATGAGAGTCAGATTCAAGTCCGGCCATTGAATTCGCATCGCTTCTATGGCCGGGCCGGTGACGATCAAATCTCCCAGAGCTCCTGGACGATATACACAGATTTTCATACTCAAATACTAGCTCTTCTCAGCGAACCCGCCTGGCCGTAGCCTGACCGTCGCCGTTGCCGGGCTCTTGCTCCGAGTGGTTGGCGTGTTCGATGGCAGATTACGGGAATCAGAAATATGGCTTGCCCGTCGGTTCAAGCAAGTCGGCGGAGTTTGTGGCGGGGGAATTTACATCTCTGGAAACCGGAAAAGCATGGTCTACATCCAGAGCCCGGTCCAGAATCTCCTTCACCTCTGTAGTTTCCTGACTTCGCAACCACATCTCTGCATCGTCTCTCGAGATAATCACCGGCATGCGATCGTGAATCCGACGCATTCTATCGGATGCTTCGCGTGTGCAGATGGCCATGCCTTCCCCATCGTACAGACCGGCCAGCAGGAATCCTTCCTCCATTTTTTCAGGATGTATGAACACAGGAGTCTTTCCCTTTTCGCCGGCTTCCGGCGGCTTCCATTCATAGAATCCAGTGGCAGGAACCAGGCAACGATGATACTTGATAGCCCCACGAAAGTATGGCTTTTCGAAAACGGTTTCTACTCTTGCGTTAATAACGGATTTCATGTTCTGCTTGGCCCAGTGCGGCCTATAATTCCAGGCGAACTTTCCCAGGGCAACCTGCTCATCCTTTACATGGGCAGCCAGAACGCGAAATGAAGGAGCAATATTGTAGACGGGCACAAAGTCCTGCATCGGAGGCAAATCAAAAAGGGTCATCAAAAGCAGAGGATTGTTTATAAGGGCAAATCGACCGCACATACAAAATCTCCTAATAGTGTCCCTGAATAATAGGTATCAGATCCTTCCTGTTCTCCGGCCGGGAGGTTCCAAACCAGCCCCGAAGAATGTGGGAGCGACGGCGCAAAGGACGAATTGCATCGTAGTATTTCTGAAGTCCGCAATAGTGCAGATTTTCCTGCATTGAAGCAGCTTCAGCAAGGCATTGGGAACCGGCCTTTCGCTTCATAGAAGACAGCAAGGGTGTAGGATCTGCAGAAACGTCAAGAGAAAGCAGGATCTGTCCATGCAGTTGAATAACATCTGCCTGCGAGCCATCCGCCTTACGAATCCATTCCAGGGCCTTGTCGTATTGTTTTTTGCCCATGTACGCGCTGGACAGACGAAAGGCAAGCTCGGGCCCGGCCTTCTTTTCGTATGCTTTTTGCAGATTTCGGACAGCGCGATCGTAGTCTCCGCTCTGCAAGAAAATGCTACCAAGAATCTCCCGCGCTTTGTAGTTGTCGCGCAGCTCAATAGACTTCTGAAGGGCAGTCACAGCCAGGGCCGTCCGGCCCCTGGAATCATCGTAGATTCCCCTGGCCAGAAGAACGTCCGCCAGGGCTACCCCGCTACTTCGAGGTATCATAAAAGAGTAGATGCGATCCGCAAGATAATCCTGTCTTCTCTCTTCCAGCCCCTGAACCAGTTCCAGAGCCTTTGTATGCGAAAGGTCGGTAAGAACCGGGCCCAGATCCGCGTCCAGGATGTCCATATCCAGGCGATTCAGCATCATAAGCCGATTCAACATGATTTTTCGCCTGTCCAGGCCGGAGGCCTTTTTGATCGATACATCAAAGAGTTCCTGGCTGCGCTCCAACCCCCCTGTAAGTCCGCAGACCAGAGCGCCATCGCTGATTGCATAAGCCGTGAGGCTATTCAGCCGAATCTCAGCGCGGCAAACCTGAAGGGCTTGCTCTTCGCGACTGCGAAGCTCCCGATAGCGGTCTTCCCTGGAGAGATGGTCGGCGCCTATGGCTTCATGAAAGAATGCTGGATCGGTGGCTATGCGACTCTCCTGCCGATCCAGCTCCGCGAATAAGAAAGTATGCAGAACGCTGCATTGGCCCAGCAAAAAGAGGAAGGACAAGCCAGGAAACAAGCGAAGAAGAAAACCGGATTTTGCTGTGGAGGACCCGGGGGTAGCGGCAAGCCGGGCCAAGGACTCGAACCGGACTATCTCTGCCGCTGCGGTACAGGCCGGTTGCCTGCCCAAAGGCCGGCACCAGGTGGATCGCTTCCAGAAGCCTGCTTTTATTCTGCCCAGCCATACCATGTGGATGGATTGATCGAGCCTGCAGACCTGGAAAGGACTTTTCCCGGGCCCGGAAAAACGCCTCCAGCGTCCTTTTGCTTGACTCAGCGAGACATAATCCAGCACACTGGCTGTCCATGCACCAGCAGCTTCTGCACCTGGACGAGGAATCCCTGGCATCCAGCCGGGAAAACACCCTTCCTTCGCGATTTCGAATTTTGAACCAGGGCGAAGCTGACTTTGCTTTTCGCCTGTTGGATGCCCACCGCGTTAAGCTCAATCATATCTACGATAAGCTGTCCAGTCTGTCCAATTCCAGAACGCGCTTATTACCCCACCAGATAGAAGCAACCCATCGTGTAGTGCAGGCGCTTCGCCCTCGTTTCATTCTTGCCGATGAGGTGGGTCTGGGCAAGACCATCGAAGCCGGTCTAATCATGAAAGAGCTCATGCTTCGCAAGGGGTACAAAAAGGTGCTGGTGGCGGCGCCTGCCACTCTGACGGTACAGTGGCAGCAGGAAATGAAGTCCAAGTTCAACGAAGATTTTGTGATCATGGATCGAAGCAACTTCGCGCGCATTTCCGCAAAGTGGTCACGCTATCCCAGGATTCTTGTTTCCATCGATTTTATAAAAAACGAAAAATACGGCGAACAGGTTCTGAAGACGAACTGGGACATTGCAGTTTTCGATGAAGCGCACAGGCTTCGGCGGGACGACTCCAAGATTACCCATGCCTACAGCTTCGCAGAGAAGCTGGCGGCCAGGGTGGACGCCCTTCTGCTGCTCACCGCCACTCCATTTCGCGGCAAGCTGGAGGAGCTTTTTTATCTCGTAAGACTGGTGGATCCTCATATCCTGGGCCCGCGCAACGCTTTTTTCATGGAATATGTGCTCCCTTCCCGTTCCGGAGGCAGCGTCAAAGACCTGAAGTCGCGGCTGGATCGCGTTCTGCTTCGCCGGCGAAAGGTAGAAGTGGGCGGTTTCACCCGCCGATTTGCCCGAACCATTCAATTCGACCTCACACCCCAGGAAAGGGCTTTCTACGACGAAACCACCGATTATGTGCGCCGCGAATACAACCTGGCAATGCAGGAAAAGAATAGGGCTGTTGGCTTTGTAATGATAGCCTTTCAGAAGTTACTGGATTCATCTACCCGGGCATTATTGCGCGCCCTGGAAAAGCGAAAATCCATGCTCGAGATGCGAATGCATCAGACCTCTTTTCTTGCGGATACTTGCAGCGCCTGGAATCTGCAGGACATTGATCCTGAATTGGAAGATGACTGGGAAGAGGATGATCTTTCCGAGGAGGGAAGCTTTCAGAAGAGCTACAAGGACCTCCGGAAAGAGGTTTTAACCCTGGGCAAGCTCATCCACCTGGGACGCGCCATCAAGCATGACAAGAAACTAATAAAGCTGCGGGAAACACTGCTGAAGCTAAAGAAAGAAGGCCACAGCAAATTCATCATTTTTACGCAATTTCGCACAACGCAGGAATACTTACTCGAGAACCTTGAGGAATATCGAGTGGAGCTCTTTCATGGCTCCCTGAACATGAAAGAGAAAGAGGAAGCCATCGAAAACTTCCGGGGCGATAAGGAAATTTTGATCTGCACCGAAGCCGGTGGCGAAGGGCGTAATCTGCAGTTTGCCAGCATCCTGATCAACTATGACCTTCCCTGGTCTCCCTTGAAGATCGAGCAGCGCATTGGCAGGATTCATCGATTTGGCCAGACCCGCGATGTCTTCATTTTTAATTTTGCCACCAGGGATACAGTGGCAGAGCGCATCCTGGAAGTGCTGGAAAGCAAAATTCGCCTCTTCGAGGAGTCCATAGGACCTTCGGACATGCTTCTGGGTAGCATTGAAGACGATCTGAAATTCAGCCGCACGCTCATGGACTTTGTATCCGGAAAACTGGACAAAGATACCTTTGAATCAACGGTGGAAGAGCGTGCAGCCCTGGCGCGCAACAGCTACGAAAGGCTCAATGAGTTGGTGGCGCCCAGGATGGTGGATTTCAACCTTACAGACTATTATCGAATCACCGAAAAAGAAAGGGCCATCAAGAATTCGGAAATCGAACATCTTTGCATGTACTTCTGCCAGAGGACGGAGCGCTCAAGTTTTTCGATCAGAAAACTGGGGGACGGAATCTACGAACTTACGCGACTGCTTACCGGTGAGAGGCGAAAAGGGACCTTTGATAGCGAACTGGCTCTTGCCCAGGACTCCCTGGACTTTCTGGCTGTGGGGCATCCTCTGGTCGATGAATGTCTGGAGTACTTTCTGGCTCATCCGGAAAGAGAGACTTTTCTGGAAATGCAGTCCTCCGCCGTTAAGGGCGATTCCTCTTTCGAAATCGAAAGAGGGCACTATTTGATCTATCTTGTTCAATTCGAAAATGGATTCCAGCGCACTGAATTGATGGCAATCCATGCCGATACAAATGGTGAACTTACGTTCCACAGAGAAATCGCCATTCCGCCCGGTTTCCGGATTCAATCAGGAGCAAAAAGCAGCAAGACCATCACCGGAGCGCTCAAAGCATCCGCTTCGGCGGAGGCATGGGCATCCGACAAAGCCAGGATTGGCCCCTCCGCTGCGGATTCAGATTCCAATTGGCAACAGGATCTTTCCAGAAAGTATGATCCGGATACCGACGACCCCGGCAATGCACTTCATCTGAGGCCGGAACTTCTGAATCTGCTCCGGCGCAGCGAAATCCGATTGCGAAAGGAAGTAGAGATCATTGCCCAGGAGCTCAAGGAAGAGTTACACCCAATTTTCAAGAAAGAAGAATACAAACTGGAAATCAGCTACGGCAAAAAGCTTCGCCTGCTGGAAGAAAAGAAAGACATCGAGAAGATGAAGTTCTCCCAGAATCCGGCCCCGGAAAGGAAGGCGCGCCTCACTCGTGCCGAGAATCTAATCCTCAAAGCCAGGCAGGAGATGGAAATCCAGATGGAAGAGATTCGGCGCAAGTCCAACATGAAGTTGCAGATTCGTCCTCTTCAGATCTACAGGATATCGTAAGATGAATGCGCCACGAAAAAACGAATACGGCCAGAAAGTACTGATCGATAGCGAAGAGATTCATGCAGGCATTCGACAGATGGGACAGCGCATTGCCGACAATTACCGGGATGAACCGCTTACCGTTATCGGATGCCTGAAGGGCTCCTTCATTTTTATGGCCGACCTGGTTCGCGCCATTCCCCGCCCTCTACACATAGACTTCATTGAAGTATCTTCCTACGGCAACGATCTGCAATCCACAGGAAATGTTCGCATTGTTAAGGACTTCAAACACCCTGTAGAAAACAGTCATGTTCTCATTGTGGAGGACATTGTAGATACCGGGCTGACCTTTGATTTTCTCTTTGAGCACATTCGCCTCAAGAAGCCTGCATCGCTGGAGATCGCTACCCTTCTGGTTCGCCGATCGGTGGATCAGGAAATGCGACCCGTAAAGTACTCCTGCTTTACCATCGGCGAAGAATATGTAGTGGGTTACGGCCTGGATGCAGCCGGACTGTATCGCAACCTGGACCATGTTGCCGTTTTTGACGCGCCCGTCTGATATTTGCCGTAGCGGGATTTTTTCATTTCCGGCCGTCCCAGCGCAACCAAACCGAACGCAAAGCCAGTGTCTATTTTCGCCGCTTTTTTTGGGCTGCTTTCTTGATTGCGGGGGCTTTGGTTTTCTTCGCCGATTTCTTGCTTGCGGCGGCCTTGCCTTTCTTCGCTGCTTTCTTGCTTG
>JAGRNE010000079.1 GCA_020440915.1 Leptospiraceae bacterium | reverse complement strand
CAAGCTTCAGACAATTGTAGTAAACTCAAAGAATTCCAATGTGGCCACAGGGCAGGCAGGTCTGGAACTGGCGCGAAACATGTGTCGATGGACCGGCAAAGCCCTGAATATATCGCCGGATCTGGTCCTACCTTCCAGCACAGGAGTCATAGGCAGAATGCCGCCGGCGGATCGTCTTGAAAAAGCATGTCTCGAACTTCCGGAAAGACTGCAGGAACCGGATTTTCGCAAATTTAGCGAAGCGATTATGACCACCGACGCTTTTCCCAAAGCAAGGGGCTATTCGCTCAGCAGCGGAGCGACGGTCCTTGGAGTGGCCAAGGGAGCCGGAATGATAGAGCCAAATATGGCTACCATGCTTTCCTACATTGTCACCGACGCATCCATGGAATCCGAAGATCTGAACCGACTGCTGCGTTTCTGCGTAAACAGGAGCTATAATCGAATCTCTGTAGATAGCGATACGTCCACCAGCGATACGGTAGCGCTCCTGGCCAACGGGGCCAGCGGGCGACCACCCTTTCGCTTTCCCGCTTCCATCGAAGGACTTCTGGGCAATCATACCCTGGAAACCATACTGGGCGATCCTCTTCCTGCTCCAGGGGAATCAGCGGACCGGGTGGAGAGAGCCAATCCCTGGCCGGACCATATTTCGGAGGAGGAACTGGAATTCGTCCGCGCCGTTTTGCGTACCAGTTTGTATCTAAGCCGGGAAATCGTGCGCGATGGAGAGGGAGCCAGTCGCTTTTTTGAAGTCATGGTAGTAGGCGCGGCCTCTTCGGACATGGCCTACCGGGTAGGCCGTTCCTTGATTAACAGCCCTCTGGTGAAAACAGCCATCCATGGAGCCGATCCGAACTGGGGCCGGTTCCTGATGGCCGTTGGAAAGGTATTTGACGAACCCATCAATCCAGGTCGAATCAAGATCTACGCCGGGGAGCAGCTACTTTTCGATGGCATGGGCAACCAGGAAGCGCCGGACCTGGAGATTCTGAAACGCCACTTCAAGGAAAAAGAAGTTCGAATCAAGGTGGACCTGGACTCTGGCACCAACTTTGATCGATTCTGGGGTAGCGATCTGACCGCGGACTATGTGCGACTGAACGCCGACTATACCACGTGAAGAAATGCAAAAACTCTGGAACACTCCGTCTGGCCGGTACCGGCTACAGAGCTGGTTGATTACAGCTTCTTCTGCCGTTGTAATCACCAGTCTCTTTTTTCTTCTGCATACCATTATTCCGGTGCCGGACCAATCCCCGGTAGAGGCGGCCAGAAGAGAAAACTTGATCACGGTATTGTTCATCGTGCTTTCGGTGCTCATCCTGTTCCCGGCCCGCGAATATTTCCTGAGACGAATATTTAAACGCCAGGATTGGGAAACGCTCATCGACGAAGATATTCATCATTTGGACTTCCTGGCCCGTCAGTTTTCCGTAGATTCGCTTTTGCATCAGATTATTCCCGATCTGCTATTCTGGTTGCGCGTAAGCTCGGCCCGAATCGCCCTTCTTTCTGAAGACCGCCGAAGCTATCGCTTTCACATCTACAAGAACGGAAAGATTATCAAAGGAAATGCAATCTATTATCAGAAGACCGAGGAGCTCAAGAGAGAATTCAAAGCCTACCGCAAGATCGCTTGCATAGACGACGAGGATTTACCGGAAGGACTAAAGGACATCATGCAACAGAATCGCGTGGCATGGATTATCCCTTTTATTTTTCGCACAAGGTTGCTCGGCTTTTTGTTTTTGATGGAGCCGCCCCGAAACCGCTATGCGGACCGGGCCCTTCAATTGTTCGCCGGCAAAGCTGCCGTAAGCATACAGAATCACATTCTTAGCAGCAAGATCATCGATGCGGGGGAATTCGAAAAAGAGCTTCAGAGCGCGGAAAAAATCCATAGCCTCATGAAAAACTCCAGAGTGCCTGCCTATCCTGGTTTTCAACTCCAACCTCATCAGGATGCTTCCGGTAGCTCGGTTCAAGAATTCTTCACCGTGGATGACGGCCTGTTTCTTGTGATATTTGCTACGCAACGAGGCGGCGGAGTATCCGGCCTGCTTCTTTCCGGATTACTGGGTCATCTTTATTCCCTGGTTCACGTAGAGAGAGATTTAAGCATTCATCGCATTCTGGGGCATATGCGAAAGGAGAACTCTTTGTTACGTATGGAGCCCGGAGTGGAAATGCTAATTGCACAATTCCATGCCGGGGGCTCCATGACCGTTTTCGTCGAAGGGAAGCAGTTCCGATTTCAGGACACAACGCAGCCCGATCGAATCTTGATTTCGCCAGGCTGGCGCAATTACGTAGATTTGACGCCCGGCATTCTGTATCGCATAGAGCACAATAATCAAATCCTTCTGGATATTCGCGCAAACAGCAATCCCGCCGCGGAGGCAATTCAATGAGCCTTCTCATGAATCGCTGGATCTATCCGGTGTCCGCGGCGCTCATGGGTCTGGCCATACTGTTGCTTTTTTCCAGGGATGTCTATCGCCTGCCTTTCTTCTATCTTCCGGACGGAACAGTTGTACATTCCCAGGATTCTGGTATCCGACCGGCAGATCGCATTGTTCTGGTGGATGGTCGACCGGCGCTACAAATCTCCACAACGTCAGAGTTTCCGGAAGTGCACCGTGTAATTTCCGAAGAAGGGGAGGAGATTTTTCAAACGCGAAAATACGGACTCCTGGACTTTCTGGATATTTACAAACTGCCCATTGCCTATGCTCTGGTCTCATTCCTGTGCGGTATCTGGTTCCTCAGTTACGGGAATGATGTACATCTTTCCGTATTCTGCTTTGCCACTGTATTCTACATCATTTCCGGTTTGTATCTGCTGGCCTATCAAGATGGAATGCTACTCTGGCAGGTGGCGGGCTTTCTATTGATCCCGGCCCTGCTCAACCTGGGCCTTCGCACCACGGGAAAAGCGGTACCGCAACAGGTAGCCCTGGGAGAGATTCTTTTTGTCCTTTTCTTCTCTCTTCTAGCCTATAGCGGCGCCGACAGAGTAGAAAGTGTACACAATCTGACCTATCTTGCCGGTTACGTTTACATTGCCGTCGCCTTTGTGGTTTTGATCATCCAGGTGGATGCGGCCATTCGCACGGATGCAGAAGGGATAGACCGACTCAAACAATGGACTCTGGTAATGGGCACCTGTCTGGGACTGATTCTTCCATCCGCTCTCACAACCATGCATCTGTGGACTCTGGATCCATTTGTTGTGCCGGTAATGCTATTTTTCCTTTTTCCGTTAACGTTGCTTTACGGCACCTACAGGATTCACCTGCTTCCTTTCCAGCTCATCCTCACTCGATCGCTTCTGGCCGGAATCCTTTCAGTAGTATTCATAGGAGTATATGGCCTAGCTCTTCTGACAATGAGCCTGGTGCTGCCGGATGCTCATGGGAGCGCTCGCTGGATTCTCTACTTTGTTCTGATTTTCTCAATTACCTTTTTCATGGATCCTGCGCGTCGCTACACTTCCAGGCTACTGGATCGGAAGCTTCTGCGCCCCAGTGGAGAACTGGCCGAATCCCTGAAACGGCTGGCAAGCCTCATGAGCTATCCGCTGAAGATACAGTCAACAGCGGCAGCCTTTCTGGGAGAGATAGAAAGAACTCTGAACATCGAAAAAGCGTACCTACTATTCTCCACCTCTACATTTCCGGATCTTCGCATTCGCACGGAGGGTATACTTCGCCTGCCGGATGGCAGCCCACTCTGGCGGCACGTGGCCCCGGAACGGATTGTAGTCACCTCATACCTGACCTATGGAACCGGGGTTCGGGGCGAACTCTACAAGTTCCTGTATCGCAATCGCATCCACCTTGCTCTGGGTATTGAAGGTCTGGAAATGCCTTCCTTGAAGCTACGACTCACAGAGCACATTAAGGAAATGCGATCCGAAAAGCAAACCACGCCTTCCTTTCTGGGGCTTTCTCGAACGGGCCGTCTGAAACTTCCCACAAGGGCGGCGCTACTCATAGGAAAGCCCAGAAACAGGGACGGATTGCTACTGAGCGAGATTCGCTATCTGCAGGAGGCCGCCCGGCTGGCAGGCATGATGGTGGAGAACTTTGCCCTTCTCTTTCAGGAAGTAGAAAAGCGTCAGAAGATGCGCGAAGTGTATCTGGCAGGTCAGTTCCAACGCCAGGTTTCCAGTAGCTTTGAAAACCTGCCTCCTGGAATTCGCATGTCTTATTTCAACCTGCCTGTGATCAGCGTTACCGGGGATTACCTGGATCACATTGAACTTCCGGAGAACAGAAGCGCCGTTTTCCTGGGCGATGTGAGCGGACACGGGCTTGGCACCGGATATCTGGTAAATGCGATGCGAAGTATTGTGCGCTCGCATTTGTCCGCCGGCGCGGATCTTCTGGAAACCGTAAATACTCTCAACTCCTTTCTTCTGGATCGATACGAAGGAAATGAATTCTTCACCCTCTTTGCGCTGGTTCTGGACAGAGAAAAGGGCGACATGGAGTATCTGAATGCGGCGCATCCGGGTCCGCTGATTCGCACCCCTCAGGACGATAAAATACTCAAACTGGAGGACACTCAGCGTCTTCTGGGAGTTCTGCCTTCGCCGTACCGTAGCAGTCATTACAAATTGCGCCCGGGGCAGCGATTGTTTCTATGCTCGGACGGAGTGCTGGAAACCTTTGCGAAAAACGAAGAGGCCTTTGGAGAGCAGAGGTTTGCAAGATTTCTGCTGGACGAAGGCGATCGACCTCTAGAAGAAATCAACTTGAAACTCAGGGAAGAGCTGGATCGCTTTCGCGGCAGTCGCTCTCCGGACGATGACACCACCTTTCTGGCGCTGGAATTCAATCCCAAACAGAATCCCTTGACCAGCCTGTTATCCTTTCTGCGATGGGACAAGGATCGCTCCGAAGCCGAAGCGGAAAGCGCCGAGAATGGATCCGGCAAGAAGCGATTGCTAACCATTACGAGAGAAAACCTGAGCGGCGCCGAAGATGCAGAAGAGCCGTAGACTAAAAGCTGCCCTGGAATCCTTGCATTCGCGATACAATCGCCAGGAATACCTTGCCTCCGATCCCCTATCGCTCGTCCTGGACCATACTTCTAAAAGGCCGAAAGATGTTGAGGTTATAGCTTTGCTCTGCGCTCTTTTTGCCTATGGGCGGGTGGCCTCCATCAAGGACTTCCCGGTGCGATTGCTACAATGGCTGGGTTCCAAGCCGCACGACGCTCTTATCGAGTTGCATGCCAAAAAGAGGGTTCTGCCTGGCGCCGACTTGTATTATCGATTTCAAAGCTGCCGTGACATGGAAACCATTCTTTATAGACTGGGTGCCATGCTTGCGGATTCGAATCGGATTCCGGTCCCAGGCAACCCGGAATCGAAAGGAAGCCGCTTTCTGCCGCTGGAACGATACTTCGCTTCGGGCGTTCCGGAAGAGATTACATCAGTTTCTTATGACAATGGCAGACGCGCTGGCCTTCCGGGCATCGACGCCATGATTTCTTTCCAGAGCGCTTTTTTGTCCGGGATTCCCGAGTCCCTTCAGACGGATGGTATTGTGCACTGGATCGGCCGCCCGGAAGGAAAAGGAGCAAGAAAGCGGCTTTCCATGTTCCTTCGATGGATGGTTCGAAAGGACTATCCGGATCTGGGACTCTATCGCTGCCTGGACCCTGCCGAGCTAACGGTACCGCTGGATGTTCATCTGGGCCGTATTGCGCGGAACCTGGGATTTAGCGCCCGAAAAGGGGCGGACAGTACCATGGCTGTGGAGGTGTCGATGGCTCTTTCTGGCCTTTGGCCGGCAGATCCACTGAAGTACGATTTTGCCCTCACCCGACCCGGAATCCTGGGCCGCTGCACTGGTAGCTTCCAGGAGAGCGCCTGCCCCTCCTGTATACTTCGCAGGGTTTGCGCTCAATGGGCAAACGGTCCGACCACTTCAAGCGAAACATCCGTCCACTAATGCGCCGGAACAAACAATTCTCTTTGCCCTGCAGGAAGAATTTACGAAACTGTACAAATGAAGCGACGAATCCTGTGTATGGGCGCCCATCCAGACGATGTGGAGCTTGGTATGGGCGGAACGGTAGCTTCCCTGGTATCCAGAGAATATGAGATATTCATACTCGATCTGACAAATGGGGAGCCAACGCCCCACGGATCTCCGGAAACAAGGGCCGCAGAAAGCCAGAAATCCGCCAGCATACTGGGGGCGCAGCGACGAACCCTGGACATGCCGAACCGCTATCTGGAAGAGACCATTGAAAACCGAAAGAAGATCGCGGCAGTATTGCGCGAATTCAAACCAGAGTATATTTTTGCGCCCTACCCGGTGGATGCACATCCAGATCACATTGCAGCAGGCAACCTTGCGGAGTCCTCTCGCTTCTATTCAAAACTTACAAAATCCGATATACCCGGCGAGCCTTACTTTCCCAGGCGCGTCATTTACTATTTCCCGGTACATATTCGGCTCAGAATTGAGCCCTCCTACGTTTTCGATATTTCGAGCCACCTTGAAACGAAAAGAAGGGCAATAGAATGTTATGAGTCGCAGTTCAAGGCCGGCAAGAAAGAACATATCATCGATAGCGTGCTAAACGAGAACCGCTACTGGGGATTCCAGGCAGGTGTGGAAGCTGCCGAGCCCTTTCTACAGAGGGAGATACCGCTCTTCAAGAACTGGCCCGAGGGGTACAAATGAGCGTACTCTTACCGGAAGACATGGAATCCCTGGACCGGATTCTTCACAATCGTCTGGAAAAGTGCAAGGCCGGTATTCTCTGTCCAGAAACCCTCAAGACAGAGGCAAAGAAGCTACGAGAGGATCTGGGCTGGACCTCCGATTGTGGCCTTCTTATCGCCGCCGGGCATCAGCCCGTTCTTTATCACCCAGGTCTGATGATGAAGGATGTGCTTGCTGACGCTCTGGCCCGACGCTACAATGGGGTTGCCTATAACATCGTTCTAGATACGGATGAAGTGGATCTGCAGTTTTCCTACCCGGGGCTCCTGGAACTGGATTACTCCAGCACAATCGCCCCGGGGGCTAATTGGCCGGTGCGAAAGCATACAGTACCTTTCGGTAATCCTCGTCGGATAGTGGGTACGGTGCCATTTTCGGAAAGGGATCGCCAGAACCTGCTTGCAGCATGCGAGGAAGCGAAGAAAAGCGTGCACCTGGTATTGAACCCGGCGGCCCGGTCTCATGCGCGAACACTGATTTCTGAATTCGAAACGCGCCTGAAGAATTGCGCCGACATCGCCGAGCCCTCCATCGCTTTGAGGGCGATGACACATCGCACTCTCGGGATTTCTATTCGCGATGTTCGCGCATCACAAATGTTTCGCAGTTCAGCATTCCTTTATTTTGCAGAGTTCGTAGCCGATAGGTCTTCGCTGTTTCGCCAGCGCTACAATCAAGAACTTCATGCTTACAGGGAGGAAAGAAGAATCAAAAACCAGGCCCAGCCACTGCCGGACCTGGACGATGCATCTGGCGAACTGCCCTTCTGGTATGTAGAGAATGGAACCCGGGAACCTTTAACGGATAAAACGTTTCGAACATGCATGAAAGCGGCACGCGCCGGAAAAGGCGAAATCTACCCAAGGGCCATCACTACGAGCCTCTTCTTTCGACTATTTTTCTGTGACCTCTTTATTCATGGTACCGGCGGAGGACGCTACGACAGGATTACAGAGAATCTCATAGAAGAGTTTTTCGAAGCCGATGCGGCCCCCTACGTGGTAGCCAGCGCAAGTCTGGCAATGGAACCGCGAGCGGATCTGCCGGTGGAGTCCAGGGAACCCCGGGAAGTTTTGGCCGATCTGCGCTCACTGAAGTTCGATCCAGCTCGCAGTCTATCGCCGGACTGTTCACTGTTTCAGAAAAGGGAGGAATTGATCCAGCAGTGGCATCAGTCCCGACGACTGAACCAGGACAGATCGGATTTGCACGGCGAATTTCTGCACCTGAAGCGAAAAGCCAGGCTGTATCTTCGAAAAAAGAAAGAGGAGCTAAACAAGGAACTTCGCAGAGCCCTTCATGTTCAGAGAGCCCGGAGAATCTATGCCGACCGCTCCTACCCGGTGTTCTACTACGATTTAATGCCTCTCAAGAAATCGGTGGAGCCCTTATTAAGGGGAAAACCTGCCGTGGCGGCTACTCGGGACTCTTGAAGAGGTTTCCAACGTTCTTGTCTGCCAGCGCCTTCTCATAGTCTTCGCGATCGATAAGAGCCAGCTTGAGATTTTCCTTCTTAATGCGGGCCAGGATCTTTCCGGTTTCCCCCGGATCTTTAAGACGAGTAGCAAGATATTTGAATTCGGCGCCGCATCCGCTACACCGAGAGTCCTTCAGATAGTTCAATCCAATCTGCTTGCAGGCAGCACAAGTTCCGTACAGATCGTCGATAAGCAATAGATGAGCCTTTACAGAATCAAGATCCAGGTCCTGCCAAACTCGAATGGATCGCCCTTCCTCTGCCATGGACTCATCCAGAAACACCAAAAAGGACTGTCAAGGCGCTTCCGCTTTCCATTGTTCGGCTATAGGACTGCGGCGCTGGACTCAACCCTGAACAGGCTGCCATGCGGCCTGCTATCGTTCTACTCCCAGGCGAACTTTGCGATCTCAAAAGAGATTCGCGCGGCCCAATGGACCGCAACGAATGCACTGAACCCTTGCAAAGAGGCGCCATCACTGGCTTCCCATTAGATGCGAGAATTCCTTCTCCTTTCCTACAAGATCCGAAATATTGCACTGTTCTTTCGCGCAAACCTTATCCAGAAACCGGGCTATCCGGGAAGGAAGCATGGGACCGGAAAAGATGTAGCCGGAGTAGATTTGCACCAGATTGGCTCCGGCCAGAATCTTGGCCAACCCCTGCTGCGGTTCATCGATTCCGCCCACGCCTATAAGTGAGAACCGATTGGCGGAGATCTCATAGGCCCGGCGCAATAGCTCGGTGCTTCTAGCAAATAGCAACGCACCGGAAAGTCCGCCCTGCGTTTCCCGGGCCGCAGAGGTCAGGCCATCGAAATCTCTGGATATGGTTGTGTTGGTCAAAATCAGGCCTGCTGCGCCGCCATCTGCAGCCGCCTGCATGAGTTGTGGTAGATCAGCATCGCTAATGTCTGGAGCAAGCTTCAGAAAAATGGGAGGGGCGGTTCGCTGCAGGAAATGTCCTGCATGGCCTGCCTTCTCTTCCAGTATCTTCAGTTCCTGAAGTAATTCCAGAAGAAAGCCCGCCGATTGAAGATCTCTCAGACCAGGTGTATTGGGAGAGCTCACGTTCACCGCAACATAGTCTGCAAACGGCGCCAACCTTTCGTAGCAGAGCCTGTAATCCTGGATTGCCTGATCGTTCGGGGTGACCTTGTTCTTCCCTATGTTGACTCCTCTGGGCGGTCTGTCTGCCTTCTTCCGGGAACGATCCTGAGCCATGAACTCCTGGGCGGCTTGATCCATCCCTGGATTGTTGAACCCCATGCGGTTAATGAGGATGCGCTGCTCTGGAAATCGAAAGAGCCTGGGCCGGGGATTGCCTTCCTGGCCCTGGGGAGTGAAGGTCCCGGATTCAACAAAGCCGAACCCCGCAGAGGAGAGAAAGGGATATAGAGCACCGGTCTTGTCAAAGCCCGCCGCCATACCCACCGGACCGGGAAAGTCCAGACCTGATAGCCGCACTTTCAGTCTGGAGCTCTGAAAACCCAGAGTGGCTTTCAGGTAGGCTTCCCCCCCTGGCATACCCAGTAGAACCCTGGCCGGCCCGGTGACCACCGAGTGCGCTGTTTCCGGGTCCAGGGAGAAAAGAATTGGCTTTAGCAGTTTGTAGAGAAAGGCGGGATGCATGAAGTCAGCAGTCTAGAACTGACGGTAGAGCCCCACAAGTTTTCCAATGATCATCACGTCTGTGGCGAAAATCGGCTTAAACGCAGCGTTGGCCGGCTCCAGCCTGACCCGCTTTTTCTCTCTATAGAAATACTTTAGCGTAGCTTCATCTTCAATCAGCGCCACCACGATTTCGCCATTTTCGGCGGCGTCGGCCTTCTGGATTACGGCGATGTCTCCGTTGTGGATCCCCGCTTCGATCATGGAATCTCCGGTTACACGCAAGGCAAACACTCCGCCATCCGGCACGAGATTCCGGGGAAAGGCCAGGTATTCCTCTATATTCTCCTGGGCAAGAATGGGCAAACCGGCGGCCACCCGACCCAGCAGGGGGACGCTCACAGTCTGCTCCAGGGTCATAGGCTCCCCACCCTCCGAGGTGCGCAAAAGCTCAATGGCACGGCTACGGTTTTTGACGCACTTGATGTAGCCCTTCTTCTCGATGGCCTTCAGATGATCGTAGGCGCCCTTGGCAGTGATGTTGAACGTATCGCCTATTTCGCGAATGGTGGGAGGATATCCCTGGGAGCGGATGGATTCTTCGATGAAATTTAATATGGCCTGTTGCTTTTCGGTGAGATCCTTCATATGCCCACAATGCAGAGCCTAACAAAAGTTACGTCAATACTTTTTTGCTTAATTTCCGATGGGGTGAGCGGTTTTCCGACATAATCCACCGACCTTCCCTTGCGGTATGCGCCGGGTGGTCCGGGGCGGTCCGCCTGGGATGATGGTGAGCTGCCATTGAAGCATTCCGGGCCAGAGGCCTCCAGTGGCGCGGTGGCCGCTTATGAGACATAATCCGGCTCCGGGCCCTCCGTCGGCAATAGGAAAGAATTCCTGGCCCTGCACGAGAGCCAGGAACAACTATAATGCGACATAATCCAAACAGGGCAAGGCTGCAAGAAATTCTTTTCGGTCCACCCATCAGGCGAAGCCCGGAGCTCCTATTTTGCTCCGGCTTCCTGCAGCATTCGAAGGATATCGGGATTTCCTCTATGCCGAGCGGACTGGAGCGGCGTTTTTCCGCTTGCTGTAGTACGATTTGGATCGGCCCCGAGTTTCAGAAGCGCCTGCACGGCCCCGGGCTGATTGTGGTCGATGGCATCGAAGAGAGGGGTTCGGCCGAATCGATTGGGTTCATCCGCATTCAGTCCCAGCGAAGCCAGCTCCGCAATGGACTCCGTGGCTCCTCCAGCCGCCGCTATAGACATGGCGGTGTTGCCAGCTGGATCTTTGTGATGCAGATTGGCTCCTTTTTCTACCAGGTAGCGGATGATCTGCGGATGGTTATGAAAAGAAGCTCCCCAGAGCGGGGTCTGGCGGGCAGGATCCTGAGGATCCAGATCTGCGCCACCGTCCACCAGCAGTTGAACCAATTCCATACTTCCCTTCTTCGTCGCCAGATGAAGGGCGGTTTGACCGTTCATTTCTGCCGGGACATTGGGATTGGCGCCTTTCTCCAGCAGCAGTATGGCGGCGGCGGATCGATTTCCATCAATCGCAGCGATGAGGGGAGTTACTTTCATCTGTCCGTTGAGGTCAACGTTCTGATCCACCAACCTTCGGATCGCGGGCAGGTCGCCATTATACGAAGCCATCACCAGGGCAAAAACCGATGGAAGTAATTCGATGCGAAATTCGCTTCCTTTTTGCGACATGGCAGGCACAACCACCGGACAGGGCGGCCCCGGCATGGATCCGCTTAATTCCTCTCCATCCATAACCATAAGGACCATAACCGGCCGTCCGGGATGAAGCTCCATGCGATTACTTCCCAGATTTTTTAGCTGCTCGCCGGAAAGGGAATGTATATCCTGAGGGCCGGATCGATTCCGGGATCCCTGGATCACCGAAAGCGAATCCACCTCGTTGAGGACCACCGATGTTGCCTTTCCCTGTTTGCAGGCACCGTGGATGGCATTGGCAAGATTCCCCATGAACTCATTCGCCGCCTGCGATGGACCGCCGAGCAAAGACTTACAATTGGAACTACCGATTAGAAGAAAACAGGAAAGAAGATAAATAATGGCACGGTTCATTGATGAAGCCTGAATCCCAACGCATGGCTTTGCAAGAAATACTCTGGCTTTTTTGAGCGCCGGCCCGCTTTTTCGAGGCCCGGAAATGTTCCTGTCAGAGGAGTAATGCCAGAACTGCGCTTTTCCAGGAGGTTTCCTGCGGAGTCTGAGTCAGGTTCAAACAGAAGCTTCGGATTTACCGGCTCATTTCGTCGATCTGCACTTCTTCCAGGGATTGAAAGGGATGGCGAAAAAAGAGCCGTTCCAGGCTTTCTATGTGATCGGTAATATCGGTCAGAAGGATTCTTACGGAACCTACGGAGGATTTTCTGGGATCGGCGCTCATGGCCATCTCTGATGCCGGGCCGGGCTGGACGTTCCTGGATGGGGAATCCCCGGCAGCAGAACCGGAACCGGGCTCCGCGGGTTCGGAACCCTTTAGCAGGTTTCGCTGCTGTAGTTGCTGCTTTACGGCCCTTGCTGTCTCGACGGAAGAGTCTATAAGACACAGTTCAGGGAACTGATCGCGAATCGCCTTTTTTAACAGAGGATAATGAGTGCAACCCAGCACCAGCGTATCCACCTCTTCGCGCACCATTTCACTCATGTATTCCTGAAGGATCTGGGCTGTGACCTTCTTGTCCATCCAGCCTTCTTCCACCACAGGCACCAGTAGCGGACAGGCCCGGGAGAATATGCTGAGATCGCCGTTTAGAGCGCGGATCTCCCTTTCGTAGGCTCCGGACTTGATTGTAGAACGAGTACCAATAACTCCTACTCGACCACCGCTGGTCTGATCCACTACGGCCCGCGCTCCGGGCAGAATCACCCCGACTACAGGACAGGGTAGTTCCTGTCGCAGAATGGATTCAGCGTGGGCGCTCACCGTATTGCAGGCAATGACCAGCATCTTGATGTTGAACTGCAACAGATGATGGCTCACTTCCCTGCTGTAGCGTAAAATGGTGGAAGGAGAGCGCGAACCATACGGAACCCGGGCTGTGTCCCCCAGATAGATGAAATCTTCACCGGGCAGAGCAGAGACAAGTTCGGACAGGACAGTCAGCCCACCCATACCGGAGTCGAAAACGCCTATGGGAGAATGTGGATTCAATTCGCTCATCG
>JAGRNE010000078.1 GCA_020440915.1 Leptospiraceae bacterium | reverse complement strand
AACCGATGCTAAGTGGCTTTCGCGGTTTACGGACGGGAAGATTGCTGCAAAAGTCATTTCTGACGTTAAAGACTTCCAGCGACTACGCGAAATGCGCACTTCTCTAGATCAGGATATTGTTGAGCTATTCTCTACTCTTGCCGGGAGGGAACAGCCGTCTGGCCAGGCTATGGATGCTGCGGCCAAGAAGTCTGATTCTCTCACATATGAAAGCCAGATCGATGGAAAGCGAAGGACTCTATCTCTAGCACTTCTGTATTTTCATTTCTTTAATCATCAGACCTACCATCGCGGCCAGCTTACGGTGGTGCTACGACAACTTGGCATCAAATCAGACATGACGGACATTGTCTGGATGCTGGATCCGTAGATCAGCGAGAAGGATAAACTCCTGCGGCGTCCATTGATGCAACCGATGCAACCGATTGAACCGATGCGGAGACAGAGGTACCAGGTGTCATGGAATCATAGCAGCACCGGTAACGCCATCAGACTCCTGAATTCCAGGGGAGGTACGAGCCGTCATGTTTGCAAGGGCAAAAAACAATAACAGCAAGCGCGAAACGCGCAGCAATTGTGAAAGGGGACCCATTACGGACCTGTTGATCCAGAAATGCCCGGAAAGGCCGGCGGAATCTGAGCCCGTCAGCGGAGTAGAACTTAGAGCTCCGCATCCTTATCGTAGTTGATTTCGTAGATGTCTATGTCCGATTCCCGAAATCCACTTACCAGAGCGGTGGATACTCCTATGTAATACTCCTGCGTGGAATTCATCGCTTCGCGTGCATAGGCAGCCATCTTTTCATTGGTAATGGAAACCGGATAAATGCGATCCTTCTGCCTGTTGTATAGGAGTACTTCGTAGGTGCCTACCATCGTTCCCCGATATTCCAACTTCAGAATCTTTCCATAGATGGATTTGTTGCCCTGACTACCGGTCTTATTCACAGCCATCCTGCGAGAAAAGTCTTCCGGCTGCTTTGCCACCAGCGGCTTGGCGCCCAGCACTTCCAGCGAGGTTTTCAAGGATAGAGGTTCTATCCGGTGAACCTTGTAGTCGATGAGCATGACACGGTTCAGATTTGCCTGCATAAAGGAGGCAATCTCCTTGTTTTCGTCGCGGATGCTGAACTTTACCGTCTTTTTTTGCGGCGTATAACAGGTACCTTCGTCCATGCTGCATTTTTCGCTCTTATCGTAGGTGGCGATTTCGAACTCCCCTTCATACGAAGTGTAGATGATCCCCTGGCTTTCCAGCTTGGTAACACGGACTATGGCCCTTCCTTCGGCATAGGTGCCCAGAGCCCACACGGAAGTATGGCAAAAAAGGATCAGGGTGGCAGCCGCCAGGGCATGCAGGATTCGAATTCTCATCATTTGATTTCCTCGAGGAACGGTTGACGCCTCCTGACTATTTTCGAACAGAATACGGGAAAGATCAACCCATAACCGGAGCCAGAAATGCAGCTAGATTTCCAGAATATTACATTATCCGAAGCCGCCCTGAAGAGTAGCCAGGAGGCCCGCAAGCTTCTGGAAAGCCGATCCGGATCCGGAAGAGAATTTCTGGGCTGGTTGTCGTTGCCCGAAGAGGAAGCAGGTCGAGTGCAGCAATATCTGAACATTGCGGCGGATCTTCAAAAGCTCGAAGCCGTGATCATGGTGGGCATTGGCGGTTCTTACCTGGGTTTTAAATGTCTGTACGAAGCTCTGAAGCCGGCGGTGGGCCAGCCCCATGGACCGGAGATCCTCTTTGCCGGCCACAGTCTGGACGGCGACTACCATCGACAGCTTCTGGAATACCTGGAAGGAAGAGAGTTCGGAGTGGTGGTGATTTCCAAAAGCGGAACCACTACCGAGCCAGCCATTGCATTTCGCCTTCTATGGTCCCTACTGGAGAAAAAACACGGCGCCGCCGAGGCAGCCCGCCGGGTATGCGCCATTACCGACAAAAGCAAAGGAACCCTTCGCCAATCCGCGGACAACCTGGGTTTTCATTCTGCCGTCATCGCGGACGATGTGGGGGGCCGTTTCAGCGTTCTTAGTCCGGTGGGCTTAATCCCGGCTGCCGTTGCAGGCATCGACATCTATTCGCTGCTGCAGGGGGCCATGGAAATGAGCGACAGACTTCGAGGTAAGGACGGACCGGAGAATCCTGCCATTCAGTATTCCGCGTATCGCAACGGTCTATACGAAGAAGGAAAGAAGATCGAAATCCTGGTCTACTACCAACATGCCTTGCAATACCTGGCGGAGTGGTGGAAGCAACTCTATGGCGAGTCCGAAGGAAAAGATGGAAAAGGCATCTTCCCTGCCTCCGCCGGCTTCACCACCGATTTGCATTCACTGGGACAATGGATCCAGGACGCCGAGCGAAGCATTTTTCAAACAATCCTGGATGTGGAGCAGGCTGTTTCTCCGCAAATCCAGAAGCAAGATAACGATGGCGACGGACTGAACTTCCTGGCCGGTCGTTCCGTGCATGATGTGAATCGTGTTGCCCTGGAAGCAACGCGCAAGGCCCACGGAGAAGGCGGCGTTCCATCCCTGCGAATCAGCATACCGGCCATCGATGAGTTTAACCTGGGAAGCCTTTTCTATTTCTTCGAGTATGCCTGCGGAGTATCGGCCTATTCTCTGGGCGTAAATCCCTTTGATCAGCCTGGAGTGGAGGCCTATAAGAAATCCATGTTTCGCATGCTGGGCAAGCCCGGTTACGAAATCTAGTGCGAAGCCTGCGGACTCTGACTCTAGTTGGCGGAGCAGGAGCGAAAGTGATCGGAAATGGCTGCGCCCGGCGGCCAGCTCCCATCGCCTTGCTGGAATTCTCCTATGTGCAGGGACCAGAGAAATAGAAATTGATAGGAATGCAGGTAGCAGCTATCCGGCGCATATCTTGCCGGTACTCCTTCTGCTTCCACATTGGCAATGCTTGAGTTGCAGATTCGTTTCGCCTGGTCTTTCAACTCCGTAAGGTTCATGCTGGATTTTCCGGCTATCGCAAAGATAGACTTCCAGGACGATCCCAGGACGAATACCGGCAAAGAGTTGTCCACCTTCTGAAAGAAGTCTTCATACCAATCCTGTTCTAGCAATACATCGTTCAAGGCCAGTACACAATCGTCAAATCGGCGTTGGTAGGGCGCGGTTTCGGGGCGGCAGGCCTCCGGAGGACCGGTCAGGGAACGCATGGCATTCAGACCTGCAGGCACGCTGGCCGGCTTTCTACCCAGACCTGCCAGCTGCACCGTCGCTCCGCCGGTTTCCAGTATTGTATGATCTTTTGCTCCGCGAGCGGCGGTCACGGAAAGGTAAGCGAGCCGGGCTTCTTCTTCTCCAGAAATGATCTCCGCCCTGGCCAGAGCAAACTGAGATTGGAGGGCGCTTTCTACGATCTGCAACTGGGTTCGCTGCCGGGACGAAGGGAGCTTTCTAAATCCTCCGGTGCCCAGCAACACCGCTTCCTGGATTTCAAGGCCGTCCAGTCTTTGAAAGCCACTTTCCATTAATCGAAATACTTCCGCTTCCGAAAGGTCGGCAAGTCCGCCGCTGCCCTCCACTGAGAAGCAATCCTGCTTTGGATCGATGAGCTGGCATGTACCTGCCTGAATGGCGAAAGGGCAGAACCTTGTTCCTGAAGAACCGGCATCAATGACAAGATGCACTGGATGTTTGCGGATATCTGGAGCTTCCGATGTGAAAAGCTGACAACCTGTCGCAATGCTGAGAAAAAAGAGAGCAGTGCTCAGACCGAGCAAAAGTCTTTCGAAGAGAGGCGGGCGATGCATGGTAGAAGTCCATGTCAGAGCGGTTCCGGGTCTAGATTTTTTTCGTGCAATCCACCGACAGCCCTGGACATTGGCTGAGATGAACCGGTCTTTCTTCGTAATTGGTGGCGCCGCGCTTATTGCCGCAGCCGGCCTTGTGTACGGCGCTGGCCGATTGGCAATGCCCTTTCAGCATCCTGATCGCTTCGTATGGCACAGTCGTGCTGAGCTCGTTTCCGATCTGGAAAATGGTAAGCTGGTCCGTCAGACCCTGATTCTGGGTGACAGTCAGTCAATGAGCGGGCTTCGACCAGATCTCTTTGGTCCGGAGTACGGAAAGGTGTACAATCTGGGCTTACCCAGCGCGCAACCGGAAGCGTTGCTATCTTTGTTGCCAGCGCTGGAAAAGCAGCGTCCTTCTCTCATAAT
The DNA here is from genome assembly GCA_020440915.1 of Leptospiraceae bacterium. Classification (GTDB taxonomy): domain Bacteria; phylum Spirochaetota; class Leptospiria; order Leptospirales; family Leptonemataceae; genus UBA3465. The sequence goes on along the minus strand of JAGRNE010000078.1, from coordinate 8,856 downwards.
TGTAAATATTAGTCCCTATTCTCTGTATCGCACGGAAGTCTACAATGCCTTTCTGGGCTATTATCGCAGCGAATTCATTGGTTTGCACTGGCCAAATCCGCTGCGCAGGCCATACCTTTATGGCGAATCCGCCGGTGAAGCTCTGGGCACGGTATTTGCGGGATTGAAGCTATATCATGCGAACTCCGCCCTTCGAAACATGGCTACCGACGAATCCTTTTCGCTGATGGTCAGCCCTGGACCATTCCCTGGTCTGGGTTATGCGAAACCCTCCGGCAAGTCTCTGAGCACTCCGCCCGATGTATGGAAGAAACTACAGGGGCTGAAGTCCAAAAACGAACTTCTTGGTCAGATTCTGGCGGCCACCCAGGGCTTCTGGACCTGGAGGGATTTTCGCATGCCTCCCACATCCTGCCATTCCGAAGAACTCCGGCCTCTTCCCGCAACGGTTGTTTTCAAGGAAAGACCGGAAGCGATGCAGGCCTGGAAAGATTTTCTCCGGCAGGCAACGCAATACTCGGATCGCGTTGTGGTGGTTTCCATCCCCTTTTCTCCGGCCTGGCATGAGACCGTTGACAGAATACTGCCATCTTCAAAGCTATCTCAGTCAGTGCATTCCATTGTTGACGAGATCCCGGGCGGAATAGAATACATAGCGGGGCCCACGGATTACGAGAATGAGGATTTCTATGATTGGAATCATCTGGACTATTGCGGTGCAGAGCGGTACACCCGATTTCTCACGGAAGCTCTCAGTGGGCAAAAAAAATGACTGTTTTCAGACTGTGCGAGGCATTTCGTGGCTTTTCTGCACTTTTGCGTTCGAGGGAAGCGTTTCCAGAGACCGCGGTAAGGATTTTTTAAGGATGGTAGATCTGAGTTGAGCTGGAGTTTTCTTACACCCGAAATACCCGAAGGTTCTCTCCTGCTTGATTGTCGCTCGGACAATCAGTATCGCGAAGCCACAATTAAAGGCGCCCTGGGAGCCTCTTTCGCCAAGAAGCCTTTTGGATCCGGTCCTCAATCCATGGCGAAGCTATCAGGTTTCGTGGAGGATGTTCGTGCCAGAATGCAGAAGCATAATGGCATCCTTATCTTCGATGAAGGGCAGGGCATGTATGCGTGCAGACTGGCCTGGCTGTTGCAGAGCGCGGGTATCAAAGATTTCCTCATTTTGTCCCGCAAGTTTTCTGACCTGGATACGTCCGATCTGGCCCCGGGCACAGAAAGTCTGGATAGCGAGCCAGCCGAGAAGGCATCGACGTTTCAAGGCATCTGCTCCATAAGCCATGTTCAAGTGAACCTGACCAAGGTGCAACTTGTAGACGTGCGAACGCCGGAGGAGCACGAAGGGAAACTCCCTCGAATGATTTCGCCGGAACCCGGTTCGGTATGCGGTAAGATTCCCGGTTCCATGAACTTTGACTGGCGCCTGCTCTACGACAAGAAAGGCAACCTTCGACCGCGACCGGAAGCTCTGAGCGCCATTCGCTCCATGGGCCTTATTCCTGAACGACCAACCATACTGTACGATTTCAATGGAGCCCGTTCCAGCACCATGGCGCTGGTACTTACGAGGTGCGGCTATAAGCATGTATCTGTTTATCTGGGATCCTGGATGGAATGGAGAAAGTCTTCACTGCCGAAGCAAAACTATCAAATCTGGAAACCCTGAGCGCGATGAGCCGAAGAATACTGGTAACATCTGCACTTCCGTATGCCAATGGCCCCATTCATCTGGGCCATCTGGTGGAGTACATCCAGACCGATATCTGGGTTCGATTTCAGAAGCTCCAGGGAAATGAAGTCTACTATTTCTGCGCCGACGATACCCATGGTACTCCGGTGATGATAGCCGCCAGAAACCGGGGTATTAGCCCGGAAGAACTGGTGAACGAGATGCGAAAAGCGCACTTCGAAGATCTAACTTCTTTCCAGGTAGAATTCGATAACTACTATTCTACAAATACGCCAGAAAACCGTGCCCTGGCCGAGGAAATCTATCTAAAGGCCAAAGAAAAAGGGCATATTCACCGAGAAACCCTGAATCAGCTCTACTGTGAGCATGATGATATGTTTCTGCCCGATCGCTTTGTTCGTGGAATTTGTCCTAAATGTGGAGCCGAGGATCAGTACGGCGATAGCTGTGAAGTATGCGGAAGTACCTATCGTCCGGAGGATCTGAAGCAGTCCCGTTGCGCAATTTGCGGCACTCCTCCCATTCAAAAAGAAAGCGAACACATCTTCTTCAAGCTCGGCGATTTCCAGGCATACCTGGAGGACTGGCTGAAGACCCATAACAGGGTGGACGAAGGCATTCGCAAAAAGATGCATGAATGGATCGATCAAGGGCTCAGACACTGGGACATCAGTCGGGACGGTCCTTACTTCGGATTTGCCATCCCCGGCGAACAAAATAAATTCTTCTATGTATGGCTGGATGCTCCCATTGGCTACATTGCCTCATCCTTGAATTACTTTCGCAAGACAGGCAAAGATGAGCTATTTGACGATTTCTGGAGGAGCGAAGAACATGAGGTGTATCACTTCATAGGCAAAGACATTGCCTATTTCCACACGTTGTTCTGGCCTGCGGTGTTGCATGCAGGCAACTTTCGCACTCCTACCTCCGTTTTTGTGCACGGTTTTCTTACGGTTAACGGCGAAAAGATGTCCAAGAGCCGCGGAACCTTTGTTCGCGCGTCTACCTTCTTGAAACACCTGGACCCGGAATGCCTCCGCTATTTTTATGCCACACGTCTCGGTCCCGGACTGGATGATCTGGACTTGAACACCGGAGACTTCGTAGCGCGATACAATAGCGATGTTGTGGGCAATGTTGCGAACCTCTTTTCCCGGCTTGTGTCCGGCATTGCATCCAAACTGGATCTGCAGCTTTCCGAAGGCCTTTCCCGGGAAGGAAAGAAGCTTTTTGCGGAAGTGTCCGGGAAAAAGGAAGCAATCGCAGGCCATTTTGAGCGGAGGGAATACGCCCGGGCTGTGCGAGAAATTCAGGCTCTCAGCGATTCCGTGAATCGTTTCATCTCTGAAAAAGAACCCTGGAAACAGATAAAAGCGGATGCGGAGGCCGCAAGGCAAACCGTTACCGATGCCATTAATGCAGGCATGGCCCTTTCCCTCTATTTGAAGCCAATCCTACCTGTGTTATCTGGAGGAGTGGAGGAATTGCTGGCCCTGGAGAGTCCCTTAACTTTCGTCCAGGAATTGAAACCGCTCCCGGCCCATCACAAGCTCCGAAAATACCGGCACCTTGCCGGACGCATTGAAACCGCTGCCTTTGATGCCATCTTCGAAGAAGAACGATCTGCTGCGGCGGAAGCGAAGAAAGAGCAGGCTGCGGGTGCCGGATCCTCTGCTGCCGGAAATTCGCAGGGCGGGAAAAATCAAAAAAGTAGCAAGAAGGCCGGGACTGCGAAGTCCGACAGCGCCGGGGAAGCGCCAGTGGAAGATTCAGGAATCATAACCATCGATGAACTGGAAAAGGTAGAACTTCGGGTAGGCAGGATACTTTCTGCAGAGTTGATCGAAGGCGCGGATCGACTTCTGAGAATTCAGCTGGATGTAGGCGAAGAGAATCCCAGAAACGTTATTGCCGGCATTCGAAGCGCGTACAACCCGGAAGACCTCAAAGAGCTTTCTGTGGTATGTGTGGCCAACCTCAAACCCAGGAAGATGAAGTTCGGAACCTCCGAGGCAATGTTACTGGCCACGGGCAAGGATGACGGATTGACTCTCTTTGTTCCTCATCGAAATGCACATCCTGGCGATCGGCTGGGGTAATGGTCCGGCATGGCCCCAGGCTCGGCGGCTACCTCCTGGCCTTCTGGCTGGGATCATTGCTTTTTTCGGTTACTCTCCAGGCCTTGCCTCTGGTTGATCCTTCGCTGGACTACCGCACCTATCGCACGGAACACTTTGCCATCCATTATCCGCGCGGCTATCTTCAGAACGCCGTTTCCCTGGGAAATCTGGCCGAGGCCAGACATTCCAGTCTGGAACAACGTTACCAGTCCGGCGTAGATGTCACAAATATAATTCTAATTCCTCGCACAGACACGGTTAATGCATTCGCCTCTACGTATGTTGTGAATCGTGTAGCTCTGTACGTGCAGTCTCCGCTGCCTGGAGAATTCTCCCGCTACGACCTCTGGCAGGATCATCTCTTCACTCATGAGTACACCCATATTCTGACCCTTTATCCCTATTCCGGACTTCCCAATACCTTGATTCGCATAGTGGCAGGACTGCCTCCAAATGTTCTATCGCCCACTGGACTTGTTGAGGGCTTCCCGGTGTACGAAGAAAGCCAGAGCGGCAAGGGAAGGTTGAACGATCCTCTCACCGATATGATTTTTCGGGCAGCAGTTCAGGAGAATCGTTTTCCTTCGCTGGAAGAGACCATGTCTGGAAGCCATCGTTGGCCCCTGGGAAGCACGCCTTACCTTTTTGGCGGTCGATTTGTGCAATTCTTGCGTGAAGACCCGGAATTTCAGCAATCAGGCGCCAGCGCAAAACTGGACAGCTATTTTCTACAGGAAGCCCCGCCGGTGCTCAGCGCTACTCGTCTTCAGGGTCTTGGATTTCCTGATATTCAGAGCATCTATGATTCCTTCTATGAGATGGAGTCCATCCGTGCCAGGTCAGAGACTCTTTCGGCGGACCGGGAAACGGTATTTCGCAGACTAACCTTTTCCGGGTTTAGCAAGGAGCATCTTCAGCTAAGAGGAAATCGGCTGTTCTTCTTCGGATTCTTGCCCGACAATTCCGGCATCTATTCTCTGCCCCTGCCTTCCAGGGCGACGGACGACGTTAGGGCAGAATCGCCTACCAGGTCCGGCGAAGAGTCGGAATGGAGCCTGAATCCCCTGCAATGGCTCTATCCAGAATTGGCCCTGGATGCGCTGGAAAGACCCGAAGGACTCTCCGAACCGTATCATCATTCACTTTCCCTTTTTCGCCACCACCGATCCTCCGGCGGCTTTACAATTCTGGATACACCTGATTCGCTTCTTGCCGATTCCAGTGCCAATGATGCGGAAGGCAACGGGCAGAAGCAGGAGTCCTCCGATGATGCAAGCGCACCGGCGCTGGTTTCCGATGGGGAATCTCTGATCTCTGCAGATCCAGGGTACATCACCCCGTATATACTTGCCTCGCAGGAATCCTACTTTGACGCTTCCGGCATTCGTTATCAATTATTTCGTGAAGGTAGTTTCACCCTGAACGAAGTGAATCCAGGTCAACGAATTCTATTTCCCAGTTCCCGGGGACAGCAAATAGTCTTCATCAAGAGAGAGGATCCGGCCCGTTATCTGATGCTTGGCCGTCTGGACCCGGCAGGAGGAATTCGAAGCGAGCGAACGCTTCTTTCGGTGGATCTTCATGGAATCCTGAGTCATAGCGTAATTGCGCCGGACGGCAGTCTGGCTATCGCCCTTTTTCGTAGGAAGGGAGTGGGACATCCGGTACTCATCGGCTGCGATCTTTCCACCGGATATTCGCATGTGGCAGCTCCTGATTCCAGAGATTCCAGAGGCATTCTGGATTCCAGGATCAATGCTCCGGGCAGGTCTTCGCCAAATCGCTCCCGACGTGGGCAGCAGAACCCCGGAACCAGGGGAACCGAGAAATTAGCTCCTCGGCGGCACTGCGATGTCCTTGCTTCGGCAGAGGGTATCATTACCCAGCCATCCTTCTCCCGGGATGGTATCGTATTCAGCGCAGACGTCTCCGGTAGGTATGAGATCTACAAGCTAAGGTGGACGGATTCTGATTCCTGGGCAGGACTACTTTACGAAGAAAAGCATTCCATCGTTCAGCTCAGCCAGACCAATACCGGACTTTTTTATCCGGTGGAGGATGGAACCCATCTGTATGCTCTGCGATATTTCAGCCATGGTTATGATATCGTTTCCATGGCAAAAAAGGATCTCATTTCTCGGGATGTTAGCGGATTGTTTTCCCGCAGCGATGGCAGCAGCGAGTTACAGGAATTCTCTGATGTGCCCGCTTCTTTCTCCGGCCTGAATATAGAAAGTTACCAGGGCCCGCTGGAGATGCGTCCGTACTTTGCCGGTTTGCTTTTCGGAGTGTCCGCTGCAGAAAGTGGTATCGTTGCCTTCGATCCTCTGGAAAGGCATCAGCTCAGCATTGGACTGGGAATCATTGAAGATACCATCTACGCGGCCGCTTCCTACAGCTACAATCGATACGCCCATGGATTAAACCTGAGTTATGCTCGGAGCAGTCTGGAAAAACGAGCGTTCTATTGCGATGCTCCCTCTGGCGTCGTGCGCCTTCTATGCCTGGAAGACGATTACCAATTCGAATATGCCAGCGCATCCATTGATCGGGATATCCCTGGACGGGAAGTGGATCAATACTATACTCTGGGACTGCAGCACGAGAAGCATCGTAATACCAGGACCCTTGCTTCGCCTGTTTTTCCGGTGCAGGACCTGAATCTGGCCTCGGTGTATGCCGGTTACGGCATTAGCAATGCGGTTTACTTTGCCGAATCCATAAGTCCGGAGCGCGGCTTCTCGCTGTACGGGGAGGCCGCCTTTTATCCGTTGCAGTGGGTCCGTTTGTACGACAACTACAGCGACAATATTGATTCCGGGGAGTTCTATTCTGTGGAAACGGAGCTGGAATTCTTCCTGCCATTCTTTTTCGAGCACCACGTTCCTTATCTGGCAGCGCGTGGACGATGGACCAGCGGTAAGAATCCGGAAATCTATCGAGTGCGTCTTAGTTCCTATATGCGCGGTCTGGTGCCGGAATACTCAACCTATGGCCGGGGAGCGCTGGTATTTACCGCAGAATACAGATTTCCATTGTTCTGGCTTTCCCGTCGTCTGATCGCCTGGTGGCCTTCGCTGGGCATTCGCTATGTCTCTCTGGCCCCTTTCTTTGACTATGGCCAGTCCTTCGAAGAGGAACTGTATCGCGACACCTGGATTCGCTCTTACGGAGTGTACACGGACATTGGTCTGAACATTTTCTACCTGCCCATTGCTCTGCGCTTAACCTATGCTAGAGGCGAAGGCCCGTCTGGCGAAACCAGCTACGGAATTGGACTTCTTGTGGGGGCCACGGCACCAGGCCTGCAAAAAAGGAACCGGGATCCCTTCGCCCATTCTCTTATGCAGTCGACGGAGCGCCGCAGAAAGGCGGAACGCTACGGTCGTTAGAACTCTGTCCATTCGATCGTTTTCAGCCGTTTTCGATCGTTTTCCGCCGCTATTCGTCGCTTTCATTCGGCGGTTGTGCTCAGAATGTTCCGAACCGCTTCTATCACATCCCTGGTATCCTCTTCGCTCATGGCGCTGTAGATGGGTAGAGATACTATGGATTCGAAGATTTCTTCGCAGGCAGGAAACTGTGAGCTCCGCAGACCGTACTTTTCCATGTAGTATGACATGCGGTATAGCGGGATGAAATGCAGACCCGTTCCAATTCTACTCTCTTCCATGGCAGCCACGAAATCATCTCTGTCCAGTCCGGCATGCGAGCGCCCCGAGGCCGGGGATTGCAGAGTAGGCCCGCTTTGTAGCTGCAGCTGGTTGGCTTCGTTTGGCTGTTTCGGCGAAGCGTCAGGCCTCGGCGGACCATCCAGTGTTGCACTACCTTCAGAATTATTCGGGTACTGCGCAACGGATGATCCGTGGATTTCCAGGGTGTACAAATGATAGGCCGATGCTTCCTGTTCCGGGCAGAGGCGAAGGCCAGGGAGGAAAGCGAAGGCCTGCTGGTAGGCTTCATGAATTTGCTTTCTCTTCTGAAGCATCTCCTCGGCCCGGCGCAACTGTACTCTTCCCATAGCCGAAGCGATGTCCGAAAGATTGTATTTATAACCCTGCTCCACAACATCGTATTGCCAGCCAGCCCGCCGATGCGCAGGAGTGGCAATACCATGTAATCGCATTCTGCGAATCCTTTGAATGATTTCCGGTTGGTCTCCGGTAATCATGCCGCCTTCGCCGGTTGTAATATTCTTGGTTGCATAAAAACTAAAGGCTGTGACCGGTCCGCGACGGCCAACTTTTCCTTCACCATCTCTGGAGGGAAAACTATGAGCTGCATCCTGCAAAAGCTCCATGCCCGTGGACCTGCAGATTTCGAAGAGCCCATCCAGGTCGCAGACTCTTCCGCCATAATGCACACAAATTATGGCCCGGACTCTTCCTTCTTTGCATCGGTATTCACCGGCTTCATAGGTGCAGGTAGATAGAAAGGATTCGACGATTTCCGGGCTCAGCAGATAGCTATTCCGATCCACATCCAGAAGCACGGGTCTTGCGCCCGTTCGACTCACAACTTCTGCAGTGGCGGTAAAGGTCAGCGCAGGTACCAGTACTACATCCCCTGGACCGATTCCCAGGGCCACCAGACCCAGATGAAGCGCTGCAGTGGCCGAATTCAATGCCGCGGCATCCGGGGCACCAATGTATTGGGCGAATTCCTGTTCAAAAGCATCGGTTTCGGGACCGGAGGTAATCCAGCCGGACTCCATCACTCTTCGAACAGCCTGAAACTCTTCTTCGGTGAGATCGGGACGGGCAAAGGGTAGCTTATTGCTGCGAATCATTTTCGAGGGTAGCCCGGATTTCCAGGTATCGGACACTTTCACTGCCTGCATGTTCTATCTTCGGAATTCTAGAAGCGGGCTCAATCAGAATCGTTTTCTTTGTGGGCGCCTGGCAAAGGGATTCCGGCCCAAACAGTATATCATAGGGCCGCTCAATGCAAACCGAATAGCCCCGCCGCTCCATCTGAAGCATTAGCCCGGCGGCCCTGGGCCAGTGGATCAGATCCTCTTCTTTCCATTGGATG
>JAGRNE010000077.1 GCA_020440915.1 Leptospiraceae bacterium | reverse complement strand
TCGGAAGAGAAGAAGCAGGCTATTCTGGACGAACTGGCAGAGCAGGGTGTGCTGATTGATGCGCTGGCAGAAGAGGTGGGCCGGGACTACGAAGCATTTGATCTGATTTGCCATGTAGCCTTTGGCGCCAAACCGCTGACACGCAAAGAACGAGCGCAAAACGTTCAGAAGAAGGACTACTTTGCAAAATACGGGGAGCAGGCACGGGCTGTGCTGCAGGCGCTGCTGGAAAAGTATGCAGACCGTGGCATAACCGAGATAGAAGGCATGAATGTTCTGTATCTGGATCCGTTGAATGAACTGGGCACGCCGGTGGAATTGATTCAGGCCTTCGGGGGCAAGGAGCAGTATCTACAGGCCCTGAAAGAACTGGAAGAGCATTTATACGAATCTGCATAAGGCATTGCGAATGAGCATCAATACTACAATTAAATCGATTCAGGACATTATGCGCAAGGACGTGGGCGTGGATGGAGACGCCCAGCGCATTAGCCAGCTTGTATGGATGATGTTTCTCAAGATCTATGATGATCTGGAAGTGCAGCGCGAAATGATGGAAGATAACTACAAATCCGTCATTCCCAAGAAGTATCGCTGGAGCCAGTGGGCCGGAAACGAAGAAGGGATCACCGGCGATGAGCTGATGAACTTCGTAAACAACGAGCTATTCCCGACTTTGAAAGAGCTGCCCCTTTCTACGAAGAATCCGCGCACCAGGGTATTGCGGTCCGTTTTTGAAGATGCCTACAACTATATGAAATCCGGCACTTTGATGCGGCAGGTGATCAACAAGATCAATGCTATCGACTTCAATCGAAAGGATGACCGGCATCTATTTGGCGATATCTACGAAAAGATTCTGAAGGATCTTCAGAGCGCCGGAAATGCCGGGGAGTATTACACGCCGCGGGCGGTAACGCAGTTTATGACAGAAATGGTGGATCCGCAGCTGGGCGAGAAGGTGCTGGATCCGGCCTGCGGGACCGGAGGATTTCTGGCCTCCATCATTGATCATGTGGAATCCAACTATGTGAAGACTACGAAGGATCGCACAAAGCTGCAATCCATGATCACCGGCTACGATAAGAAGCCACTGCCGCATATGCTCTGCATTACCAACATGATTCTGCATGGGATTGAGGTACCTACCAATGTGCTGCGCGACAATGCACTGGCGCGGCCGCTGCGGGACTACAAGCCATCGGACCGGGTGGACGTGGTGCTTACGAATCCTCCCTTTGGTGGCGTGGAGGAGGATGGAATCGAAAACAATTTTCCGGCGCCGGTGCGCACACGAGAGACGGCGGATCTTTTTCTGGTATTGATTACCCATATTCTGAAAGAGGGCGGTCGCGGTGCGGTGGTTCTGCCGGATGGCACTCTGTTTGGGGAAGGTGTGAAGACCAAGATCAAACAGGAATTTCTGGAAGGGTGCAATCTGCATACCATTGTGCGATTGCCCAAGTCCGTGTTTGCGCCCTATACAAGTATCAAAACGAATCTTCTGTTCTTCACCAAGGGAGAGCCCACGAAAGAGATCTGGTACTATGAGCATCCGTATCCGGAAGGGATGAAGGCCTATAGCAAGACCAAACCGATGTCCATCAAGGAGTTCGATGCGGAGAAGGCCTGGTGGAAGAAGAGAAAGGAGTCGGAACGGGCCTGGAAGGTATCTATCAAAGAGATCCAGGAAGCCAACTACAACCTGGACTTCAAGAATCCCAATACGGTGGAGGAAGACCTGGGGGATCCAGAAGAGCTGCTGAAGAAGTATCAGGCCTTGATGAAGGAAGTTTCCCAGAGCCGGGATGAATTGAAAGCAGAACTGGTATCTGCTCTGGAGCGATAGATGCTTTCGGCCCTGCTAAACGAAAACTTTGATCTATTGATGGATGCACCGGAATCCGTGGCCCGGATGCGAGAGCTGATTCTGCAGCTGGCGGTAATGGGCAAGCTTGTGCCGCAGAATAAGAACAATGAGCCGGCATCGGAGTTGCTGAAGCGAATCCAGGCGGAGAAGGTGAAGCTGATTGAGGAAGGAAAGATCAAGCGTCCGAAGGAACTACCTCCGATTTCGGAGGCTGAGAAGCCGTTTGAGGTGCCGGACGGATGGGAGTGGGTGCGCTTCAATGATTACTGCGACATTCAGGGCGGTGGCCAACCTCCAAAGAGCCGCTTCGAAAGCGCTCTTCGTCCGGGTTACGTTCGACTGCTGCAAATTAGGGACTTTGGCGCGCGGCCTGTGCCGGTGTATGTCCCAGAAGCAACCGTCTCCCGGTTTTGTGACGAAGATGATGTAATGATTGCCCGCTACGGGGCATCGGTCGGGAAGATCTTTCTCGGAAAGTCCGGGGCATACAATGTTGCACTCACCAAAGTAATCTATCCCAGGTCACTTTTTTCGCAGCTTTACTTGTATCATTTGCTTAGATCGCCTTACCTTCAGTCATTCTTTCAAGGAATGACTCGGTCAGCACAGGCAGGCTTCAACAAGGGAGACCTTTCATCCGTATTATTCCCCCTCCCACCCCTGGCCGAACAAAAGCGCATTGTAGAGAAAGTAGGTCGATTGATGGCCCTGTGCGATGAGCTGGAGAAACGTCAGCAAGAGCGCGACTCGGTCCAGATTTCGCTGAACGGTTCTGCATTCCAGAGTCTCACTACTGCAGAAGACAAGAAGAGCTTCCAGGTGAATCTGAAGCGAGTCCGTGATCATTTTGATCTGCTGGTGAGCCGGCCGGAGAATGTGAAAACGGTGCGGGATACGATTCTACAGTTGGCGGTGATGGGGAAACTGGTGCCGCAGGATAAGAACGATGAACCGGCGTCGGAGGTGCTAAAGCGGATTGGCGAGCGCAAGTCGGCCGCGAAAGGTCAACAAGACTGCGGATCGCATGAACTGCGACCTCGGCTTCCGGTATCATGGGCATATGTGGATCTGAACACCATAATTGCAGAATTGGATGCCGGTTGGAGCCCGCAGTGTGAGAGCTCCCCTCGGAAATCGGAGCGGGACTGGGCAATACTGAAGACGACCGCAGTTCAGAGCTTATATTATCAGCCCATGCACAACAAGCTGCTACCGAAAAATTTGGAGCCAAGACCTCAGTACGAAGTTAAGAATGGGGATATCTTAGTTACGAGGGCTGGACCGCAAAACCGCGTCGGCATTGCCTGCGTCGTTGACGAATCACCTAAGCGCCTGATGATATCGGATAAGATCCTCAGGTTTCAATTGGAGAAAGAGGTGCTGCCAGCTTTTTGCGCTCTCGCATTAACCGGTCCTGACGCACATAATCAGATTGAAATGAGCAAATCTGGGATGGCTTCTTCCCAAATGAACATTTCGCAAGAAAAACTACGAAAGATACAGATTCCAATGCCACCCCTGGCGGAGCAGAAGCGCATTGTAGCGAGAGTCGACGGATTGATGGCCCTGTGCGATGGGTTGGAAGAGGGACTGTCGAAGTCGCAGGCGGACGGTAGGCGCCTGCTGGAATCGGTTGTGGCGGAGATGGCCGGGTGAGGAGGACGTATGTGGTCAGACGCTGAGTCGACAGAAGACTACCTGAACTTTGGTGAAATCGCCGATCTGGTTACCGAAATCGTGTCCTCTCCAACGATGCTTCCCGTTTCTATTGGAGTCTTTGGGAATTGGGGGGCAGGAAAGTCGTCGGTTCTGAACTTTGCTGAGACCCGTCTCGCCCAAACCGATCAGAAATCGATAATCGTCCGCTTCGATGCATGGCTCTATCAAGGATACGATGACGTTCGGGCTTCCCTGCTGGAGACGATCATTGCTACTATTGGGCGTCATGCAGAGAGTGATACCAAAATTGGTTCGAGAGTGAAAGCGTTACTGAAGCGTGTGAATTGGTTTCGCGCCGTCGGTCTCCTTGCGGAAGGTGGGCTGCTTGCTGCCGGCGTACCGACCGGAGGCATCGTGAGCCGGGGGCTTGGCTGGTTGTCCGGCCTTTCCGACTGGAAGTTTGACGGCGATGACCTGGCTAAAGGCCAGGATATGGTAAAAGAAGTCAAAGAAGGTGCCGAACCATTTTTGAAAGATGAGAGTCTATCCTCACCGCCCGAGAAGATCGCGCAATTTAGGGAAGAGTACCGAGAACTCTTAGAGGACCTTCCCGGTCCCGTCGTAGTAATTATTGATAATCTGGATCGATGCCTCCCTCGCAATGCCATCCAGACTCTTGAAGCCATTCGTTTGTTTCTATTTCTGCCCAATACGGCGTTCATAATTGCCGCTGATGAGGACATGATCCGCGGAGCAGTGGCTGAGCACTATAGCGGTGCGTTGGAAAGGCATAGAATAGACTATCTCGATAAGCTAATCCAGGTGCCCGTTCGAGTACCATTGGCAGGTGTCTCTGAGATTACAGCCTACATTTGCATGCTGCATTTTTTGCAGGCTGTAACAGAGCCAGAAGAACGGAACAAATTCCGAAATTTTCTGGAGGAATCATTGCGTAAGGTGTGGCACCAAGATCCACCAACGGTCAAGCAACTCTTAGCCGCCACACCCGAAGATTCGCGTGGGGAACTTGAACCTCGATTTACCATGGCTGAGCGTATAGCACCATTGTTAGCTCAGACGGCTGGTGTTGCCGGGAATCCTCGAATTGTAAAGCGGCTGCTAAATACAGTGAAAATGCGAAGATCGATTGCGGAGCGCCGGAGAATTCCGCTGGATGAAGCAGTCATAACCAAGATCGTCCTTTTTGAGCGGACCATGGGTAATGAAGCCGTGGAGGAGTTTTATACTCTCATTGTGGATTCACAGCGAAGCGAAAAGGTCTTTCGGATAATTGAAGGGCAGACCCCGGAGAAGAGCGAGGATCTTCCCGAATCCTGGCAAAAACAAGATAGTACTTGGGCCTTCATTTTGAATTGGAGTTCATTGCCACCGGCATTTGCTTCCTTGGATTTGCGGCCTGCCCTATACCTTGCACGGGAAACTCGACGCCATTTCAGGCACGGAAAAGACCTTTCCGCCGAAGCTGCCAGTTCTCTGGAGGTATTAGCGAGGGTTACGAATCAAAAATCGCCAAATGCCAAACGTGCTATCGAGAGAGTACCTGAAACCGAGAAAGAGCATGTTATGGATCACCTGATACAACGTCTGGTAGGCACTTTAGACTGGAAAGACCGACCATTAGGATTTACTGGCGCTTTACTCCTCGCAAAGGACCACTCCGAATCAGCCCGAAAACTCGAAAGCTTTTTACAGGGGCTTTTCGCGGGCAGCAGGGTGCCCCCATGGTTACTACAGACACTTAAGAATGAGTCTTGGAGTAAACTAAGCTAATGGGAACTTCCCAATCCAGCCGGGGGCCGAAAGGCACCTCTCCTATTGTTCCGGAGTCTATCGCCAGGGGACCCCTAAAACCGGGCGATCCAAAGAGGTTCACACAATTTCGGACTGCGTTCGGCAACTTTCTCGGTTCAGGCAATGAAGGCGATCTTCGGAAGGCACTCTCTCACTATGCAAGTACAGCATCGGGCGGAGCCGCGCAGGCCGTAAACCGTCTTACTCCTGCCATTGGTGCTGGAACAGCGCTGTATAGCCTACTCTCGACGGGAAGTACCTCTGGAGCAGGCATCAATTTGACAGACTTGAATGGCCGACCCTGTGAGGAGGCTATTCAGACGATCGCGGAAGCTCTTTGTCAAGGGTCGAAGGATGCGGATAAGATCCGCGTTGCGCTCAACGACGCCCTGGCAGTGGCCTTGGAGGGGATTGAAGAGTTTTCGGACAACGCGATTACCCAGGAAGTGCTAAACGCTACGATGGAATACTATTTATCAGAAATTATTTTTCTTCAGATTGTCAATGATAGTGGTGAAGCCTGGTATCGTGCGACTTCTAATCAAAAGACAGTCGATGCTGAGATCGAGCTATTTGAATTAATAAAGGTAGTGGTGGAACAGTCCTTCGAAACTGCGTTAACGGACGGAATTTCTACGGAGAGTATAGAAAAAATTCAGAAGCAAACAGTACGAGATGTTTGGGCTGCTTGGAGACAGTATTCATGAGTTCATTGTACTGCTTCACAGATATTTCTGAGCTTACCAAGGCTCCCAAAGGGGCTCTCCCGGTGCAGCTTTATGATCTAGAGGTGAAGCATCAGCTCGATAATGTTGCCTGGATTGGATCCGCCATTCGATCTGGCGTAGCGGGGCTCGGAGTGCGAACAGGCATTGTTCCTTTTGATTTCCTGACAATCGCTCTGGCGGTTTGTGCCGCCGATACCTTCGTTGAACGCGATTTGTCAGGCGATGGCTGGACTCGTGTTATTAATCTGAGTATTCCGCTGGCCTCACCGGCTATTTGGAAACCGGTAAAGGGAAAGCTGGAGCAAACTCTGAGCTTTTTGAGCGGTGATCAATGGAGCCTTTCATTCCGCTCTGGCGGAGACAAGCCTCCGGAGCCCCTTGTGAGCAGAAAAGGCAGGAATCTGAGCGACCTCGTTGGCTTGGATTCTGTATGCCTATTCTCGGGTGGACTTGATTCCACTGCCGGAGCCATTGATTTGTTAGCATCAGGTAAAAAGCCTTTGCTAGTTAGCCATGGCTACACGGGGGACCGAAAGTATCAGAAGCAGGTCTTTAAACTGCTGAGACACCATTACCCACGAAGCGATCATTTTTCATTAAACGCTGATCCTCATAGAAAGCCAAAAAGTACAGAGGTAACCATGCGCACCCGGAGTCTGACGTTTCTCGCTTTTTCTGTTATAGCGTTGGATGCACTGAACCGTGCCAATAATTCGAAATTGTCAGAAATTGTCGTTCCTGAAAATGGATTCATCTCCCTTAACGTGCCATTAACACTCCGGCGCATTGGTTCCTTGAGCACTCGGACCACACATCCTTTTTTTCTGAGCCAGATGGAAGAAATCCTGGCTAAAGTCGGGTTCGACGTGCAGTTCAAGAACCCGTTTGGATTTCATACAAAGGGGGAGTTGTTGATAAAGTCAAGAGCACCGAGTATTCTCAAGAAATGTATTACCAATACTGTGTCATGCAGTCATTGGAAACGAAAGCACAAGCAATGTGGTATTTGTGTTCCCTGCATAGTGCGCCGGGCAGCAATCCATAACTCCGATTTCAAAGAACCTGGAACGAATTACCTTTATCCCCGGCTCAAGTCGGTTGCGGAAGACCCCAAAAAGCGTGACGACATTCGAGCTCTGTCCGCAGCCATTGCGCGATCAAAGGACAAGAATCGTCTTCCGATCTGGCTGAACCATTCAGGACCAATTCCCCCGCAGACCAGAGAACGATATTTGAATGTATTCCGCCGAGGCCTGGGAGAGATAGAAAAATTTCTGAAGAACGAAGGGTGGAAATAGCGTTCACATTTTGGAAAGAACGATGTCTCCTGAATTAACGCTCAATAATGTCCAAACTAGTCACATATCTTCTCGGTGCCGGGGCAAGCATTAACTCAATCCCGATAGTGGGCGCATTCAATAACCATATTCGAATGTACGCAGACCCCGGGGCCGGCTGGAGCTTACAGAAATCTATTACCAGCCTGGTCGACGATTCTGAAGAGCGCGATCGCTTGATGAAGAGGTTGTCCGAGGGCCCATGGATTCAGGATCTAAACGCAGCCTATGAAGGTGCTCAACGCTTTGGGACTGTGGACACGTATGCAAAGAGCCTATCATTTCAGCAAGATCCAGGTAAACTGGAAATGCTCAAGAGAAGCATTGATTTGACCATTTCTCTTTCGGAAGCGCGCAAAGGCGCGGATCCTCGATATTTTGCATGGCTATCTGCATTAATGAACTGCGATTCTGAAAGCGGGCGTATACATTTTGCTCCGGGTATCAATATTCTCTCTTGGAACTATGATAATCAAATAGAATTGGCGCTGGCGGAACTGATTTCGGCGCAGGTGGCTTTGTCAATCTTAGAAGGTACACATGAGGCTTCACCTATTGTGGATTTTCCGTTCTATCATAAGCTAAACGGCCGGGCAGGCCATTTGAGAATCGAACGAGGGACCGAAGACCGGATAGTGAACCAGGTGCTTCTGGGGGAGTCTGAGAAAGGGGATGGCTGCGCTGCGCGAATCGGGCGTGCCATTGTCAGCGAGCAATTCCATCCTCCATCGGATATATCCTTCGCCTGGGCGGGCCGCTTCAATGAGCAAAAGACCGCGATCAAAGAGGCGCTAGGGTCTACGGACACTCTTGTGGTAATCGGCTACTCCTTTCCGGCGTTCAATCGTAAAATTGACAGTGAGATATTCAAGATGATGCGCGATATCCGCGAGGTGAAAATTCAGGATCCGGAATATCAGGGGAAAGTGGAGATCGTGCGGGAGATACTTTCGGAGACGCACGGTCCGAAGCTGCGACAGGGCATAATCCAGGTAACGGGAGTCGCCGGCGTGGAACAATTTTTCATTCCGAATTCGGTGGTGCCGTGAGCGCACGAACGAGTCAGGGGCTAACTATGACACAGAAGAGACAGGACACAAAACTTGAGGCAGAGGGTGGTGATTTTCTTGTGCTCGAGCAAATAGGAGCGAAGGTCTGGGCTATAGGGTCGATCCGGGGGGTCCAAAGAGTTCTTGCTGACTTTCCCCTTTCTTTGGGTAGAAGACTCCTATTATGATGAATGGGTTTGGACCCCTGCGGTGCCACTCCAGGGTAGTGCCCAGAAAGAAATAGATCTCGTTCTTCTGTATGAATTCGGTTTTGAATTTGTTAATGACATCGGCTACTGCAAGATCTGGTTGCTTTTTCCGTTCCAGGGATTTCCAGTAGAGTTGGCCAACCTCCCAGTCTTCGATCATTAACCTTGACTTCTTGCCGTGGATATCCTCGAAAATGTAATGAAATCGAAACGGTAACTTCTGGACGGTTCGAAACGGATTTTCACCACCAAATAGATCTCCCTGATCAGCTCTAGCGATTTGCCTGGCAGTGAAGTGTGGGTTCTTTTCCTGAGTGACTACAAAATCCAGAATGTTCGTGGGCTTAAAGACGGCCAGCGATGTATATTTATCAGGATCTTTTGCGTCTCTTACCAGGGCCTGCATATCATCATACACATTCCGTAAAACCAACTGCTTGCGCTCCTGCCAGTTATTGGCTGTGTCCAAACTTGCGAGGACGGAAAGCGAATCATAGTCGACGGGTCTGTAGCTTTCGGGTCGAAAGTCAGACCGATTCTTTTCGACTTCGACTTCAACCCACTGATACTTTCGGAATCTCTGTTCAAAATCCATCTTGCGAAAGGGAACTGGATACAGGCGCACCCACTCTCCCTCTTCGGTAATACCAGCGGTACAGACTAGCTCTGAGTATTTGGAAGAAATAGTCGGATAAGTCTTAACTGTGATCAGTATGCGCTTCTTCATAAGTGCACGATTGAAAATGGGACTGACTCTTGCTCGAAGTGTTCGGTGATGCACCCTCGGTGGCACGAGGTATGGTCCTTCTCAAAGCAAGTGAGGGCTACTCGACCGTCCGAGAGAACGATCTCCTGAACTTCTCGAAGGGATTTTGCTCGATCGCTGAGACTTTCTGTGTATTCCGCGAAGAGTCTCTGATAATCTGCTGGTGCCGAAAGGCTTTTTCTTTTCGCGCCTTCTATTCCCAGCCCTGGGATATGCTTGTAGGCTATTCCGATTCTCTTCAGATAGTTTGAAAGCTGACGTTTCGAATAGCCATACTTCATGCTGATGGGATTCCGTCGGACATCGATGAGAGTTTGGATGTCGTGTTCTATGAGAAGGTTCAGGTAACTATCCAGCGAACGCCCTTCATATCCGACGGTAAACAGAGTCGGGCATTTATTGATGGCCATTTCCCGAGTGGCCAACTGCCGCCGTGCGGTCAGAGTTAAATGCTTTTCCGCAATTTCGCTGCGGGATGCGAAATAGGGAAAGGTATTGTAGACATGAGCAATTAGTTCTTCGTAGTCCATGCTCCCAAAATTCTGGATTGTGGTCGCAATGGCGGTTTCATCCGAAATCTTTAAAGCGGGATGAAAACTCCTTCCCTGGGCGCTTAATTGCCAGCTGGAGGAATTTTTCAGAAATCCCTCTCGAACGAGCCTGCGTCTATCAGCATAAGAAATAAACGAAAAGCATCCAAACTTGTATGGGACGAAAGCGTAGTGTTGGCCGGAGGCATCGCGCAGAGATAGAAACAGTAGCTTCTGAAAGGAAGTGTTGCGGGCTTGGCCTTTCAGACCTTGCAGTAACCGTAGGAGGAATCTATGCCGGTAATACATTGGAGTATGTAAGTACTTGTATAGTGTGTGTCAAGCGATTCATCGGGTTCCGGCTAACTATTTCGAGGCGGCGGCACCTTTACTGGACGAAGATGCATCCTCTCTGGAATGCCAGGTGCGGCGTGTAAAATACCCGCCGACCATGTATACGCCGGATATCGTGCTAGTGAATATTGGTGGTGTCTGACCGGAAGGCTGGCAGCCGTTTTCCGGGCCGGAGTTGAAGCCGATTGTGCGGGAGCAGGAAGTGGAGGCGTAGGGGGGAGTTGCAATCTGGCCCGGTCCTGGACTACGCTTTCCCACCCATCATCCCACCGTCAGTCTCTCTCGCGCCTGAAGCACTCCCCCCACGATACTCTCCGCTACAGCGTCGGGAAATCCTGCGGGCAAACGCGTTGTTGCCATCTGTAAGGCATCTTCGCAGGTATCGGCTATTTCTTCCAGTGTTGCTTTTATTTCCCGTTCGTCGTATCGGCAGAACTTTGCTGTCTGTAGCCAGTGGCGGGGGGCGATTCGGTCCCACCTGTAATGATTGCTCTTCTTTCCTCGAACAGCAAGGGCCATCTTCCACTTCTGCCGGGGGTAGTTAGCGCTGGCCGCGGGATAAACAGAAATCACGTCGTAAAACGGCGTAAGTCGATAGCGGCCT
Organism: Leptospiraceae bacterium; assembly: GCA_020440915.1. Lineage (GTDB taxonomy): Bacteria > Spirochaetota > Leptospiria > Leptospirales > Leptonemataceae > UBA3465. The sequence continues at coordinate 2,189 of JAGRNE010000077.1, read as the reverse complement.
TGCAACCCGAGAAATACGCTGTAATTCTTGGCATGGCCATCGGTGGCAGCAAGTAGCCAGAAGACGAGCTGTGCTTTCATAAAGTTCCGGCGGTCCTCGGATGCGTTTGCAGATCCCAGCAGTAAGTTCATTATTTCGGCATTGCCCGGGCCCCCATCGACCTGGTATTTTTTGGATGCAGGAAGGCCCAACGCCTGGCAAAGATCCTCCTGCGGTAGGCGCAAGAATCTGCCGGTCGCATTGTCCAATTTGCGATCGAATCGTTCCACTATCAGGGTCCGGATTCCTTCAAAATCGGCGATCTCGCTACGAGCGGCGGGCAGTCCAAAAGAGCGAAGAATGCGGCTGCAGAGAAATTCGTTTTCCACACTTTGCGAAAGATCCGGATCAAACGGACTCTCCTTTCCAATCTGTAGTTTGAAGATGTGACTTGTGGGAGTAGATCCCAGGGGAATATGCCAGCGAGAATCGCGGCGCAGAAGAGCCGTTTTGCTCTGGACCCCGGCAAGGGATATGCGAAAATCTTCCTCCTTTCGCATACCCAATGGATCGGTCCGAATGTTTTGAAGTCGTGTGGCTATCTCATGATTACTCAAGGGTTTCGAACGCTGCTCTTCTTCCGGAGCTCGGGCAGGGGGAAGGATTTGCAGGGCTCCCACACAATCGCCCCCTACGGCATGGAGCAGATCAAATGTTTCGGTACTTGAAGCGGACAACAGTACCCGGATACGATTTCGAATGGATCCACTTTCCGGAAGCAGGTTATCGAAGAAATCGATCACGTTACTGCCTCGGTAGACTTCGGAAGTTAAAGGAAGCGAAAGGGAAATGGGGCGCGCGACACTGGAATCCAGCCACTGCCGGTCGTAAGAAAACTCCAGACCGCCGCTTGCTGTCTGCTGTAGTGTACCCACGCGATGGCCATTCATGTACGCCTGTAGTTGCGTCGGCCGGGCCATCCTACCAGTCTACCTCGCTGCTGGTGTTGGATCCCTTTTTCTGAAGCGCAAGTTCCAGGTCCAGAGCGGACAAGACTCGAAGCAATGTGTCCAGCCTGGCTCGGGCGGAGCCTCTTTCGATAGCCGAGAGTGTGACCTGATGCACCCCGGTCCGCCGCCCCAGTTCCTCCTGGCTCATTCTCAGTTCCTTTCGTCGGGCTCGGATCATGGTTCCCAGGCTATCGACGGATGTAATGACTCTTTGTGGCACGAATTGTTATCCTTTCAAGGTGTATCGACCTTAAAATTCAATGTCTATATGCTATGAATCCGAGTTTTAGCGCAAAGACAATGGAAATAATAGCGAATTCACTGAATCTTATCCCCATAGCGCAAAGACGATGAAAAAAATAGTGAACTCGCTATGAGTCCCGTATATAATGAATACGCTATGAATATGATTGTGAACAGGTTATGAGAGTGAGTCATGCAGCCGGTGGCAGCCGGCGGCAGCCAATGGCGGCCACGAGGCATACCCGCTATCCAATGATCTCTGCCTGGTCGGACAACTCCTGGAGCGCTGTCTTTGAGAGGTGCTGCGCAAGGTTTGACTGATCCTATCTCCGCTCCCCTCAGATGATTGTTCAGGCTCCAGTCAAAAAGGTACGTTTCAGGTGTTTCGAGAAACTGGCCAAGGAACTGTCCCTCAAACTGTCCTTAAAACTGGCCAGGGTTCGACCAGTCAGGGCAGGTCGGCGCGAAAAGCGCCCTGGATCGCCAATATGGCCGATAATCTGCCATAATCGAACCAAACGGAACACGATGGTCATGGAATAAACTATCATCTAAACTGTCCATGTGGTCACCCTTGCCCATACTATTTCCCCTCTGGTTCCCGAGGCGGCCGTGGCAGCACCCTTGCAGGAAAGGGCCGCAGCTCTTTTAAAGGAGAGTCGGGACCTTTTGAATCATACGATCGGTCCGTCTATGCGACCAATTCTTCGTTCCATAAACTCGTATTATACCAACCGGATTGAGGGGCAGCATACCAGCCCGACGGATATTGACCGAGCCTTGAATGCGGGCATGAGCAATGACAGGCGAATTGCTCGGTTACAGAGGCTGGCGTTGGCGCATATGCAAGTAGAAGAGCAACTGGAGTTAGAATCCCTGGACGAATCTCGCACCAGGCTTTTTTCTCCGGAATGGGTACAGTCTATTCATCGTAACCTCTACATGGCATTGCCGGAG
>JAGRNE010000076.1 GCA_020440915.1 Leptospiraceae bacterium | reverse complement strand
ATGGGCACCAGTTTATGCTGGTGTGCATTCCAGAGCCGAAGGTGGATATTATCGACCTCGAAGATTTCTTCGCACAGGCTGAGCACGCGGTCAAACAGTTCGCTCTGGCTATTAATCTGGGCAAATTCGCGGCTAATATAAAGAAGAATGTCGATCTTGTTTTTAGCTGTGAGTCCGCCCACTACCATGCGGGCGCCCCTGTAGTTTACCACTTTCCGTTTTCCGTATTTTACATCTATCATGGAATCCTTCCTTTTTTTCCCTGCCGGGCCCTGTCGGCTCCTGCCGGCCTGCAGGGCCCTTCCGGTTTCCGTTCAGGGAGGGCGGGTCTGTCCCCCGCAAAATCTTCATCCTACAAGCGCATTGCCCTGGACCCATGGTGTCCGGGGCGCAATGCTACACTCGATTCAGCCTTTTCTCTCATAGAGACCTTTGCAAATTACATACCAGGCTACTGTGGCCAATACAGAACCTGGAGTGCAGGAATCGCGCGCTCCAGGAGCGATATGCTTAAAAAAAGGGCAGAAAAAATGCTGCTCTGCACAACAGTCCTTCTGCTCAGAGAAGCCAGATCGGCAGCAAAGCCTGCGACAGAATCGGACGAAGAGCTCCCGACAAAATCGGACGGAAAGGCTGTTGCAAGACCGTCATCTAAATGTAATGATTGGGGTGACAGATTTAATCTATGCAACGTAAGCTTCGCGCAATCTTCATCGCTTCGATTTTGTTCTCGCTGGCTTCTCTCACCGCATTCTGCGGCGGCGACGGAGCCTGGCAGATCCTGAAGCAGGATCCAACGTGGATGGCTCAGATTACCCGAATCAACATGGGCCCAAACGAGTATTATGAAGGCGACTACAAGTACGGTCCTCAGAAGGACGGCGACGGATTTGTATGGGTCTATTTGACTTTGAACAATCAGACCTCATCGCCCATGGAATGGGATCATACAAAGGTCATTCTAAAATCGGAAACCGCAAGTCAGGATCCATTCAGGGTTCTTAAAACCGATGGAGCGAATCAGAGTCCTGTGAAGGCAAAGGAACGCATTGCGCCTGGAAGCTATGCGGAGCGCATCTTGATCTACAGTTTTCCGAAAGCGACCCGGCCCGCAGCCATCGAGATTGGACCTCTGGGCAGTGCAGAAGTGCCGGAAAGCATTATCTTTCAGTACAAATAGTTAATCAAAGCAGACTCCGGACAAACCGGCGGTAGCGCTGACTCTTTCCTTGAGCGGTAGCGTCCGCCGGCTCGCCGGCTGAAAACCAATTTCGCAATGGTTTGGGCTCCGGCAGTTGACTGCAGGAAGCCCCGGGGGCGCAGGGCTCGAAGGCTTCGGCCTTGCAATCAGTAGCTCTGCTGAACGCCGTACGCATCACGGCCTTTTACAGCGATGAACTCCGGGCCGGGGTGGACCTTTTCCAGCATATCGCATATCAATTCGGCCGTTGCCACTGAAGCCTTTACTCCGGCGCCGTACTCATTAGAACCCGCATCTACCAGAAATCGTTTGGGAGTCTCGTTGGTGGCGCTAATGACTTTGATATGCCCGCCATTGGTGGGCTTGAAATAGAACTCTTCCCGTTCCAGCTGCTTCACTGTTTCCACATGGGGTTTCGTGCCAATGCTAAAGAACTTTGGGTCGTGGTTCTGATCCGAAGGAATGAATGCTACGTAGGTAAGATGTTTACCGTCGTAAAGGCCGTCCAGGGCTTCTTGAAATCGTTCCCATCGCACCTTTTCCCAGTCAATCCTGGGGGCGTGTCGACCAATTTGAAATCTATGCTGGATGGTGACGAAAAGGGGCTTCAGATTATCTTCTTTCTTGAGGGTAAGAATCTCCTCGGGACTGAAGCAATTCTGTACGAATTCGGTAATGGGGTCCCGCAGCGCTTCATTGTCCCGGTATAGCGGCCAGTTGCGAATGATTTGCATGGCAGCTTCCGCTTTCTCGCTGTCGGCAAAACTTTGCTGATGCCGTAGCAGGGTATCTCCAGGGGAGGGTCGGATAATCCCTCCTTCGGTTAGATATTCCTGATTGGTCAGGTCGATGACGTCCACAACGACCATGGCCAGACCATCGTCCGATGGTTTAACGAACCGTCCCTGTTGGTCCTTCCCTTCGCCCAGCCGGCGAACAATGCAGCCGGCAGGCAGGTCCTTTATTTCTTCCGCTTTAAACTCTATGTGGTAATCTTTTTTCATATTCAGTGTAGTTCGCTTTGTCGAATCCTATTTCCGGCTCTTCCGGGGAAAGGCCCCGGCAAAATGGAATCCGGGCATCTCCGAGAACAGGGCAGCACTTGATTTTCCTCCGGCAAAGCTTTTTTCATTGCCGACCTGAAGTCTACCGCTCATCGGTACCCCATGTCCAGGTACCCATCTCTGCATCTTTCTTCTGTTCTGTCCAGGCTTTGTTTACTTTTGGCCGCATTTGCTCTTTTTTTCGGCGAAAAACCGGAACCGGACCAGATAGAAAAAGGAAAAGCGCGGCTAATATATGTGCCCCAGAACAAAGGGGATGCGGCCTTTATCTGGACCGCTTTTGACGAAGATTTGCAGTCCGGGGATTCTACCCTCTCAGAAAAGCAAATGGATGAATTGCTGGTTAAAGAGGCACCGAATATGCTGAAAATCCCTGCCGAATTCGGTTGCGAGATTAGCGTAGAGGAAATCCGTCGAGAGAAACCTCCAGGCGCGGATCGCACAGAGATTCATGTGGAGTACTTCGCTTTCTGCGAGAAGAGTCCAGAAACACTTACTATTGCGTTTAAAGACTTTTTTCCCCTACTGCGAACCACCGAGCTGTATTACAAGAGGAAAGGGCAAAGAGAGCTGACCGACGTTCCGGGCACGGGTATTGTGCAGCTCAAAAAACCAGAGATTTAGTGCTCGGGATGTATGGCCGGATACCGCTCTTCCCGCTTAGCGTTGCAGAGGGTAATGCCGGCTGTCCTGCGCGTTTCAGGCGTTCTGCCGGGCATCATCCTCAATACTGCCTTCGGAAATCAGGATCTGGGCCAGGTAGTAGCTGCCCATGATCAAAATGGAAACCTGGGGAATTTCCATTTTCATGAACTCCCGAAGGGCAATGATAGCGTCAGAAAGCAGAAATAGAACAGCGCCAATCCAAACGGCCGGATTGGGCGGTTTGCGGAAGATGGCAAAGATCACCATCAGAGTAATTACAAAAACATAGGCATACACCGGGATGGTGAGTCCGCCCAGATACGGCGTCAGCGTAATGCTGAGTCCCAGGGACAGAAGCAGAACAAAACCAGCAGGCAGAAGCTTCCAGGGACGGAACATCCATTGATAGGCAAAGCTGGAGATGTAGAACAAATGACCAATCAAGAAGAAGCCCAGTCCAATGACGAAGCTAAGTTTGTAATCCGTAGACAGGGCGATATCGCCGGCGGAACCAAAGAGAACGCCAATCAGTAGTAGCCTTCCTTTCCGATCTTTTAGCGTCAGAAATACATGCCCCGCCAGCATCCAGATGGGCGCGGCCTTTAGAAACATCCTCCCCGGAAAGGGAGGGTACGCTGTAAGGACAATGTAGAGGATGCTAAGAGAGAAAAGAACTACGAAATAGAGCGTCCGGTTCATGATCCGCAATGCTTGATCTGCCAGAAAAGATGTAAAGACATTTCGCCATCGCCTGAATTGTACCCTGCTCTGGCCTTGCGGCAGTGCACTATGCTCGCAGACCGCGACCCGGGTCCTCGATCTCGCAATTTCCCCGGGTCGCGTTCTAAACGGTGCAATTGGCAGATTTGCAGAAGATTGGATTAGTCGGAAAACTTCTCCTCGGAGTTAACTGTTAATCCGCTTACTGTGGAATTCACCAGCGTAATTCCCCAGTTGCTGCCTGAAGGTGCTCCCGTAGTTACGCTGTTCTTGCTTCCGCCGCCGGTAGCTTCGGAGTCCCAGTGAGCAGCACTGGTTGACATATCCGTGCAGGCAGCCTTGTTGTAGATGGCATGCACCTCTGCTTCTTTATGAAACTCGACGCAATAGGTACCGTCTCCATTCTGGCTAATTCCGGTATCGCTACCGCTACTGTTCTCCGAGCCCCCGGAAAAGGTGTTACCTGTATTGGTGAGCCGCAAAAAAGCGGCACTGGTGGCGCTTCTTCCGCTTCCGTGGCCCAGCACTTCAACTTTGTCGCCTGTGCCAGAGCCCACATCCGCCGTAATCTGTACTGAAAGTACGTCTCCATGTGTCTGGGCGGCGGCTAGAAAAGCGGTACCAGTGGCCACAGCCTGGGTGCCGCTGGAGCAGTCCACCTGTCCGTCTGCATAGAAGGATGTGCTTCCTACCGTGCAGTTTGGTGCCGCCACCGCAAGCACTGCCAGGGCCAGCGCGGTGTTGTCTTCGCCTTCCTGCGTACATTGTGTAAATAGGCCCGCCAGGGCCAGTATACCTATAAATTTCCTCATTTTTCCCTCCTCTGGTTTTTTCCTCGTCCTTTTGCCGGTGGCCCCTCGGGGACCTGCTTTCGATGGCGGATTTGCCTGGTCAGAGTACAAAAGGACTTGCGCAGAAATAGGAAAATTATTAATTGGTGTCAAGTCAAAATAGGAAAGTTCGTATTTACGCTTTACACGGCGTAGTATATTGCTTGATTAGGAGAAATCCATGGCCGCATTGTATAGAAGAGAATCGAAAAACGTGCCTGCTGCAAAGGGCGGGTATTTCAGGAAAGCCCGTAAGAAACCCGCAGAATTTGCAGGAGCGTGGGTGGCTCGTGCAGGTCTGGTAGCGGCCCTGCTCATTGGTATTGCCTTTTCTTCTATGGCGGCGGAGGAGCCAGGAGCGGGACCTTCCCTGGATGAGGCTCTGGACGAACTGGACGGTCCTTCCGGTAGCGGAGCCCAGGATACCACGGCTATCCGCCTGGGAAATACAAATCTGCGGCTCATAGACATCTCACTGGTGGGGGATTTTGCGCTGGGTTTTTCCAACCTGGACGATTCCCAGATTCAAAGTCTGCAGGCAGGTCTGCACGACCCCCGACGCAAAGGATTTTCCATGACCAGCCTGGAGATGTCCTTCTCCGGCGCCGTAGACCCTTATTTCTATGCGGAAGCCCATGTGAATCTTTCGCATGGGGCCGAGGTTGAGGAAGCTTTCATTACATCCCAGTCCCTTCCCTTTGGTTTGCAGCTGGAACTGGGTAAATTCTACACAGAATTCGGCCTATTGAATCCTCAGCATCCGCACACCTGGGCCTTCATGGACGCGCCTTCCATTCTGACGCGTGTAATGGGAGATCATGGACTGAACAGCGAAGGTCTAAGGCTGGGCTGGCTTCTGCCCGTTCCCTGGTTCTCGGAGCTTCATTTTGGCGTGCAAAATGCAGACGGCGAAATGATGAAAAGCTTTCTGGGCGCCAGCGAGGCCGGAGGTCACAGCCATGGAACAGAGGAAGAAGTTCCCATCGGCGGCTACGATACAGAATCAAAGGAAGCGAATAGCCCCAAAGATATGGCCTACTTGCTTCGATGGGAAAACAGTTTTGATGTAACAGACACGGCCACTGCGAAATTCGGTATCTCTGGAATGGTTGGCCCCAACGCCACCGGACCAGAAGGACGCACCGTAATCTACGGCGCCGACCTATATGTGAAATGGAGACCGGCAACGAATTATCGCGGCTTTCCCTATTTGATCTGGCAGTCCGAGGTCATGCGACGCGATTACCGGGTGCACAAGATGCCGGATACTGGCCGTCTTGCCAATACCTATGCTATTCTGGGAGGTAAGTTCTTCGAGCCCTACGATGAGACGGAAACCTTTACTACGGTGGCTCTGTCCAATCTGGCCAACGATAGCTTTCTGTCGTCGGATCAGGGTAACTTTGGTCTGGCCATTGCCGTGCTCACCGGCTCCCGGGATTTCTCTACGCTATCCGAAGAGGAAGCGAAGCAGGCCATTGAAGCGATGGCGCGAATCACAAATCCGAAAGAAACGCTTCATGACTGGGGGTATTACACACAGCTGGTCCTGGGCTTTGTTCGCGGATGGTCTGCCGGGCTGCGCTACGAGTTTGCCAGCGGATCCGGCGAAAGCCGAGTCAGTGGAGGAGAGTGGCTGTCCGGAAAAGATCTCTTCGGCAGGGATCGGGATCCGGCCAGAGATACCAGAGTCCGCGTGTCGCCGCTGATTATCTATCAGCCTTCCGAGTTTACGCGATTTCGTCTGCAGTACAATCAGGAATGGGCGGACCATCTTCGCGACCGAAAGGTGCTAACTCTGGGCTTAAACGAAATCAATGCATCTCTACCTGCCTATCCGGTGGAATTTGTTCTGCAGGATAAGGGCAGGGCAGCGTGGAGCGTATGGATTGGAGCGGAATTCTTAATAGGGCATCATCCGGCCCACAAATTCTAGTTGGCCGCACTTAACGAGCGGTCCGGCTCCCGTCCTGAAATCCAGGGCGGAGCGAAACCAGCAGGAGGAAGAAGATGAAAGGGAAAAAGAAAGATGCAGTAGCGAATTCGGCGAATTGGAAAGGAGTTCTGGCTGCAGCGCTATCAGGTCAATCGGCCAGGGCAGTTCTGGCGGGGATTTTCGCCCTTACAATGTCCACCGGAACTCTGCTGGCGGCCGAGCCTTTGCGAATCTGTGCAACGGTTCCGGAACTGGGGATGCTTGCTTCGGAGATCGGAGGCGATCGCGTGCAGGTAGAGTCCTTTGTCCGGGGTACGGAAGATCCTCATTTTGTGGACGCCCGACCAGGTTTTATTCGATCTCTTTCCCAGGCCGATATGTATATCCAGGCGGGAATGGAACTGGAGATTGGTTGGGCGCCGGTGCTTCTAAAACAATCCCGAAATACCAGGATCCAGCAAGGAAAGCCGGGATTTGTAGACGCTTCCCTGGTAATCAGTCCTCGAGACGTACCCGGCATGGAGATCAGTCGTAGTATGGGCGACGTGCACCCTATGGGAAGCCCCCATTATCTTACCGATCCCACCGCCGGCCTTCTTGTGGCAGGATTGATTCGCGACCGTTTGAAGCAGATTGATCCGGGCTCTGCTTCCTATTACCAGGCCCGATATGATAACTTCGAAAAGATGTTATCGGTGAAACTCTACGGCCCGGCCATAACCATTCATTTTGCGGGCAGGCTGGATAAGCTGGCGCTGCTACTCCATAAGGCCGGCTATGATGGCTTTCTGGAATTCCTGAAGCGAAATGGCATGCATGGAAAGCTGGCAGGCTGGCTGGGACAGGCCCGGGCGCTCCAGAGCAAGTACTATGTGGGGGATCATGCGGCCACCTGGAGTTATCTTTCGAACATTTTTGGTCTGAGGTTTCTCGGATACATGGAGCCCATACCCGGAGTGGATCCTACTACCAATCATCTGACCGAACTGGCAAAGCAGATGCAGGGGAAATCGGTTTACATTCTCTCGGCCGCGTATTACAGTCCCAGATATGCCAGCTTTCTGGCAGAAAAAACCGGAGCCACCATTCTTCCCATGGCCAATCAGGGGCAGGCCAGGGCCGGTACGGATACGTATCTGGATTTCATCGGATACAACATCTCTACTCTCTTAAAAGGGCATGGATAAGACCACCACGGAAATCGATAGCAGAGCCTCGGTGACAGGCGAGGCAAATGCGATATTATTCGAAGCGGATTGGACAATAGGGTATGGCAGTCCTGTAGCCAGTCTGCAATGGGAAGTACATTGCGGGGATTTCTGGGTTCTGCGCGGGCCCAACGGTTGCGGTAAGTCCACCTTGATCAAGACCCTGGTGGGATTGCTACAGCCCCTGCAGGGCCAGATTCATTGGCATCGCTCCTACAACGCAGGATACATTCCGCAGTCGGTGGGAATTCATCCCTCGGTAAATCTCAAGGTTCGGGATTTTATCTACATGGGGCAAATGGCTCTTTTCGAGGGCCGTTCCACTTCTTCCCGGAGCGGCGAAAATGATAATTCAATGATCCGCATCGTGGAACGGTTGGAGTTGCAGTCTATCCTGGGGCGCAACTTCTGGGATCTTTCCGGCGGTCAGCAAAGGCGGGCTATCCTGGCTCGCACACTCATGATTCGGCCCGACCTTCTTCTGGTGGACGAGCCTTCTACCGGTCTGGACCGGCCTTCCGCAATCCGCTTCTATCAAGAACTGGATCGCCTGCATAAAGAAGAAGGAAAGACTGTGCTTGTGGTCAGTCATGAAGACCACTACCTGAAGGATCTAAATGGATTGCGGATTCTGGATTTTGAAGAACAGAATGATTCTGCAGCGCCAGGTAGATTTATGGACAGAGGTCTCCGCTCTGCGAAGTAGCAAAGTGGCCTGCAACGTCATGGCGGTTCGCCAATTCGCGCAGGGCACTGCATAATCGAGATTCTTATGGAAGCATTTTTTCAATCCTGGGACCTGTTCTGGCAGACCTACGCCACAGGCTGGCTGGCAGCGGCGCTTCTGGGCATTTGCGGCATTGTGGTGGTGTTGAAAGATCAGATCTTTCTGGGAGCGGCGGTGGCTCAGTCATCCACAGTGGGAGTGGCCCTGGCGCTCTGGATTGCGGCGGGCCTGGGTCTGGCTCGGGAAGAACCATCCTTCTTCTGGATCCTCGAATCTGGCGCCGCATTATTTGCAGCGGGGGCTGCCATCCTTGCGCCCGTTCTGGGCGGAAAAAGAGGTCTGCGGCTGACGCTGGAATCGGTGAACGGCTGGGTCTTTCTGGTAAGCAGCGCTCTGGCCATCCTGATCGTCTCCGAAGCACCTTTTGGCCTGACAGAAGTAGAACAGATTCTGTCGGCCGGATTGCTGGGTTCGCAGCAAAGGGAACTCCTGCTTTTCGGAGCGCTTCTATTTCTGACTCTTGGACTGATCGCCTGGTTTCGGCATCGGCTTTTTCTATGCCTGCTGGACCCTGACTTCGCCAGGTCCATAGGCTTGAAGGCCATAAAAATCGAGATACTATCCTTCCTCTGGGTTGGTCTGGTCATCGGTTTATCGCTTCGAATAGCCGGTCTGGTTTACACTTTCGGATTTCTGGTTCTGCCGGCCATGGCGGCCCGAGAACTCTGCCGTAGCCCTTTCCGTCTGCTGGTGGTGGCTCCTACGTTTGCGCTTATCTGTTCGGGTCTTGGTTTCTTTTTTGCCTCCGTGCTCGATGTTCCCATGACTCATATGGCTGTTTTTCTGGCGGCTCTGGGCGCTTCTGGCGCCTTCTTCTGGAGAAGGTTACAGGGATGGCATTTTTCTTCCTGAAGCGGGGCTGGAGCGGGAGCCAAAAAACCATTGTCATCTGGCCTTCCCTGTAGATTCTTCTCGAAAGATGCCCGGACAGCAATCAGAGCTCGCCTTCTCTCTGCAGAAGATCAAAGACCTGGGGTACAAGCTAACACCGCAGAGAATTGAAATCCTGGAGACTATCATTGGAAGCGAAATCCCGCTTTCCGTGCAGGAGATCCATGCAGCTATTAAAGAGAAGCATCCTCACGTAAGTCTGGATACCATCTATAGAAACCTTTCCACTCTGACCGAAGCCGGCCTGGTAGGACAGATAAACCTGCAGAGCCGCGAGTCGGCCCGCTTTGAATTTCAGGGCAAGCACCATCATCATCATGCCATATGTCTTTCTTGCAAGCAGTCCTTTTGTCTGGACCATTGTGACGTCTCCGGCGCCTTCAAAGAGCAAATGGATCGCGCTCATTTCAAACCGGTGACGCATATCTTTGAGGTATATGGATATTGCGAAGAATGTCAGAAGAAATTAGCATCCTCTGACTGATACTGTCCTTATTCGAAAATTATCTTATCAGGAGGATTGAATGACTCAACAACCAATCAGGATTGCGCTGGCTCTGGCAACTTTGGCCATGGCTGGACTCAGCTTCTGTTCGCAGGAAGATCCGCAGAATAGCCCCTTGTCCGAGGACTGTACATTCTCTTACAGTCAGCCCACCACTTCGGTGCACTGGACTGCTTTCAAATACACCGAAAAGGCCGCTGTGGAAGGGGGCTTTAATCAGTTCCAGATCCAGGGAACGGCGCCGGCCAAAAGCCAGCTGGATGTATTCAAAAATGCAACCTTTACAATTGACGTAAATAGCGTGGACTCTGGAAACGATGGCCGGGATGCAAAAATCAAAGAACACTTCTTCGGACACATTGAAGGCAGCTCTCTGGAAGGAGGCATAAAGTCCATTGAAGGCAATTCCGGAGTGATGACGCTTACCATGAATGGACGAACCCAGGAAATTCCTGTGGAGCTTGCCGTAGATGGCCGGAAGGTGATTCTAAAAGGATCTCTGGACGTTGCTAACTTCGAGGGTAGCGAAGCCCTGAAGGCGCTGAACGAGGTCTGCAAAGCGCTACATACAGGACCGGACAAAGTGAGTAAGCTCTGGCCGGATGTGAATGTTCGCCTGGAAACATCTCTGGACGCCGATTGTAATTAATGTTATATAGTTGATAGCTATGCAATGAACGGAGCCCTGGCCTGAAGCCGGGGCTTTCTTCTTGCTAAGGGCAGGGGCTTTGCATATCTTGATCTTTCTCTATGGCCGTAAAGGAGCGCAAAAGCCGAATCAAGAAGAAGCAGGAGATCCTGGAGTCCGCGCGCCAGCTCATACAGGAAAAGAGCTACGAGGACATAACCATGGAGGACATCGCGGCCACCGTATCGCTGTCCAGGCCTGCACTCTATCTCTACTACAAGAATAAGGCAGAAATCTATCTGGCTTTGCTCACACGCGGCCTGCAGGAATTGAACGAGGGTTACGATCGCGCTCTTGAAGCTATGCAGGGCGCAAAAGCGGTGGACACCCTCCAGGCCTCTGCCGTCGCCTTCTTCCAGTTCTACAGCACCAATCATGCCTATTTTGATCTTCTGGTGACCAAACGTGCGGAATTGGTTCGCGAATCCGGAGTGGACATTGTCCAGGATTTTGAGGAGGCGGGTAAGGGAGCTGTAGGTCCTATCGCAAAAGCGTACTCGGCCGGCATAGAATCCGGGGATTTCCGTCGCAGGGATCCGGAAAAAATGGCCTTTGTATTGCGAGCTGTAGCCATTGGTATGGCAGTGGGCTTTCGGGAAGGAAACCTGAAGTTCCCGGACGATGTGGCCCTGCTTACCGATCTGGTTCTAAATGGAATCATTCAAAGCTAGGTTCGCGCTCAACTCGCTGCCTTGCTTACCGGAGTTGGCCGCCTAAAGAGAAAGCTCAATAGCATGCAGTCGAATATAGAAGTAATTGTCAATAAGCTGGGCCTGCAGCCGCATCCGGAAGGCGGCTACTTTGCGGAGACATACCGCAGCACCCTGGAAATCGACGGATCTTTAATAGGATCGACGGGTAGCCGACAGGTTTGCACCGGGATCTATTTTCTGATACCGAGCGACGAATTCTCCGCATTTCATCGCATAAAGAGCGATGAGATGTGGCACTTCTATGCCGGCGATCCGCTTCTGGTGCATCAGATTTTTTCCGATGGCTCCTACCAGTGTCTGCATCTGGGCCAGAATCTAAACGATGAGGTTTTTCAGGGTGTGGTTCCGGCCGGGGCCTGGTTTGCATCCGAGCCCGATTCAAAAAAACGGGATTTTGGGTACTCCCTGGTGGGTTGCACTGTAGCCCCGGGATTCGATTTTGCGGACTTTGAGCTGGCAAAAGCTGAAGAACTGGTTCGAGAATTTCCCGGGCATTCCGCCCTTATCGCAAGGCTCAGCCGTAATTAGTCGCATTCCTGGACGATGCAGCAGCAATCTGTCTGTTGGCCGAAAACCTGGATGCCGGCAGCAAGCGTTCCACTGGAGGCATCAGGGAATCGGCATCAGGGAATTGCTGGCGGCAAGGGGCTTCCAAACAGGGGAAGGTATTCCAGACAGGAGATAAGAGATATGATTTGTTATGTGGCCGGAGCTACCGGATTGGTAGGCTCGCAACTACTACAGAAATTGAGTATTCGTTCAGACGTTGAAACGGTGGTGGCGCTGGTGCGAAAAAGGCCGGAGCACGACGTCAGCGGCAACGACTCCCGGGACGGGAGCAATGCCGAAGTCGTGAACAAAGCCTCCTACCATGTGGTGAATTTCGACGATCCGGACAGCTTCCCCGGGTTGACCGGACCAGTCTATTGCTGCCTGGGTACGACAATCAAGAAGGCCGGAAGCCAGGAAGCCTTTCGCAAGGTGGACTATGAGTATCCTTTGAACCTGGCAAAGATGTGTGCGAAGGCGGGCGTGGCTTTCTATCTGGTTACGGCGCTGGGCTCCAATGCATCCAGCGGTATCTTCTACAATCGAGTGAAAGGAGAACTGGAAGAAGAGGTGAAGAAGCTCCCTATCCCCGCAATTCGAATTTTTCGTCCATCTCTGCTTCTGGGGCATCGTAAGGAAGTCCGTCCTGGAGAAATGATGGGTAGCGTGGCCGCCGGCCTGGTAAACCCGCTCTTGCTGGGTCCGCTAAAGAAGTACAGGGCTATCCGGGCCGAAGATGTGGCCAGGGCCATGGCTTTGCCCGACCAGGGCTCCGGTATGCAGATTCTGGAATCCTATGAGATTCAGGCGAGGGCAGAAGAGTTTGAAGACTCCCGGAGGTCAGGAAGCTAGAAACCGGGCCTGGCTCCTGTCGCTTAAAGGCTAGCTGTTGCATTCAATCGATGCCAGAGGGGATGAATATCCTGCTTCTTCTGGCAGAGGCGAGCAATGATTTCGGCAGCCCACTTCAAGTTCTTCTTTCCTGGCCTGCCCTGCTGGCGGGCCAATCCTACTTCCGCGCAGTAAGCTTGTAGTTCGCTTTCCAGGGCTTTATCGTCGCTACTGTTCTGCAGCAACCCCAGAGCCATGGCCCCGAGTCCGGTGACTTCCCGCATCATAAACTGCGGAGCCAGCCGCCGATACCGTCCGGCCTCCAGGACCACCGCTTCCCGGGCTTCGATCTGCAGACTACCTCTAATGCGATAGTGATGGAATTTCTGTCCGTCAAATTCGAAAAGGCTTTCGCCGTCGTCGCGAACCGTGCATTGAACTTCGGAAAGAGGAATCCGGCAAATGGCGATGCGATCCGGGGATTTATCGGCGCCGATTGCATCTGCCTGCGATTCTTCCTGATTTTCCTTTTCGGCCTGCCCTGAGTCCAATGACGTAACAGCGCAAAGGGCCAGGCAATGACTACCTTCCATGACAAACGCTTTGTCCAGGTTTGTCATACCAGAAGCTGGATCGTAGGTGGAACGAAGAAGCGAAAGTCTCCCCTTCCAACCAGTTTCATTGGCAGCCAGTCCCAGCATGACAGGTTTCTGCTTCCAACGATCCAGAAGTTCGGGCCACAGATTTCTTAATAA
>JAGRNE010000075.1 GCA_020440915.1 Leptospiraceae bacterium | reverse complement strand
AATTTCATAGTAGTATGGATTGCCCCCGTTCTCCGGGGCCAGGGACGATGCGGTAAGATCCGTAGTAAATGTATCCGTAGTGCACCCCCCGCTACAGAGGGTAACGGTATTTCCATCCAGGGAGCCTAGTTTGAGGTTCTCTACTTTGTCATGATGCGAAAGAACGGAAACCAGGGTTACTGTAGGATTGGTGGCCTGGGGTAGCGAAACTCCACGGTTTGTGCCCAGCGAGACTCCATTCACCGTATGGGTCATGGTAAAGCTCGGCTCGGTCTGCACATTGAAAGTCCTGGAATCTACCAGAAGGGAATCGCCGCTTTCTGTGGTGGCGCTTGTGCCAAAGCGAATCTGATAACCTTCATCGTCTTTCAGCTCTTTGTAGGGATCAAAAATTACCTTTCGCGGAGAAACCCAGCGAAAGGTGCCTCCTGCGCCCGGCCCTGGAATGGGATTTCCACCGCTATCTACAATCTCCAGGGCGGATTCTACGGCCGCTATATCCATCCTTTCGGAGAAAGAAAACTCCAGATTGGCATAGCGATTCACTGACGAAGGATCGGTCATCAGAAAGGCTTCCGGCCCGTCAGATCCGAAGTCGCCCGGAAGGCTTACCTGCGGCTCAGGATCATTGGTTTCCACCGGCGTTTGTATGTTATTGGCTGAAGAGTCCGTGGCCACAGGTAAGATTGGGATGGAATTTCCATCCGTGTTTTTCTTGCAGCCAGCATAAAGCAGGCATGCACAAAGCATGTGCCCCAGTACAAAGTATCGCATGAATCAGCTCCATATCTCGGGGGAGATACACTCTTTTTGGCCGCACCCTCTATATTTCTGGCGCTGCCTCTGTTTTTTTCAGTCCGAGAGAAAAGTTCCCATCGGTACTACTATGCCCTGAGAATCGGCCGCCAAAGTACCACTGTCAATAAGTACATTATAGAAAGATCCTTCGTACGACCTGAGACTCTCGTAACACTCTCTAGATATATCACTAACTGGCCGGCCAGTCAATAAAAATTTTGTTCCCCGGAACAGGGTTGGACGTATTTTTCTGGCGATCCAGAGCTCCCTCCGCTCCGCTGGGTGCCTACCTATGGAAAAGCGCACAGAACGGGAAATAGTGGAGCCAGTGAATCTGTGCCTGAAATCCGGAAAGCTGAACGAGGACTCGGTGGGCTTCAGCCGTCACCCGCTGCAAAACTGCCAGATTCCCGGTCATTGGCCCCGCAAGAAGCGATGGAATTACTGGTGCATCATGGATGCGGACTACCTGGTCAGCCTTACGGTTTCCAATCTGGACTATGCCTCGGTATGTTTTGTATACTGGTTGCAGCGATCCAGAGACCGCTTTGAGGAATTCACAAACATTGGACTGCTGGGTCAGGGAGTGCAGCAGGGCGATCTGGTAGAGGACCCGGCGGGCTTCAGCTCTTCCGGCATGGAGTTGATCTTCCAGCAGGAGCCTGGTTCGGAAGACTGGCAGATCCAGGGAAATGTAAAAAAGAAGGGGGAGCCCATTTTTGAAGCGGATCTCCGTGTATTCAATCCTTCCGCAACCGAAAGCCTGAATGTGGTGGTGCCCTGGAACCTCTCGGAGTTTCAATTCACCTCAAAAAGAATAGGATTGCGATCCGAAGGTACAATCAAATGTTCCGCAGGACAGCATACATTTCGTCCGGAAAGCAGCGTGGCTGTTCTGGATTTTGGGCGAGGCGTCTGGCCCTATAGCAGCGTCTGGAACTGGGCTTGCGGCACACAGATCAAAGGAAATCGACGAATCTCCTGGAACCTGGGGGCTGGATGGACCGATGGCACTCTGTCTACGGAAAACGGAATCATCGTCGATGGGATATTGCACAAGATCAGCGAAGACATCAAGTTCGATTTCGATTCCACTAACTACAAGCGTCCCTGGCGCATCTACACTGAGTCCAGCAATGCTGTGGACCTTACTCTGACTGCGGAGTATGAAAGGGTAGCAAAGTCCAATCTAATTATCGTGAACTCCGAAGTGCATCAGATGATCGGAAAGTTTGCGGGCACCATTCGAGTTGCCGGCGAAACCCATAGAATTTCCGGCGCCAGCGGATGGGCCGAAGACCATAAAGCCCGCTGGTAAGGGATCCCTTTATTCCGGATTGTTTGTACGCGCCGTGAGGTCGGCCATGGTGCGAAACCATTCTTGAAAAGTGTCCGATTTGCGATAGGGCTGCTCACCCTTCAGGAGCACGTAAACGGCTTCATCGGAATTATCGATTTTCAGGGCAAACTCATCGTCGTTCCATCGCGCAAAAAGGACAAATCCGGGAAAATCCACGGACTCCTTCAGAGGATGAAAATAGAAATTGGCGATGTCGTAACTTCCCGCCGTAAGAATGGTACGAAAGGAGTCCGGAAGCTTCATATTATGCTCGGATTCCCATATGTCAAGATCGCTGCTCTCAAAAGCCGCTCCTGGATTGAACCGTCCGGTTTGTTTCATTTTCTCGATGAGTTCTTCGAAAGCCATGGTAGTCTTACAAAACCCGCTTCCATGACCTGTCCAGTGAAAATAAAGGCGAAAAACCCCCTTTACAGATATGTACCCTGACATAGAGTCTGTGGATGAGGCTCAAAGCGATATGCACCCCTCTTCTTGGAGGCATCGTCCTGTTCGGGAATTGCTCGGTGGCGCAAGCGCCCTGCCAGTCCACAGACTTGAGCTGCGACGACGGAACCCGCGCACTCTATTTTCAGCCTGTGCCCCTCATGGTTGTGGGCGGAAACAATGGTACGCTGTGGATTTCCCGTAATGGCGGTGCGAGCTTCTATCCGATTGTGCCGGCCAGCGCCACAGCAAGCTACATTTCTGTCTTGATCACGCCGGACAATCGCATACTGGCCTCAGGAAACGATGGCGCAGGTAATTCCTACATCGTCCGTTCCAATACGTTTGATAGAGATTGGCAGGTGGTATACCTCAATGGGGGCGGCGACGTAATGAACCTTCGTGTCAACCCTGCCGGAGGTTTCGCTGCCGTAAGAAGCAACGCTTCGACGCAGGCCGAGCTTTTGTATTCCGAGGATGGGCTTCAATGGAACAATACGGCTGTCTCTGTTGTGGGCAGCGTAGCCAGCCTCCATGATCTGAACGGCACACTTTATGTAGGAATGCAATCGGTGGCTGATTTCTTTGTCCGTGTGGACTCCGGTCCTGCTTTCACTCCCTCCATTAACCTGCCCGGCGGCGATACCGGAACGGGAGCGATACACGGAGCCGGCCTCAGCGTGGTTATTGGTCTTTCCTCGAATGATGTGTATTATCGGCCGGAGGGCGGATCGACCTGGAACACAAGCCCCCTCGGCCCTTCACTCAGCGGCTGCGAAGATGCAGCTTATGGAAATGGCCTGTTTCTCGTGGCCTGCCCTGGAAACGATGAGCTGGGAGTGTCCTTCGATGGAATTTCCTATTCCAGGGCTCTGCCTACCGGCGTTGACCTGACATCGGTGGCAAGTTCGGTACAGGAAATGAAATTCCGAGAAGGGACTTTCTTCATCTCGGGCTTTACCACCGGTGCTCCCGACACGGCGCGAATGGCGCGGTCATTGGACGGGGCATCATGGGAGATGATTCTGCTGGAATCTAACGCCAGGGCGTTCTCCATGGATTTTAAAACTTCCTTTCAATTCCTGGTGCCGGATTAGGCCGTGGTGGCAAATCTCGCCCTGGATAGTGCTTAACGAGGGGCGGCAACGCGGCGATGAAGAAAAGATCGATGTGCGAACAAGGATTCCAGCACGGATCCATACTCTACGCATACAATGCGTCAGCCAAGCGAAGAGATGCAGTTTTCCAGCCTGCTCTAAAGAAAATACACCAGGAAAGCCTGAATCATGCCTACCAGGCCTCCCAGAAAAGCGCCCAGAGCAATCAGAGTGAGTTCGTCTTCTTTGAACACGGAATGGAGTAGTTCTTCGAACTCGGCGGGAGGAAGAAAGGAAAGCCTTCGCGCCACCGTTTGCTTTATATCCAGGGCATCCACGATGTAGCTTTCGATCCTGGTGGCCACCTGCGGAACGGCGCCCACCAGCATGTTGGCGGTCTGCTCTTTGATCTGCTTTTTCTGCTCGTCGGAAATCATCATGGGAATGACCGGCGTTTCCTTTACCGCCTGTTCCACGCCTTCGGCAGCCTTGTCGCGCACCAGTTGAATCAGTAGATCTCCGCCTTTTCCTTCGAAGATCATTCGCACCAGGTTTTCCGAATGAAAGACCCGCTTCTGTAAAACATCTGCGAATTCGTAGGATACTTCTGGCTGTCGCTTCAGAAACAATCCCTGATAATAAATGAATCCGAATTTCCTGGGCTCCAGAGGGCGAAAGATCATTTGAAGCGCCAGCCAGTTTGTGACGTATCCCACGATGAGTCCCATAATGGGCATTACCCACCACTGGTTGAGCCAGTGAATGAAAGCCAGCTGCAAAAGACCAATGCCCAGGCCAAACCACAGGCCGGACTTTATGATGAAAAGGAATTCCGGACCGCCGCATCGCTGAAACATTTCGATTAGATACGATGTATTCTTTCCGCTGAGCGAAGTGGAGACTACGGATTCGAAATCGAAAGCCGAATCCAGGTCCTTACCGAATTCATGATAGATTTCCTGAATCTGCGCGGGGATTTGCTTTCGCACCTCATCGATGATATTGCTTTTTACGAAGTCCGGAAGAACATTCCATAAAAGGGGATTCTGTGCCTTGATCAGCTTTTCTACAATTTCCCGGGCTTTGTAATCTACCAGACCGGATATCAACTCGTTGATCTGAGCGGGATCGATTCGCTGGTAAAGCTCTTCGGGCTTGATCAATCTTTCGGTGAGGATTCGGGTAATCAGGCCGCTCATCTTTACCGAATGATGAGGAATGATTCCCTGCCATCCAAACTTCCAGAGACCCACAAATTCCCTGGGTTCAAAAATCATTCGCACGGCCAGCCAGTTGGTGAACCAGCCGATGATTCCGGTGGTTACCGGAATCGATACATAGATAAGTATTTCCTGAATGGGCATGCCCGCGATCACATGAACCTCCGGGCCTGAACTATTTCTCTGTTAATCAGCCCTGTTTGAATTGCTCAAAGTCCGGCCGCCGACCTTCCACTACAGAACGGAAACCTTCCTGAGCTTCTTTTGTTTCAATTGTTCGTACGGTCCAATCACGGTCCGTCAATTCCATTTTGGAAAACATTTCTTCGAAGGGCAATCTAAGGGCTTTTTTCAATCCCACCAGTGCCGGTCGGGGTGTTTTTGCCAGCTTTCGGGCAAAAGCCAGGGATTTATCGAAGAGCTCGTCCGCCGGATACACCTCATCGATGAGCCCGATCTCTTTTGCCTGATCTGGCTTGATTAGCTTTCCCTGCATCAAAAGATCCCGGGCCTGGTTCATGCCAACGGTTTCTACAAGAATCCGGGCGCCGGAGGCAGGAAAGTTCATCCCGATGTTGGCCTCTGGAAAACCGATCCGACCTTTCTGTCCGTTCATGAAACGATAATCAGAAAAGAGTGCGAACAGGGCCCCTCCTCCGACACAGTTTCCATTGATCGCACAGACCACAGGGATGGGCAGATGAAAGAGCACCTGGGTGGAGCGAATCAGGATGTCTACGATTCGATGGATATCTTTATGAGCCTGATCCACCATGATCTTAGCATCCAGACCGTTGCAAAAGAAACCTTTTGCGGCGCTGGTCAGTAACATGGCGCTGTAGGACTTATTGGTCCGAATCTTGTCCAGGGCGGCCGCGAAGTCCAGAAAAGACTGGGCATCCATTGCATTCTGCTCGTTAAAGTCCATGCAAAGCTCCACAACTTCGCCGTGTTCCTTTATGATTGCTCCGCTCATCTTATTCTTCCTCGCTTCCTCTGTATTGCTGGCTTCCTTTTCGCCTGGTCGTCATATCTTCGCCGGATTGCCTTTTTTCCGCTAGCCTCTTTGCCTCTCAGCCTGATTCTCTATTTGACTCTCTTCTAACCTACCATGGCCATAACGCTTTCAATTCTTTTGATCAGTGTATCCTTGCCCAGCAGGGAAAAGAGTATGGGAAGTTCCAGACCGTGCATTTTTCCGGTGGTGGCCACGCGAATGGGCATAAACAGCCCTCTTCCTTTGGCCCCCGCTTTCTTACCGGCGGCTTTCATCAGCCCGGCGAAATCCTCCGGGTGCTCCGGACTGGCACCTTTGATCTCTTCCAGAAAGGCGCTCACTACTTCCGCTGCCCCTTCCTCCGTCAGCACCGATTTCGCTTCTTCGCTTTCCGGTTCCACGGATTTGCGAAAAATCTCCAGGATGTACGGACCTGCATCTTCCAGAGTGGTCATGTATTCGCGAATGGAGCCCAGTGTCTTCACCAGTAATTCTTCGTCTTCATGGATCAACGCCGCCACGCGTTCATCCTTTTCGAGAAATGGACGGGCCAGACGATACAACTCCGGCAATTCGTAATGACGAATATATTTCTGATTCAGCCAGTTGAGCTTGCTCTTGGGATTGATCCATTTGTTCAGCTCTTCGCGCTCCATGTTCAGAGGCTCGAACTCGGCTTCAGATTTATCGGTTTCAAAGAAATCGAACATGGCTGGGCTCTTGGAACATCGAGCAATGTCGAACTTCTTTGCCAGTCCTCCATCGGGCAAAAACTCCACTGCATCTTCCGGATACCAGCCCAGCAACGCCATGTAGTTCACAAGACCGTCGGATAGGTATCCCAGATCGCGAAACAGAAGCACGGAAGTCGCTCCCCTTCGCTTGGAGAGCTTCTTGCGGTCGGTGCCCACAATCTCCGAAATGTGCGCGTATACAGGTAAACTAAATCCCAGAGCATGATGGATCAGAATCTGACGAGGAGTATTGGAAAGATGCCCCACGCCGCGAATCACATGACTGATTTTCATCTCATGGTCGTCGATGACCACGGCATAGTTGTAAGAAGGAAATCCGTCGGATTTGACTATGATAAAGTCCCCGATGAGGCGAGCATCGAACTTGACCCTTCCCTGCACCACATCATCTACCACCACTTCCGATGGATCTACCTGAAAGCGTATGGCGTAGGATTCGCCGGCATCCTTCTTCGCCTGTACTTCTTCCGCAGAGAGGTTTCTGCACTTGCCATCGTATACGTGGGGAACACCCAGCATTTTGGATCGGCTTTGCTTCTGTTCGAGTTCTTCGCTGGTGCAGAAGCATGGATAAGCCAGGCCTTTGCTCAGCAAATCATCGGTGTACTTCTGATAGCGATCCAGACGATCGGACTGTCGGTAGGGCCCGTACTGCCCCCCTTCGCGGACGCCTTCATCGCCTTTGATGCCCAACCATTCCAGGGAATCAAGGATAATGTCCTCGGACTCGCGTGTGGAACGTTCCTGATCTGTGTCTTCCACGCGAAGCACAAAGGAACCGCCACAGGCCTTGGCATAAAGATAGTTGAATAGAGCGGTTCGCGCCCCGCCAACGTGCAAGAATCCGCTGGGGGATGGGGCAAACCTGGTTCTTACTTCCGACATAATTACCTACCAGATACGTCTGAATTCTTCGCGCAGTCCTATTTTATGCACCTGAAAGACCACTCCCCAGTAATCCTGGTTAATGGGATGCACCCGAACTACACGGCCGTAGTTGTTAATGATGGCTTCCAGCTTGAGCTTTCCCTGATACGTAGGATAGCGGGGCAAAAAAGGCTCCCGGGTAATGAGCTCCAGGGCCCGTTTTCTGCCTTTGGTCAGGCCGCTTTCCTGAGCCTCATTTTCGCTGGCGGCGAAGATTTGCATGTACACCTGATAGGTGTTGCTGGAAATCATTCCGGAGCGCTTGAATTCAGGAGGAATCTCCTGTAGTTCGCGCAGGGTATCTTCCGTGGAGGAGCAGAAAGCCAGAACCATTACGCTCAGGGATATTGTAAGTAGCTGAAGGGTTTTCATGGAATCGTTTCCGAAGTGGTGGCCCCGGGTTTTCTGCGATTGCTCCAGTCCTCGCTGTAACTTTCCGGTTCAAAGCTCAAGCGTACGGACCGCACATCATCGATCAAATCCGGCTCGCGGATTCGAAAGACCACTGTGCAAACATTGCCATCGCTGGTATCCTGTAAAGCAATGTAGCCCTTTTCAAGGATGGACGCAAAATCGATGGTTGCCAGAAAAAGATCCCGGTCCGAGAAACGCACGGGATAGTCCTGGTCGAAGCTGGCACGGTTTCCGGTAACCGGCACCGGGGGAATGTCCAGAACAGTGTGCAGAAAAATGCGCGCCATTCGAAACTGGGCCTTTTCCAGCGCTCGGTGAGCACAAAGGCGATCCCGTTGAAACTTGCCGGAATCCGCATCCGATGCAGCTGTGGCTCTGGTCTGAACGATGTCGGCTGCAAGATAGCCTTCCTCTTCCAGGTTATAGAGTGCGTACCTTTTGTAGATGACTTCCGAAGGCTCCCAGAATCGGCAACTTCCTGAAAGCGGCAGCAGCATCAGTAAAGGAAATCCGGTGCGCATTATCGCCCGGGGCGCCGCTTTGAGGAATCCGAACACCAGGAAACACTGCTTCGGCCCCCTGGCGATGCAAGTCAATTCCGACCGCAAAAAGCTCTTTGCGCTACATCCATCTGTGCGGGCATTGCCGGGCCCCACTCCCCGGAACCGGATCTCCCCGCCCGTCTTCGCATTATCAGCCCTGGCGTTTCAGAAGCATCACAATTTCGCAATGAGGTGTGCCTGGAAAGAAATCGAACCAGTGCATGGCTGTTACGCGAAAGCCCCCTCGCTCAAGCATACCCAGGTCACGATTCAGGGTCTGCGGATTACAGGAGGAATAAAGGACATGATCAAAGCCGGCTGCATCTATCCACTGGCATAGCTTCTCTTTGAGTCCGGCTCGGGGAGGATTGGCCACCAGCATCGACCTTTTCGGCGGCTTCTTCCATCGCTCGGATAAAAAGGTCTTCACATTTCCGCGGTAGAGATCGGCCACAAGAAAGCTGCCTTTCATGCCAGTGCTATGAAAGTTTTGCTTCGCTTCATGGATGGAGGACTTCCCAAGTTCCGCTCCAAAGTAAGGGGAATCTTTCCAGCCATTTGCCAGTTTCAGATATCCGCCAATGAGCCCCGCTCCACAAAAGATTTCGTAGACAGAGGATACATCGCAATGCGATGCCAGCTCGCCCAGCGCTTTCAGCCAGGGCTCAATCAGAAAACCGTTGGCCTGGGAGAAACCGTCCTGCGGAAAGCGCCAGCTGTAGCGGCTTGCAGATGCAGAGAATTCCAGCGCCGGCCTGGAAGCGGATTCATCCTTCCCTTGCCTGGATTTGCTGGTTCTGCCAGATTCACCAGATTCACCGGACCCTTCCGATTCTTTAGCTTCCTGAATTGAAGAATTTTCTCCCTGGTCTGAAAAGGAAAGCCGATGTGTGCGAAAAAGAAGACCGGATTCTTCGGAGATTTTCTGATTCAGTTCTGTTGCAAGATTCCTGCAACCTGTGGATGGAAAGGGCACTACTTCATTTGTATGGAGCGCGTAGAAGCCTCGACTATTCTCGTCGCCATGCAGGCGCACCTGGTTTCGGTAATGATTTCTGGGCGATGGATATAGCTTCGCAGAACGAAGATGAGGGGCAATGTATTTGTGTTCTTCGAGAAGCGATACCTTAAGCGACACTTCGCCTTCGTAATCGATATGACGAAAACTGCAGCCGCCGCAGGCAGGAAATACAGGGCAATCGGAGTCCACCCGTTCCGGCGCAGATTCCAGCACCTCGGTAACAATGGCGAAGGAATGCTGGCTTCGACTCTTTACGATGCGAGCTCGAACTCTTTCTCCGGGCAGAGCTCCATGTACAAAGACAGGGCTTCCTTCAACATGGGCCAGACATAGACCGTTCTGGACCCATTTTTCGCATACCAGTTCGCATTCAGTTCCGGCCTCAGAAAAGGGCATCCTGATCCTTCTCAGGGATGGGTTCTACAGTTACGCTGCCATCTTCCTGTTTTTTTATGTATTCCAGCTTCTGTTCTGCTTTTTCCAGAATAGAGGTGCAGAGTTTCTTTAACTCCATACCCTTTTCGTAGGCTTTGATGGAGTCATCAAGACTGAGCTCGCCGCTTTCCAGGGCCCGGGTAATATCTTCCAATTGCTGCAATGCTTCTTCAAACGATATGTCTTCTTTTTTCTTTGCCATACTAATCTCTCTTGCTTTCGTTCGCTTGGTTTCACAGCTTTCGCCCGTTTGTCTTCGCTGCTTTCGCTTATCTTCCTCAATGCGTCCCCACCGCCAATCATCTCCGCTGGCCAGCTAAAGATAAATTGCCTTTGTTTCGAGCCACAGAAAAACAAGGGCCGGGCCTGCGCAAAGGATCGGGAAAGACGGCCTTCTAGATCCCCTCACCCAGAAACTCCGGATGCTCTCTCTGAGAGCCCTGCACCAGCATGCGCACCAGCTCTTCCATCTCCGCATCCGGTTTGCGATCCCTTCGCGCAAATATCTTTTCCGAGTCTGCCAGAAAGCGGTCCGTCTGGTAGCGCCGGCCGGACAATCCCCAGGAAAGGGGATACAGATATTTCGGAGGATGACCGCCAAAGACGTTGCAGCCTGCATCCAGTACAGTACCGGTATTGATCATGGTACCGATAGCTGTCTTGACGCAGTCGCCTACAATGGAGCCAAACTTGATTCGTCCGGTGGATACTTCTACGATTTCGCTTTCGTAGTCCGGGAATTGCTCCACAGGAAGCTTCAGGCGGATCTCGCCATAATTGTTCTTTAAATCTGATGTTGTGCTCAGCGCGCCAAAGTTTACCCAGCTTCCCGCAATGGTATGGCCCACAAAGCCTTCATGGTGCTTGTTGCTGAAGTCGCCGAGAACCGAATTCTCCACTTCGCCGCCCAGTCTACAGCCGGCTCCAATGATGCTTCCTCCGGTGAGCCTCAGGTTGTCCAGATGGCAGCCCGGCCCCGCATACAAAGGACCCTCGAGAAAACTGAAGGGACTGACGCTTGTGCCTTCATCCAGAATAATAGGCCCATCTCGTGCATCCAGCACAACTCCGGGCCCTATTTCGCAGCCAGGATGCACCAGAAGGTTGCCCGGATTTCCCAGGACGTGGACCCCGGTCAGCGGATGGAAATTTCCGGCCAGCCATTGCCAGCGGGCGCTCTCTATATCGGCCAGATCCGAGGAAGACTCCCGATTTCGGCGCAGAAGATCCAGGTCCTGCTGGATGGTGGCGCCAATGTCATCGAGCAAGCGAAACAAAGAGAGGTTAGAAGAAGTGCGAATCTGAATACCGGTTTTCTGGGAGAGCTGCTGGATTTCCTTTTCGGGCCGGCCGCGGTCCCTGGCATCCAGATGTAGCGGATGCGATGGCTCCAGGAACTGAAGTGCGCGGGCCCCCAGCGATGAAGCAAAAAGCCGCTCCAGAGCGGCATCCGGATGATAATAGTAGAGAGTGGCGGACGGCGCTTCCAGCCGAATCCGTTCCCATTCAGAAAGCAATCCTGTGCGAAACCTGAAAATGCTGCGAAACCGGCTTACAGGCCGGTGCTCCAGCAGACTTCTTTCCAGTAACAGTATTTCCGGGCTCTCTGCGGGCATGTGGAATCCAGAATCGGATTATTCCACTGTTACAGACTTGGCCAGGTTTCTGGGCTGATCTGGCTCGCATCCTCGCTCCAGAGCCACATAGTAGGCCAGAAGCTGTAGCGGAATCACCGAAAGGATGGGAGTAAGGTAATCGGGACAGTCCGGGATGGTAAAGCAGAAATCCGACATGGCCGGCACCGTTTGATCCCCTTCTGTCACGATGGAGAATATCTTCCCTTTTCTGGAACGCACCTCTTCAATGTTGGAGACCATCTTCTCGTAGATCTCCGTTTTTGGCGCAATGCAAACCACCGGAACTTCGTCGGTAATCAGAGCGATGGGACCGTGTTTGAATTCCCCGCCCGCATATCCGGAAGCGTGAATGTAGGAAACTTCTTTGAGTTTAAGCGCTCCCTCCAGAGCGGTGGGATGGTTGAAGTGCCGACCCAGAAATACAAAATCCTTGGTAGTCTGGAAGCTTTTTGCCATCTCCTGGATCTGGTCCGCCTTCGCAAGGATGGCCTCGATCTTCGCAGGAATGAGACGGATCTCCTGAAACATCTGCTCTCGATCTTCTTTTTCAGTAAGCCAGCGAACGCCGGACATCATCAGAGAGAAAAAGAGCAGGTGCATTATTTGAGCGGTGTAGGCCTTGGTAGAAGCCACGCCGATTTCCGGTCCTGCCATCAAATCGATGTGCGCATCCGATTCATGGGCGATGGTAGATTCGGTGCGATTCACCAGGGAGAGCACTTTGCAAAATTTGGCTTTTGCCTCATGCACGCCGGCCAGCGTATCTGCGGTTTCTCCACTCTGTGAAATGGCCATAACCAGAGTGTCCCCTTCGGCGATGGGATTTCGATAGCGAAACTCCGAAGAAATGTCCACCTCGGTGGCAACCCGGGCGAATCGCTCCAGATAGATCTTTCCCACCATGCCTGCATGCCAGGAGGTTCCGGCGCTGGTAACAAGTATCCGCCCCACCCTTCCGAAGAAGTCATTGGACATTTCCATCTCATCGAATCGAATCTTTCCTTTTTCATCCATGCGCCGTTCGATGATGCGACGGAGCATATCTGGCTGCTCATAGATCTCCTTGAGCATGAAGTGCTCGTAGCCAGCTTTATCCAGCTCGCTGACCTGAAGAGTGATCTTGTTGGTCTCGTAGGCCACAGGCTCGCCAGCCGCATCGAAAAGATGCATTCCCTTGCGGTCCATCCAGCCCCACTGGCCGTTTTCTATAATGAATTGCTCTTTGGCCTGGGGAATGACGGCCAGGATGTCGCTGGCCAGAAAGGTTTCTCCGTTTCCCTGTCCGAAAACCAGAGGAGATCCATCCCGGGCAAAAAAGATGGTATCCGGGTATTCATCGTGGACAAGACAGAAAGAATATCGTCCTTCCAGGCGCACCACCGCTTTGCGGATGGCCTCTTTCAGGTCGCCGGTTTTCTTGAGCTCTTCCTCGATCAGATGAGGAATAACCTCGGTATCCGTATCGGTGTGAAATAGATGGCCGGCAGCGGTGAGTTCATGTCGCAGAATATGATGATTCTCGATAATACCGTTATGGACCAGCGCCATGCGGTTCTTGCAATCCGTATGGGGATGAGCGTTTCCCTTGCTGGGCTGACCGTGAGTGGCCCATCGAGTATGGCCGATACCAGCCATCCCCTCAATGGGTTTGATCTTGAGCAGATTTTCCAGCTCTTTGATCTTGCCCTTTTCCTTTCGGACTTCCAGTTCGCCCTTGTCGATGG
>JAGRNE010000074.1 GCA_020440915.1 Leptospiraceae bacterium | reverse complement strand
CATTGGAGATCTATTCCTGAGTGTGCAGGCCGAGTATTCGAAGAGCCTGGGTCTGGAGAGCGAAGAATGGATCCTGGGCCAGGGAACCATATATCCGGATACCATTGAATCCGGAGGAACAAAATCCTCGCATACCATAAAGACACATCACAATCGCGTGGAAGCCATCGCGAAGATGATAGAACAGGGTAGAATCATCGAACCGCTGGCGGAATTATATAAAGATGAGGTGCGGCAACTTGGTAGATTGTTGGGATTGCCCGAGCACCTGGTGGATCGCCATCCTTTTCCAGGGCCAGGACTTGCCGTGCGATGTCTGTGCACCCCCGGAGATCCAGAAAACCATGAAGGATATGAAAACCATTCTGTGGACTTGCGGACTCTCCTGGAAAGCAGCGGAAGTATTCAGGGCTTGCTGGACGACAGCGGGATCCAGGGGCAGTTGCTCCCGGTACTCTCGGTAGGAGTTCAGGGGGATAAGCGCACCTACGCTCATCCGGTGGCTCTCTTTCTTCCATCCGGACATTCTGCTGACAGTCAGTACGATGAACTCCTGGAACTGGCCACCATGATTCCGAACCGACTACAAAAGGCCAATCGAGTGGTGCTTTCGCATCAGACCACCTCTACCTACTATTTGAAACCGGGCCAGGATCTGAATCGAAAGCGCATCGAAGCGCTCCAGGAAGCGGATGCCATCGTAAAGGAATTTCTGGAAGAGAATGGATTGTATCAGAAAATCTGGCAATTTCCGGTTGTCCTACTTCCAGTGTATAGATCCTCCGATGCGCAGAAGCGGGAATGCATTGTGCTTCGGCCGGTGGATTCCAGGGATGCTATGACGGCCAGTCCTTACATGATGCCGGCAGGACTTCTTTCGCAATTGATCGAAAGAATTATGGTCACCGGCTCATTCAGCGATGTCCTTCTGGATCTAACCAGCAAGCCTCCCGGCACCATTGAATGGGAATAGGCCCGGGGTCGTTCAGGCAGGGGACAGTCAGGCCAGGTATTTTTCCAGCTCTGATGCGAAAGCAGGCAGGGCAAAGGCCGCCTTATGTGTGGCCGGATTCCAGAAGCGAAAATCCTGCGCTTTCAGTTCGGACTCCTGATATCTTTTTTCAAGATTTATGAATGGATCGGGAGCGTTCTGTCCTTTTGCAAAAAAGGTGAATCCAATCATGCCGCCTGGATAGGTAGGCACCCTTGTGTTATAGTAGAACCTTCGTTGGAAGAATTTCTCTCCATATTGCAACAATCGCTCAATGATTTCTCTGTGCATAAAGAGGTTCTCAGCCTGGGTGGCCAGGATACCGCCATCTCGCAGGCTGGCATAACAATCCTCGTAGAAAGGCTCCCCGAATAGCACTGCGGCCGGTCCTACAGGGTCGCTGGAGTCCACCAGAATCAGATCATAGGACTCTGGATGATCCTTGGCCCAGGCCGCCCCATCCTCGTAGAAACATTTTACTCTGGGATCATCAAAGGAGGCCGCAATAGACGGAAGGTGCTCTTTGCTCACCTCCACAACTCTACGGTCGATTTCGCAGAGGTGGATCTCTTCCAGGTTTGCATGTTTGCAGAGCTCTCGTACCGTCCCGCCATCTCCTCCTCCAATTACCAGGGCTGTCCTGGGCCCTGCATGAGCAAAAGCAGGCACATGAGCAATCATTTCATGATAGGCGAATTCGTCGAATTCTGTGGTCATGATTACATCATCCAGAACCAGCATTCTGCCGCAGGAAGCGGTCTGTAGAACGTCGATTTTCTGATACTCGCTGGTTTCCGAGTGTAGTGTGCGCTCCACGCGCAGCTGCAGCCTCATGTCTGCCGCAATTTCGAGGTTTTCTGTAAACCAAAGCTCCATCTGCAACGCTTGGCGCATCCCCCCCGGGCGGTAAACTACTTTCATAAATACCGGGAGGTATTAGATCTGCCCCATGAGCGAACGACCTTTCCGTATTCTTGGAATTCAGCAGATTGCCATTGGAGGCACGGATAAGAGCCGACTGGCCAGTCTCTGGGTGGATCTATTCGGTCTGGAAAAGACCAGCAGTTATCAAAGCGAGAAGGAAAATGTGGATGAGGACATCTTGCGCATCGGAGCCGGCCCGCATGCAATTGAAGTGGATATTATGCAGCCCATCGACCCTGAAAAGGCGCCCAAAGTCCATGTTCCTCCTTTAAATCACATTGGCCTCTGGGTAGATGACCTGGAAAAAGCCGTGGAATACATGACCGAGAAGGGAATGAGATTCACTCCGGGGGGCATCCGAAAAGGAGCCGCCGGACACAATGTATGTTTCATCCATCCCAAAGGAAACGATGAATTTCCCATGTCAGGCGAAGGCGTGCTAATCGAACTGGTGCAGGCGCCAGAGGATGTGATCCGGGCCCTGGGATGAAGCTGACGGGCCTTCGATGGGGATGCCCGGGCGGGGCTGATCGGGGTATACCGGCGTTTTCCGGTCAGTACGATGCAGCGTAAATGGTTGCGGCCGCGCCTTGAGCCATGAGAACGCGATCATGCCAAATCGAATCGGACTTCTGATGGCGGAGCCGGATGCATCCTTTTCTGCTATCTGCCGCAGCCACCACGGAGGAATCGAATGAGGGGCCTGTACCCGGAGCGGGACTTGAACCCGCACGACCGAAGTCCCAGGATTTTAAGTCCTGTATGTCTACCAATTCCATCATCCGGGCTTGGATGGGTAAGAAATGAGGCGTCGGCCGGATTTGAACCGGCGATAGAGCTTTTGCAGAGCCCCGCCTTAGGCCACTTGGCTACGACGCCCGATGGGTTCAAAGACTATAGACATCCGGTAGGGGTCAACCGTAAAACGATACAGCGGACATCATGAAAATCAGAGACATAGCCAGAAGAGTAAGAAACCGAATCAGGAAGGCGGGCCAGGATCTTAGCGGTCGCGGCAAGGAAGCCGGTCGATCCGTGCGCAGCATCATCAACACATTCGGTGATGAATACATCGAAAGCGCTTTCCGAAAGGCCCGGGAGACCCTGGCCCCGGACAGGGATTACCTGCCTACGGATTTCCAACTCAGGCAATCAGCCTGGCCTCGGCGCATCTACGAAAGAGCTTTGCCGGTAAGCCATGTTTTTCGCATGGGAATGCGCTATAAGCGAGAGCATCTGGAAGACTTCATGCCCATCGCGCCCGAGCACTACATCGGAAGAGGAAGCTACAAATTCGTATACAGTTTACCATGGAAAATGGTTTTGAAGATTTCCCGGCGGGTGCTGCCATCGGACCCAATCTTTGGCTCCATGTTTCGCGAAGTGGATAAGAACCCGGAAGAATTTCTGAGTCAGGAGGAGTTGAGTCTTTATGATTACCTCTGCCGGGGAAAAAGAAAAGGACGCCGAGACAGCCTCTGGTTTCAGTTTTTGCGGCTCGGGCTGGAGCGCTATCACTATGCAAAGGTAGCCGAGCATTTGCCCGACCTTGTTTTGCCCACGCGGTTCTTTATGGGAGTACGTTATCGAAAGAAGCTCTTCGGGCAGGGACACCATGAATCCGTTCGGCCCATGGATACCCAGATCATGCTTGTGGGAAAGCATCTTAAAGAATTTGCCAGCGCGGCGGTGCACTCGGAGCAGAACAAACTCATGTCTAGATTCTTCCCTCGCTGGGACTTCGAATTCGATGTTGGCCGCTTTGGAAGGGTAAAAAAGAAGGTACTTGTAAAGATCACCGAGGACTTTCGCAGGCTCATTGAATTCACAGAGCGGCTGGCCCGCGAAGAGAAGCTAATTCTTGATATCCATACAGAGAATTTGATCATCACTTTGCCAGAGTTCGAACTGAAGATTTTTGACTTTCATTTGTTTGACGAGCATCTCTACGAATCTACGGCAGGTCTGGCCAGCCCGGAGCAAGACCATGTTGCGGTACTTGAGCGCTTTGTAGATTCCCTGGATCTCTATTGATGGCCAGGGGGAGCGAAAAAAGGGCCCTGCGCCGCCAAAAAATCTAGATGCTCGAATGATCGGCCTGAAAACCCTGTCCCCATGACTTCTAGATTTCAGGCTGTATTCTTTGACGTCGATGGAACAATCTTTTCCAGCGAAAGCATCATAAAGCAGGTATATCACGACAACTTCCAGGCCTTTCGCCAACGCACTGGAAAACCGCAGCAGCTACCTGCACTGGAAGCGATAATGGCACAGATTGGTAAACCAGTGCGGACGATTTTTGACAATCTTGTGCCCGAGCTAACCTTTGAGGAAAGAGAAGAGCTCAGCAATGAAATACTGAGCGGTCTGGTTAAGAGAATCGGTGCAGGCGAGGGCCATTATTATCCAGGCATTACGGAAACAGTCCATGATCTGGCCGGGGCAGGTCTCAAGATATTTGCTGCGTCCAACGGCCGCAAACCTTACGTGGATGCAATTCTAAAGGCCTGCCAGATATTTGATGATTTTACCGAGGTTCCGGTGCTGGATTACCAGACCATCCACACTAAAGTTGAGCTGGTAGCGCGAACCATGGAAAATCATGGTTTGTCCGCCGAACAGTGTGTACTTGTAGGCGATCGGGAATCGGATCGACAGGCAGCCATCCAGAACAATGTGGCTTATGTGGCCTGCGCGTACGGACATGGAGATGCAGAAGAGCACAAAGATGCTATTCGCATCATTTCCGAGCCCGCAGAACTTCGTTTCTTGATTTCTTGAATACACCGTAAGCGAATATGATTCTGGTCCGCAGTCCGTTGTCTGCGGCCTGCAGGTTAACAGGATAACGGGATACCGGAGCGGAAGTCCCTGGTCTGCAGATGCTGTATCAGAACTTTGTAGATCAATATGATGCAGTATGAGCGGCCATGGGCCTGTAAGCTCGAACGTAGGATTCGAACTGTTCGGGCGGTAGAGGTCGGGAAAACAGAAATCCCTGCCAACCGGCCACAGGAGTGAGGCTGCGAATCTGACCCAGGCTGGTTTCGTCTTCCACGCCCTCCACAATCACCTCCAGCTCCAGTTGCTGCGCAATCAGTCCCATAGCCTCTATGACCGCGCGAGAATTTGAACCTGCGGATAGTTTCTGTACAAATACCCTGTCGATTTTGATAGAATCCACAGGGAACCGATCCAGATAGGAAAGGGAAGAAAACCCGGTGCCGAAATCATCAAAGGCTATGGAGATGCCGGCTTTGCGAAGCATTTCCAGATTTGACCGAATGGTAGGATGATCCATGGCCAGAATCGATTCGGTGATTTCTATCTTCAGCGAAGAGGGGGAGCAGCCATGCTTTTCCCAGATCGATAGACAGCGGGTTCCGAAGTCCGGATCTGCGAGCTGACGAATAGAAGTGTTAACGGAATAGATATCCAGGTTCAGCGAATTCCATTGTCTGGCCTTTCGGGCCACCTGTTCCAGGGTATGATACCCCAGATCTACAATCAGATCCGTACGCTCGGCTACTGCAATGAAGGTGTCGGGGCCCATGAGCTGACCGCCATTGTCCCAGCGAATTAGCGCTTCGCTTCCCAGCAATCGATCCAGGTTGGCCGATACAATAGGCTGATAGTATACGAGAAATCTTCCGTCTTGCAGACCGCTCTTGATCTGCTGATACATCTTGTAGCCAGTGCCGCTGGAGCGGTCTTTTTGAGCTGAAGCGATGGAATATCTTACATCGCTATTTCGCAGATCCTGAAGGGCAGATGCTGCCAGGAGGAAAAAATCGGACATGGGATCCGGATCCTCTTCGGCAAGAGCGCTTACCGGGACAGCAACCATCAGCGCTTCGACGCTCAAGGCTTCCGGCCCCAGGGCCACTGGATCGCCCAGCTTTCCGGAAATGTCCTTTAATATGGAATTAAGAGCCTGATGATCGGATCCATGCTCTTCCAGCAGGATGGTGAAACTGCTATCGTCCCAGCGGGCCAGTACCCTTTCGCGGCCCACCAGGCGCTCTATACGATGAGCGAGTATGCGAATTACAGAATCGGCCATTTCGTAGCCTTCATTTTCTACAATCTCCTGAAGGTTCTCCAGAGAGATCAGAACAATGGCACCTTCCGAGTAACGATTTCTGGCGGATTGAAAGGTCTGTTTTAGGCCCTGGCGATTCAGTAGTTCCGTGACAGGATCAGTAAGAGTCAATTGTCGTAGCAGCTCTTCTGCCTGGTTGCGAAGCTCCACTTCGCGCTTTAGATGGTCGTTTGCATGACGCAATTCTTGCGTTCTTGCCTGAATGATATCTTCCAGGTGGTTATTCATCGCCTCGATTGCATTGTAAGCTGTTTTCTGGGACTTTCGCTGCAAAGCGATCACCCAGGCGCTCAGAACCACAAGGATCATGTAACCCTGCACCGAGACCGCCGTGGTGAAGCGATCCGCGGAGTAGAAAGGGCCCACATCAAAAAGAGTGGCCAGGCTGATAGAAACGCTGTGCAGAATCAGCCCAAGAAGCACCCAGAAAAGGGCAAAGTTGGAGGCCAGATAGAGAATGGCCGGAACAGCCAGCAGAAGAGAGAATCGGGTCAGTTGCTGATCTTCCGAAAAGAAAAACCAGAGTCCTACTGGAAGCAGAACAAAAAAGAGAGAGCTCAAATAGTTGGGGATTCTGCTCTGTACGACCACAAACTCCTGGCCCGTAATCAGATACGTAATGAACATTCCGACTAGAAGGACAGAAGCCGCCGAGCCAATGCAATCCACCAGCATTCGATAAAGCCAGAAAGTCTGAAACTCGGACTGAAAGAAGTAATAGAGCGGGGCGCTGGAAATTAGGTACAGCGCCAGCACCAGGGTGAATAACCGGGCGATCTGGGCCGGAGAATCGATAATGGCATTCTTCTCGTCTCGATGAAAGAGTAGTGCGCCCACCACGTTTGGCAACGCTGCGCTGATGGTCATGGCCAGGCTACCCAGAGCCAGATGAACCCCTCCCATGTCCGGAGCCCAGATCCAGGTCCGAACGTACAGAATAGCGCAATAGAAAAGGACGGCGTAGTATCGCGAGCGAGCGGTGAGGGCAAAGACGGTGCCGCCAATGAGGGAAAAAAGCAGAGGCTGGGTAGTACCATATCCTACAGAGGCATAGGTGGCCTCTATTGTTAGAGCACTCAGGAATGCCAGCGCCAGCCATCCCTTCCAGGTGTTCAACTTTGCTATGCTTCGAAACGGACCCAAGGGCAGCCTGCCTTTTCTGTTTCTAATATCTCCGGCTGTAAGATCGAGTGTTTTTCAGCCGGATCGCCGGTTTTCCCGTGCAGATCCCCGAGCGGTCCTGGCCGAGGCAAAAAGGCCGTGGGACATGCTGGGCGGGGGAGGCGTGCTGCATGCGGCATGGTCGATGCAAGGGCCAGAATCGGAAAAGGTTGACCCGGCTGGTAGAATCGATGCGCTGGTGGAAGAACTGCCCGAGTAGCAGGCAATCGATAATCAGGAGAAAGAATTCATATGGCTCGTAAGAAAATCGCTTTAATCGGATCTGGCCAGATTGGCGGCACAATGGGGCTTCTGGCAGCCAAGAAAGAACTGGGCGACGTAGTAATGTTCGACGTTGTGGACGGACTGCCCCAGGGAAAGGGACTGGATCTGCATGAAACCACTCCCGTCGAAGGTTGTAACAGCACCGTTACAGGTACCAATTCCTATGAAGACATCAAAGATGCAGACATCTGTATTGTAACTGCCGGTATTCCCAGAAAGCCGGGAATGAGCCGGGATGACCTGGTAGGAACCAACACCAAAATCGTAAAGGATGTGGCGGAGAACATCAAGAAGTACGCTCCCAATTCCTTCGTAATCATCATCACCAACCCTCTGGATGCTATGGTTTATGTGATGCAAAAGGTTACTGGATTTCCCAAGAATCGAGTCATCGGCATGGCCGGAGTTCTGGATTCTGCCCGATTCCGAACCTTCATTTCCATGGAAACCGGAGTATCCGTGCAGGACATTACTGCCTTTGTGCTTGGCGGACACGGAGATACAATGGTACCTCTTCCTCGCTATTCCACAATTGCGGGCATTCCTCTACCGGATTATCCTGGATTGTCCAAAGAGCGCATCGATGCCATGGTGGACCGCACTCGAAAAGGGGGCGGGGAGATTGTAAATCTGCTAAAAACTGGATCTGCTTTCTACGCTCCTGGCGCCAGCGCCATTGCCATGGCCGAATCCATCCTTCGCGACCAGAAAAGAGTCTTTCCCTGTGCAGTACTTTGCGAAGGGGAGTATGGGCAGAGCGGCATCTTCATGGGAGTGCCCGTGCTTCTGGGTTCGAACGGTGTGGAGAAGATCATCGAGATCCAGCTCACCGCGGATGAAAAGGCTCAACTGGATAGCAGCGCCGCTGCAGTAAAAGAGCTGATGGGAGTTGTGGATAACTCCGGAATACTCTAGAGCTACGATCTATGTCGGCTCGGGCCGAGATACCGGGCTGCAGGAATTCGTCCCATGAATAAACCAGACAGGATTCAGCAATGATTCCTTCCGTTACCTGGTTTGAATAAACGAAAGGCCTCCATCTGGAGGCCTTTTTTTGCGCGGAGGAATAACCCGCTATCTCAGGTGCAATAAGTAACAGAAAGGAGCTCATAGTCCCGGGGTAGGCGGAAATCCTTTCGGGGGGCTTCCCATACCGGGACCAGTGCATCTTTGCTTCCAGGTACTCGTAGACCGGGACTTAACGCCCTTTCTTACGGTTTCCCGGCGATCTCAGTTTAACTTCTCGGCAACCGCCGCTTCAAACTGTTCAGGAGTCAAATTGGTCAACGCTTCCCCATCCAGATAGAAGCTGGGAGTTCCCCGCACGCCTACTTCTTCGCCCTGTTGGATATCCTTCATGATTTCCTGTTTCATGGCCGGATCATCCATGCACTCCTGGAATTTCTGGCGATCAATTCCCATGGAAAGAGCCAGTTGCAGCGAGCCCCCGTCCTTTCTGGTTTGATCCAGCTTGGTTTCGTCGAACATTGCATCGAAGTAATCCCAGTATTGATCCGGGTCGATCTTTCGCACACAGTTTGCCGCCACATGTCGTCCCATGGCGTCCGGATGGATTTGATTCAAAGGAAAATCTTTGAACACCCATTTGATGCGGTCGCCATACTTTTCGCGAATCATTCGTGCTGTGGGCTGAATTCGAATGCAGTAAGGGCAATCAAAATCGGAAAACTCTACAACCGTAACTTCAGCTTTTGGATTTCCCCGTACCGGATCGTCGTCAACGGCAATGTCTACTGCAGGTAAAGCCGGTAGATTGGGATTCACTTCCAGGCCGTATTGCTCGGCCATCTCGGAAAGCTTCTGGTTAAGCGCTCTACGATTGGGATAGGAAGAGAATAGATCGGCCAGGAATTTTTCCTTTTCCATACCTTTCTTCTCGGCTTCCATTTCGATCATCTTTTCGTACACATGATTGTGCAATGCATTGGCCACCCGTTCGTTGTGCTGACGGATCAGTTCGATCCGTGTCCGCTCGTCCAGATCGTCAATGGTATAGGTTTTTCCATCCAGCGTTGCTTCTGGCCCGGGCGGCCCACAAAAGGGCAGCAGCGATGCTGCAGCAGCAATAAGCGTCAAAGTAACATAGCGTTTCACAAACATTTCTTTCATTCTTTACCTCTTTTGCTCGGTGGCTCGATGGGCCACGGCGCCGCGATAGTCCACTTCGCAGATCTGGCTCTGATAGCTCAGAGCGCCGGCCTTCTTCGAGATTCGTTCCAGAGCTTCTTTCGATACATCATCCTCTTCAAAAAAGATGGCAATGCCCGGGCCGGACCCGCTCAGACAGGTACCCAGGCAACCGGATTCCAGACTGAGTTTTCGCAGTTCCTGAAATTGCGGTATGGCAGGAGTTCGAAAAGGCTCATGCAATGCATCGCTTTGCAGGGCCTTCTTGAGTCCATCCTTGTTTCCTCGTTCAAGATAGTCAAACCAGGCCGCCAGTCCAAGCATGTTGTTTACACAATCCTTTAGACGGTAATGATCCGGCAGTTGGCCTCGACTTTCTCTGGTAGACTGCTGATGGGCCGGCACAAGGACAAGGATTCTAAAACCCTCCGGCAATTTACGAACGGTGTAGTTTCCAGATGGAAGCGCACATACCCAGCCGCCTACCCGGGCCGGAATCACGTTGTCCGGATGACCCTCCATTTCGCAGAGAAGGGCGACCTGCTGCTCCAGGGTCCAGGCGTTCTTGCCCAACTGGTTTAAGCGCTGATTGGCGGCCAGAACTCCAGCCACAAGAGCCGAAGCGGAGGAACCGAATCCTCGGCCCGGCAATAAATCTGTGCGGATGACTGCTTTCCATTCCAGAGGCCGGACGCCAGCTCGCTCCAGAACGGTCAAATAGGCCTTTGAGATCAGATTTTTATCCGCCGGAATGGGCAGAGGGCTACCCTGATCATCCATTAGTGCGTAATTCGAGCCTTCTTCGAATTCGAATGTCAGATCTATGCCCAGCGACAGCGCAATGCCCAGTATATCGAAGCCCGGGCCAAGATTGGCCGTGGTGGAGGGCACATGAATCTGAAATGCGGAGGGGGACAAAGTCAATCCATCAGGCAGCTTCCGGTAAATCGGGATCCGGATTCTACTTCCATATCTGGAGTGCGCAGATCTCCCCGGAGCTGGCAATTCTTGCGAAGGCTCACCTTGCGCGTGGCGACCACGTTGCCTGTAAGATCGCCTTCCAGAACCAGAACTCCGGCCTGAATGTCTGCCTCTACTCTTGCCCGGGATCCGATGGAAAGATCCCCCCCGGTATTGATGGTTCCTTTGAACTGACCATTTACCCTGAGCTTGTGATCGAATTCCAGTTTGCCCCGAAATTTGATGTCTTCACCCAGTACCGTTTCCTGTTCCTGCATATCTGATGCCAGATCCTTCAGCCATCGGGTCAGTCAAGGTTAATTGAAGAAAAAACGCTCCAATACCACAGGAAATTGCCGTAGAAAGGAACATGAGCGAACTGGACATGTCAGCCATGCGCAGGCTCTGGAAGTCCGGCCCTTCGAGGCTGGAGGGCTATACCAGGCATTACTATACGGAAACTGCAGACGGGGACGAACTGGAGCTGGACTACCATTTTGCCCGTGAAATGGTGCGAATTACGCTGACCATGGCTCAGGAGCGAGGGCGACAGTATGTCGCTGTAATCAAGCAAGGCGTTATACTTCAGGAAAGGGATTTCTCTGGAAATCGCGATACAGATCTGAGCTCAAGAGTGGCCCGGTTCAAGGAATGGTTTGATTACTTTCCGGATAACCACGTACTAAAGAGCATGGGCGGCGTCTACGGCCTGCCCACAAAATCTAAGCTTCACCAGAACATTGTCCGAGAAAGCAGGACATGGGAAGCCCTTCGTCCTGTCCGCATGGTGGATGAATTTCGACGGTATCTGGACCGGAAGCGAAGGAAAGAGGAGAACGTTCAGGGCCTGATCCCCCGATTCTTGAGAAGATTGCCATCCGAGACCCTGGACATCGCCCTCGGCCTACTGTTTTTTCTGGCTTTCCTGGCCGGTCGCATAGGACCCGGAGACTTTGCTTTTCTTGCCGGCTCCTATGGGCTGGCCACCGGAGGCCTGGACTGGCTCTGGAGACAAAGAGAACCCTTCATTCCCAAGATCGTTCTTTTTCATTCCCTGGCGGCCTATGCGGTCTGGCATGAAGTGCAGATGCGGCTCTGGGGGATTTTTATCTGATCTGGCTTGCTTTCTGGCTCGGCCGGGGTAATTTTGATTTATGCAGGGATCTGCCACAGGAAAGAAAGCGCTCTCGGAAGTGGAGCAGAAGTACATTGTCTTCTCCCTGGGCGAAGAGGAGTACGGTTTGCCAGTACTCCAGGTGCATGAGATCGTTCGTCTCTCCGAAATCATCAAGGTTCCGCATTCGCGCGAGTACTTCATGGGACTCATGGATATTCGCGGAAAGGTGCTGCCTGTCATCAATCTCAAGAAGAAGCTGGGCATTCACCTGGAGGACAGGGAAACGGTTCTGGATCGCGCCATCATTCTGGAGACAGCCGGTCGACGGGTGGGTCTGAGCGTGGATCGCGTTTCGCATGTTGTGCGATTTGCCGCAGAAGAGATCGACAGCGGACCGCCTACAGTAAAAACAGTGAGTACTCGATTCATTACAGGAGTGGGAAAGCATAAAGATCGCTTCGTAGTACTTATGAATCTGGAGCATCTGTTCTCCGACGAGGAACTCGAAGAACTTTTTCATCAATAGATTTCTAATTGGCTTGACCGCCAGGCCCCCCGAAAACATTGTGCCTGCGGTAGAGACGATAGCTCAGTTGGTAGAGCATCTCCCTTTTAAGGAGAGGGTCCTGGGTTCGAGCCCCAGTCGTCTCAGATCCGACAAACGGAAAACGTCCCGTTCGTCTAGCGGTTAGGACTCTGGATTTTCATTCCAGCAACAGGGGTTCGATTCCCCTACGGGATGCATAAATAGAGTTGAGCCCGACAGAGAAGCATTGCATTTCTCTGAGAAGCTACTCAACGTTTTAAACTCTAACAGGGCCACCTTTCAGGTGGCCTTTTTGCTTTACTCACTCCTGAACGTTGCCCGCGTATTCCACGGACCATCCCGGCGATTTCGCTGCACATTGCCGTCGTATTTTTTTACATAAGGCCGCGCATCGGCGCATTAGCGCATTAGCTTGGCCGGAGAACATCGTCCACTCGCTCACGAAATTCTTTGTAATGTCGGAGTACTCCGTCCGGATCCTCGGTTTGCGGATAATGGCCAATGTTTTCCAGGTAGACAATATCGGCCTCGGAAACCAGTTCCCGATAACGTTCGGCCATGTGTCTTCCGGATACAGGATCGTCCGGCCCGTTGATGATTCGAATGGGAATGTCACTTTCCAGCAATGGCTCCACCCAGCGTCGGCGAAATCGCTTTCTTTCAGTCATATAGCGGATCAATCTGTGATAGATCTTCAGGCCATCTTTGTGGCGAATTATATCCCAGAAGTTCTGTAGCTCCTCCGCTGTGGGCTTTGTGTCTTGACCAAAGACCTCTGCGAAGCTCTTTTCAAACTTACTTTGATTGATGAGTCGGGTAATCAGAAATCCCAGAGGTCCAATTAACAGTTTTTGAATGAATCGCGGACGATGCACTTCCGGAAACAATCCTCCATTCAAAAAGCAGACGGAGCGAATGCGCGATTGAGGATCCACGCCGGGCCAGCTTCCGGTGGTTTGAATGCTCGACTTCCCGCCAGGTTCCGGTCGATGCATTCGGTTCCATTGTCTGGCAAGCAATTCCTGAGCTACGGTATCTCCATAATCATGAGCCAGGATGTGGTATTCTCGAATGCCCAGCGATTCCAGTAAGCCTTCAATCAGATTTGCTTGATCGCTAATGGAATAATGATAATCTTTCGGTTTGTCCGAGTAGCCGTAACCTATCAGATCCGGAGCAATCTTGCGATAGTCCGTAAATCCATTCCAGATATAGCTCCAGTCATAGGATGAAGTGGGAAAACCATGAATAAACACCAGAGCAGTGCCTTCGCCTTCATCTACATAGAAGATTTGGCGGTCTTCGCGGTAGATGAATTCTCTTCCCCTGGCTTTCCAGGATTCGGGGCTGATCTTGCTCATGGATAGATGG
>JAGRNE010000073.1 GCA_020440915.1 Leptospiraceae bacterium | reverse complement strand
TCCTCCTGGCAGCGGCGAATGTAGTCCACTCCCGGACGAAACTCGGCGCCGGAGAAGCCTTCTTCGGACCTGTACTCTGCCCAGTGCTCATTGGTTTCGAGTATTCTGCCCTCCTGGTCCAGGAGGGCGATCTGGGCCGGAAGCGAATTAATAATGGAGCGCCTGGATTCCAGAAGATCTGAAAGCCTCTGGTTGGACTCCTTTAGATGGATTCCTTGACGCTTGAGAGCTTCCTGCTGGTCCCGGATTGTACCCGTTCGAGAACGCACTTTGAGCTCCACAAGGAAGAGTCCGGCCAGAAGGACCAGAACCGTAGCTACCAGGCCTGCCAGGGCCCAGCCAAACCAGACTGGAAATGGTTTTTCCTGATCGCGCATGAGTCCCAGCCATCGATCCTGGAGGCGATAGTACTCGGAGCTGGGATCCGCCTTTAGCTCGCGAATCCCGGTATCGAAGGTCGCTGCCAGGGCCTGCGCCTTAGGACTCGCAGGACTGAAAGCAAAACGCAAATCTGCAGGTTGGAAGAGTATGGGAGTGCGCACAATGTCGTAGCGCTTCTCCATCTGATTTCCGAAATCCCGATTCGTCACCGCAGCGTGGACGTTGCCAGACTCCAGAGCGCTGAAGATAGAGGTATAGTCCGACATCTCCACGATTTCTGCGCTCACCGAGAATCGATGTAGAAGAGTGCGAAGTCCTTCCGGCCCCTCCAGATTGATGCTCCCTTGAAGGGCTGCAATACGCAGGCCCTGAAGTTCAGGAATGGTGGAAACGTCCATGCCGGGAGTAGTATAGACCCTGGACCAACTAACATGGACCGTCTGACGCCCAAAAAGGTATCGTTGCTGTCGTTCCCGGGTCATAGCGACGTCGATCATGACATGGATTTCGCCGCTGTGCAGCTTGCCCATGAGCTCATCCCATGTGCCGTGCACCCATTGAACATTTAGTTGCTTTCTTCGGGCAATAAGACGCACCAGATCCGGCCAGAAGCCGGCGGCCTCTCCAGCTTCATTCAGAAATGCCTTGGGAGGGTTGTCGTAGACTCCCACCCGAATCACTTCACTTTCTGCAGTAAGCGAAAACGGAAGAAGCAGAGTAATCGAGATAGTCAGAAGAAGCCCTGCACGACCCCGCTCCGATCTTCGCCGTGCCAGAACTCCTGGATACACACTCTGACCGGGCATCGGAGCCCGGGTAGCGGTAGCTGTATCTTTCTGAGTCTGACTTTGTTTAAAGAGAGTCATCCGGAATGAATAGAATTCCATGCGGAATTCAAAATGCAAGAGAATAAGAAGTATATCTGGGCAGGAGGGCCACAGAACCGCCGGAACTGGCTACTCCTGAGGAAGTATTTCAAGACCAGGTCGGTCTCTCAGCAAGACCTTGCGCCACCGAAGGAGCCCACCGGTGGCCATGATCAAAAAAGCCATATAAAGCCCCGACGTCAGATACAGTCCTTTATAAAGATAAACACCTATGGCAACGATATCCACCGAAATCCAGAAATACCAGGATTCCAGATTTTTGCGAGTCAGTAACCATTGCGCGATCAGGCTGGCCACCGTGGTGTAGGCATCCCAGTACGGAACCGCTGCATCCGTGTATCGATGCATAACGTACCCCCAGACAATACTACCCGCGACGCCGATCCCGATCCACGCGGCGAAGATCTGACCGCCAAGCCTTGAGATGGAAAGATTCTCCTGGTCCG
The DNA here is from genome assembly GCA_020440915.1 of Leptospiraceae bacterium. GTDB lineage: Bacteria > Spirochaetota > Leptospiria > Leptospirales > Leptonemataceae > UBA3465. The sequence goes on along the minus strand of JAGRNE010000073.1, from coordinate 11,897 downwards.
CTCCACCATACAACCAGTGATACCAGCCATAGAATTGCAAAAAGATGTAAAAGATATGCAATCCGACGTCCGAGTACAGCTTTGCCTCAAAAAAGATCCAAACATAGAGGCAGACCTGGACCAGTCCGGCCGGCCAGCACAAGATATTTTCGCGGATGGTCCACCATACGCATAGAAATCCTGCAAGGAATGCAACAATCTCAGCAAGCTGTGAAATGGTCAGATCGGCCATGATTAGCGAAGGGCCTCGCCGGCCTGAATACTCCATAGGTCGGCGTAATCGCCTTTCATGGCCACCAGCTCTTCATGACTACCCTCTTCCGTGAGCTGTCCATCTTTGATGAGTAATATTCGATGCGCCCCGCGAATCGTAGATAGTCGATGAGCAATGATCAAAGAGGTCCGGCCACGAGTAAGACGGTCCAGATTCGACTGAATGGCCCTTTCCGTTTCGGTGTCCACCGAACTTGTGGCCTCATCCAGAATCAATATTGGCGCATCTTTTACAATGGCCCGGGCTATGCTCAATCGTTGGCGTTGCCCGCCAGATAGCTTGATTCCTCTTTCGCCTACAATTGTATCGTAGCCATCGGGAAGAGTCTCGACGAAATCATGAAAACTGGCCATGGATGAAGCTGCATGGACTTTCTTGAGATACTGCTCCTTGTTTTCTTCCAGATCCTGGTAGCTGGCCGATCCGTAGAGTATATTTTCCAGGATGGAGCCATGAAATAGATAAACATCCTGGCTGACCAGAGCGATGTTTCTTCGCAATGTGCGAATATCCCAGCTTCGCAGGTCATGGCCGTCCAGCGTCACGGAACCGCCAGTAGGATCGTACAGACGAAGCAACAATTTGATGAGAGTGGATTTTCCGGAACCGGTAGGTCCTGCAATACCTATCGTTTCTCCGGGACTCACGGAAAAGGAAAGCCCTTTAAGCACCGGGGTGCCGCGATCATACTTGAACTGAACGTTTCGCAATGCAATGGTGCCCGCGGCCTTCTCCACCTCTACCGGCTGATTGGGATTCTCAATTCCGGCACGGCTATCTACCAGACCGAATACTCTCTGAGCGGACACCGATGCTCTTTCGTATTCGTCAAACGTCCGGCCCATTTGAGTAAGAGGCCATAGCAGTCGTTGCACCATCATTGAAAATAGCACCAGTTCGCCCACCGTCAGTGTGCCGGAACCGTCCAGAATCCAGTAACTTCCAAGTAGAAGGACGCCCCCAAATCCTACGGCCACGGCCATGCGGATCACCGGAACGTAGAGCGCGCTTAGCTTGATTGCATGGAAATTTGCCTTTCTATACTCGTCCGATACGCCCCGCAAGCGAGTGGACTCAAAATCCTCCGCGGTAAAGCTCTTAATCACCAGGATGCCGCTGAGATTGTTCTCCAGCCGACTGCTCAATCGCGCCACCGCTTCTCGTATTCTCTTGTATCGCGGCGAAATCAATCTTTGATAAATCAAGCTACCCGCAATTATGATCGGCAAAGGAGCAAGACCAACCAGAGCCAGTTCCCAGGAAATGCTAAGGAGCACCGATCCTGCGAAAACAAAAAGAGTGCCCAGCTGTATCAATTCGTTGAAGCCATTGTTAAGAAATCGTTCCAACTGGTTTACGTCGTCATTGAGAATGGCCATGGTTTCGCCCACACGATGGTTTTCAAAAAAGGCAATCTCTCTTCGCTGAAGTCTGTTATAGGCGTCGATGCGAAGGGAGTGCTGGAGATTCTGGGCAAGGGTCAAAAAGCCGTACTGATACATCCACTGAAAGAGGCTCTCAAAAAAGAAGATGAGTACTGCCAGGATAGCCAGAAAGGAAGCTCGTTCGAAGGGATCGCCAGGAGGGATCCAGTCCGGAGGATTTCCCTGAAGAGAGTCAATTACCCAGCCCACAAGCAGAGGAGGCATGAGATCCAGAATCTTGTTGGATACGCTTGAACTGATGGCAAAGGTAAGACGTCCGGAATAGGAACGGAGGTACTTGAATAGTCGAATCACTGAGTCAAGAAACCAGGGCCAGGCGGCGTTGCCAATCATTCCAATGGATAAACTGCCCATGCCCGGCAGTTGCCCTGGCGATATGGGATTGCCAGCCACGGTAGCTGCCAGAATTCGGGTGAAGCAACACTCAGGGGCCTGACTATTCAGCGGAGCGGGAGAGGAAACATGCGAAAGATACTCAGCGAATTCAGACAATTTGCCATAAAAGGCAATGCTGTGGAAATGGCCATTGGCATAATGATCGGCGCTGCCTTTGCCACGGTTGTGAAGAGCCTGGTAGGCGATGTAATGATGCCTCCGCTGGGCCTGCTCCTGGGCGGAGTGGACTTCAAAGATCTCTTTGTAGTCCTCAAATCTGGCGAATTGGCCGGCCCCTATGCAACCCTGGAATTGGCGCAGCAGGCGGGGGCTGTCACCCTGAACTATGGCCTGTTTATAAATTCAATCATCAGCTTTTTGATTACGTCACTGGTACTTTTCTTTGTAGTCCGCTCAATGAACGCTATGCGAAAACAGGAAGAGCCTCCAGCTGCGATATTTCAGTGCCCGGAATGCAAACAAAGCGTGCATCCGGATGCCACTCGCTGCCAGCACTGCTCCAGTAAGATGAAACCTGTCCGGGTTTAGCCTTGCGCGCCTGGGGCTTTGCGCCAACCCGGATTCACATCTCAGTCCGCCATCCGCACAGGCCCAGGACCGAAATGACCTTTTTTCCGGCGAATTTGTCAAATGTTATGAGTCCTGTTTAGACATTGCCATTTCTCTTCCGGCTGCTTTGAGTATTGCATGCAATCCCATATCACCGCTCCTTTCGCTTTCGCCGGCCTCTTTCTTCTACTGCCGGCTTGCTCGCTTTTCACCGAGGTGAAAGAACCAGCTTACAGCGTTCAGAAACAGACGAAAGGTTTCGAATTGCGCAAGTATCCTTCATATCTCGTGGCTCAAGTCAGCGTTCAGTCAGATTTTGAAGAAGCGGGCAACCAGGCCTTTCGCCCTCTTTTCCGATACATCGATGGAAACAATCGTAAAGCGGCAAAGATTGCCATGACAGCGCCAGTGAATCAAAAATCGGAGTCCGGGTTAGAGGAAGCGAGAGGGGAACAGATTGAAATGACGACCCCGGTGAACCAGAAGCAAACCGGCGAAGATACCTATACCGTGCAATTCGTCATGCCAGACAGCTATACCATGTCCACCCTCCCGGAGCCTCTGGATGATCGGATTACTCTGAAGGAAGAGCCGGCCCGACTGATGGCGGTGCGCCAGTACACAGGCAGCTGGTCCAGAGAGTCCTACGAAGAAAACCTGGCCGCCCTCCAGGACAGTCTTGCAGAAGCCGGCCTGGAAGCGAAGGGCCCTCCACTCTGGTCGCGCTACGATCCTCCCCGGACGCTGTGGTTCCTTCGCAGAAATGAGATCATGCTTGAAGTGGTAGAAAAGCCGAACCGGCCCTGAAGCAGAAAGCGCCTGGTCCGGGAGATTTCCGGGCCCCGCCGGAGTTCCGGAAAAGCATCCTGTAACACGGAGCAGACCCGAACAGAATATCGTTGCCACCTTCGGGGCACCGAATCAATCTTCCTGAATGAGTCCGGAGGAGAAAGAAGAGTTCAGGCATAGAGCCGCCGAGGAAATCGCCCGGCTGGAACTCACCATTGCAAGCCTGGAAAACGATACGCAGCCTATCGCGCCGGACGTTTCTCTGGGGCGCTTAACTCGGATGGATGCAATTCAGAACAAAAGCGTTGCCGAAGCCAATCTTAACGCTGCGCGAAATCGGCTGCAACGCATAAAGCAAAGACTGGATCAGCTTGATTCCCCCGATTTTCAGCAATGCAGCGTCTGCCGGGACGAGGTGCCGGCCGCAAGAATTCTTTACCTGCTGGATGCGCAGACCTGTCTGGATTGCGCCACAAATTAGAGGACCGGATGGCCCATCCATTGGAACAGGCAGAAGGACATCTTCCAAATCGGCCAATGGTTTATTGAAAGGATCTACGGGCGAAGATGCGATCCTTCGCCGGACGAAAGGTATCTGGTCTATATCGCCTTATCGAATCTTCTTGCTCCCAGCGTCCGGCCGAATCCTAATGAAGCGTGAGTCTCATTACAAGCCTGCTTCTATTTTCCTGGGGGAGCGGCATTGCCGCCTTCTTTGGCGGACTCTTTGCGCGCCATGAAACCTCAGCCGAGTCGGAGACCAAAGATCGAATTATTCATGGTGTGGTGGCTTTCGGCGGGGGTATACTGCTAGCCGCTGTATGTTTTGCACTGCTTCCGCGCAGCATGGAACTGCTTTCGCCCTGGGTATTATCGATTTGTTTTGTGGCCGGCGGAGCGCTATTCAGTGTAATCGATGCCTACCAGAGCCGCAAAGGGGGCCCCCGGGCTCAGTTTCTGGCCATGCTCATGGACTTTCTTCCGGAGGCTCTTTCTCTAGGAGCCGTGTTCGGCCATGACCACAGCCTGGGACTGCTTCTGGCTGCTTTTATCGCGCTACAGAATCTTCCGGAGGGATTCAATGCCTACCGCGAAATGGTTCTGTCCGGTGCGCGTCCCTGGACCGTGCTTGGACTTCTGGCAGCCATCAGTTTGCTCGGGCCCGCCGCCGCCATTACCGGTCATCTTTTCCTTCAGGATTTGCCGCTGGTTACCGCTACCATTATGGTCTTCGCATCCGGTGGGATTCTATACTTGATCTTTCAAGACATTGCGCCTCAGTCGAGAATGGAAAGGCACTGGAGCCCTACCCTTGGAGCTGTGCTGGGATTTCTGCTTGGCATGCTGGGACATATTCTAATTCACTGATAGTCCCCTTCAATCCATTCTTTTGATCACGGATTCCACAAGCTCCGTGAATTCCCTGCGAACCTCTTCGTTCTTCTTTGTTTCATCCTTGAAGATGTTCTTACGAGAACCCAGGAGCTCAGCCACACCCATACGATCGTTGATGCAATCATCCATAAGTGCGTCGCCGTATCGCTCTTTTAGTAGCTCGCTTTGTTCATGATGTTCATGGGCCATGTGTCCGCCAAAAAAGCGCACACGATTGCGAATGATTCCCAGAAGTTTGGCGCTGGCTTCCGCTCCCTTTTCGCGCACATCTTCCTGCATATTCTTGATATGCTCCAGAATAAAAGGAATTCCGTAGCAGGAAATAAAATCCGGTATCGTTGGCACCAGATAGTAATCGCTGGCCACAATGGCATTTCTGGAGATCAGATAGATGTTGGGCGGGCAGTCGAAAATAATATAATCGTAATGTGACTTCAGCGGCTCCAGAGCTTTCTGCAGCAGAAGGTACCGCTCTTTGTTGAATTCCTCCATGGTCCGGGCCCATTTTGGCTTTTTAGCTACCAGCTTCATTTCGTAATCCGGTAGATCCAGATGCGAAGGCAGCAGATCCAGCCCCTGCACTTCGCCCGGCATATTTTCCCAGGTACGGTTCAGAGCCTGTTCGATAATCCAGTCCGGCTCAATTCGCGGGGGCTGCTCTTCGTAGAAGGTTTGCACCACAGATCGGATGCTTCCTCGCTTTTCGATCCAGTCGATCCAGAAGTGCTCTTCCACGGTGGATACGGAAAGGCTGCATTGGGGGTCCAGATCCACCAGAAGGACTTTGCTACCTTTGATCTGGTTCAGCCCCAGACCCAGCTGAAGGGAGATGGTGGTCTTGCCTACACCGCCTTTGTAGTTGATGACCGAAATTACTTTTGCCTGATTTGCCATGTAAAGAAGCCAGTTTTTCCAACTATCGGCAGGATTTTGGCTTATTTGCAGAAGGTTTCTGGGCCCCTTAAACGGGAAATCATGCGACGACCCTGGGAAATGCAGTATGGGCCGGCCGTTCCGGCTGGCAGGGCGATGCCCTTTGATGCCAGACTGGCCAGGTGACCGGCTCATGACCGCCGTTTCGATCATGCCACAAGACTGGAGGGAGGTGTCCGGGTCGTCTCGGATGGTAGCCCGGAAGGACCCGGAGCATTTTCCAGGCCAATACATACAGAAGGGAATGGCTTGCGTCCTGATCCTTCCTTCAGCTATTGTCTGGCTGAGAGATACGCATGCAAGAGAAGAAGATACTGGTAACCGGGGCCGCCGGATTGATTGGAAGCGCTGTCGCGAGGGAGCTGAATCATCGGGGTTATGAAAATCTTATTCTGGTGGACCATCTTGGAAACAGCGAAAAATGGAAAAACCTCAGAAGCTTGAAGTTTCGCCATTACCTGGAAAAGGATGCCTTTCGAGTACTGCTTCGAAGTATCCTTTCCGGAACGAATCTTTCGGTTAGCGAAGCGGAGCTTCTGGAAGGTTTGAGCGGGGTGATTCATCTGGGCGCCTGTAGCTCCACCACTGAATACGATGCTTCGTATTTGATGGACAACAATTACCGATACTCCGTAGACCTGGCCCAATTCTGTAAGAAGAGAAATCTTCGCATGGTCTATGCTTCCAGCGCCGCTACTTACGGCGACGGCGAACATGGTTTCGACGATAACATTGCAACTATCGACTCTTTGCGACCTCTAAATCCATACGGGTATTCCAAGCAGATCTTCGATCAATGGCTAAGATCCAATGGCGGTTTCAAACCTCTCTTTGCGGGCCTCAAGTACTTCAACGTGTACGGCCCCAATGAGTACCATAAAGGATACATGCAATCCGTTGTGCTCAAAGGATTTCGGCAGATTCGAGATACAGGAAAAATCGGTCTCTTCAAGAGCTATCGCGACGATTACGGTCATGGTGAGCAGAAAAGGGATTTCTTATATGTCAAAGATGCGGCACGAATAACTGTTTTCTTTCTTCTGGACCAGCCGGAGACCAGCGGGTTATTCAATGTAGGTAGCGGCATGGCCAACACCTGGATGGATCTTGCAGGAGGAATCTTCCAGGCCATGGAACGAAAGCCGAACATTGAGTTTGTGGATATGCCAGAAGAGATGCGCCCAAAATACCAGTATTTCACCTGCGCGCCCATCCAGCGGCTCCGGGAAGCGGGCTTCGAGGATCATATTGGAAGCCTGGAAGAATCCATATCCGATTACGTACGCAACTACCTTCTTCACAACGAACTCAATGCCTGATATTGAGAAAGGTATCCAGAAAGTCCCGGGGCTTTTCCTGAAGCAATCCGTGGCCCGCTTTTTCAAAAGTATGCAGCGAGGCTGAAGGAAGAGCTTTTCTCAGGGTTTTGCCCAGCGAAAGAGGGGTAATGGCATCCTCTTCCCCCCAGTAAAGATCCACCGGGCTTCGCATGGTTTTCAATGCTGAAGGACGAAAGAAAACCTCGTCTTCCCTTTCCAGCGTATTGGCCGCCAGGTACTGAAAGCCTGGTGCCGACCATTCATAGAGAAGGCCCGAAAGAGCCCAGTCTGGCAGTTCAGGGACCTGGGAATAGAAAAGATGGCTAAAAAGCTCTCGAACCTCCTCCTTGCTTCCAGGGAAAAATCGGCGGCGGAGCAATTCTCTCTCTTCCGGCGAAAGCAGCAGAGCGCCCGGAGCGATCATGTGCAAACGATCAAAGAGATCTACTTCATGATACTTCTTCGCAAAGATGCTGGCATGGAGACCAACAAGACCTCCCATACTATGACTCAATAGCGTAGGTTGCCGGAGTGCAAGTCTGTGATAGAGAAAGCGAAACACAGTGGAGGAAATATCGGGCAGATGCCAGAGGCTCCGAATAAAGGGCATCCTGCTATCTCCATGGCCTGGCAGATCCAGAAGGAAGATGCGAAAGCGTTGCAGAAGGCCGGGCAAAACTCTGCGAAACACATGGGAGGTGTCCAGAAATCCATGGAGCAGCACCAGATCTCGCTGCCCGCTGCCCCCGGTATAGAGTCGAATGGCCTGCCCTTCATAGTCTATTAGCGCAGTGTCCATTCCCAGCTTCTGAATCTGCTGCCGAATGAGCAAGCGTCGAAACCGCAACAACTGCGCCGCCCACCGGGAACCTTTTCTCTGAAACTGCTCCGGACTGGGAAAGAGCAATGGAGACAATTCGAAGGCCAGGGGCTGTTCGGGCGATGCGGAAGGCTCGGGCGGCCTGGACCGCCGCGTCCGCATGTGCTTTGATCCATTATTCCGTTTGCGGGACGCCATGCAGTCAGTGCATGCCGGGGCTTCTGGCTCTCAACGAAAAATGATGCGCGGCTGGATCCGGCACAGCGACATCCTCTGGCCACTCAGACTTTGAACCGCCGCTGAGTTGCATTGACATTGACCGCCAGATGGCCGTACTCCATAATGAGAAGCCAACATGCATATTTTGATCGTAGACGATGAACCGCCGGCCGCTCGCCGGGTGCAGCGATTGATTCAGGAACATTTCCAGGAGCCAGTGGAATCGCTTAAGATTCTGCATGGCGTGGAACCTGCCATCTACTATCTTCAGGAGCATCCTGTAGATCTGGTATTCCTTGACCTGGAAATCGCCGAAAACAGCGGCTTTGATTTACTCCAGAGTGCGGCGCGGGGCAGCTTTCATACCATCATCGTGAGCGGTCATCCAGAGGGCGCCCTGCAGGCCTTTGACCATGAGGTGGTGGACTTCGTTACCAAGCCCGTAAATCCGGAGCGATTCAAGAAGGCGCTGGAGCGATTGCGAAATGCCGGATCCAGTCGAGGAGTGCAACGAAAGAGCATCTCGCTGCCCGTGGATGATGGCACGGCGATTGTGGACATCGATAATATCGAATTCGTGCGAAGCGATGGCAACTACTGCGTTCTGGAAACTTACGACAATCGACAATTCCGAATTCGCAAGTCGCTGGCACAGATGGAAAGGGAGCTGGGTTCGATGTTTCTTAGGATTCACAAATCCTGCATTGTGCGAGAGGCAGACATCGTCCACATTTTGAGCGCTTCCAACAATACTTTTCTGGCAGAACTTCGAAGCAAAAAAAGGCTGCCGCTAAGCAGATCGGTACGTGAGGATCTGCGAAGCGGCCACCCATAGGAGTAAGTGTTATAAACTGAAACTTGTGTTTAGCCGCGGCAGCCTTTCCAGACGCCCTGCAGCCAGTCATCGGCGGCTTCGTCAAATTCATCGCCACAGTTAGGGTCGCTGGATCCGCCGGAGCTGTAGTTCTTATGGCTGCACTGATCATGGTCCATGCAGTCCTTGGTCCATGCCGAAGGAATCCACCACTGGCCGCAATCTCCGCCACAGCGTCCCATGCAACCGTACCCCGAACGAGGTTTGGAGCCGACCCGAACAGATTCGTTGTGGGATCCTCGGGAATCGTCGTACTCAGCAGTCACATAGGTGTTTTTGCGAATGCAGGTGACTCCTTCGTTTCTGGAAGCAGCATAATAGCCGCCTGCGCCGCTACCTTCAATTGAGCGAGCACCGTATACGTATCCTTCCGGCGCTTCGGACCAGTAAGAAATGACAGCCAGAAAAGCGGTCTGAACGCGATTGCCGCTGGTATTCCCGGTAGCTTCTAGATGCGAAGCGAATTCTTCAGAAAGCGATTTCAGGGCCGCTTTCTGGGAAGCAGTCAGAACGGCTCCACCGCCGTCCAGCTGGATGGAGCCATCGGCTCCCAGACTGGCTGTAAAGGTCTGGCCATCGATCTTAACAGTGGCCTGAAAGTCATCGCCGCTGGTGGCTGCATCGTAGGTTACTGCAACGCCGTTGTAAGTTCCTGTTCCCTGAATTTGATTTTGACTGGCTGCATGAGCCGTCATCAGAAGGGCGTTTAAGTCTTCGGAATTGTCGTTTGCCCCGGGCGTACAATACGCTCCAAAGGCCAGCAGGGCCAGGCCCAGAATGGTCTTTTTCATTTTTTTACCTCGCATGAAATTCTCCCGGTTTTCCCGGTAACCGCCGCTTCGTCCTTTGCCTTTGCATCCATCCCCCGTTTCTCCGAAGAGCATGGTCCTATGGATACGTTTCGGGGAGGCTTGACCGATTCGGCGGTCTCTCGTCTTTTTGTTTATGCTCGAATAATTGCATGACCTGGGCGAGGTTGCAAGCTTGCCGGGATGAAAGGTTGATTCCAGGGATGAACGGTTGAATTTTTTTCTGCAGAACAGAATCTGGCGATCTGTCAGAGAGGCCTGCTGGTCCTGGTCAAAGGAAAGCAGGCCCAGGCGACGGCGGCCGCGAAATGTCTGGCGGTCGGGCAAAGTCTGCCGCATGTTATTCGTTATACTCTCAAGCCTGGTCGGCATCCAGTGCAGCGCCGATATCACGAGCATCCAGAAAATCGAAATCGGAAATCTGAGCATGATAGCTCCGTCCGGAACAAAGGAAAAGCGGAACTCATCCGAAACGCCCTCCGACTCCAGCCAAACCGAAGCATGGCCATCCGCTCCGCCGTCGGATTCCAGTTACAGCGAAGGAGTCGATAGCAAGAGCGATGATCGAACGCTGGTCATACCCAATAACATTTCCTCGGCCCTGAACCTGAAAGGACAACAGGTCTGCGTTCAACTCCATGCAAGACTAACGGCAAAGCAGGATCCGGAGTCAGTTTCCTATGCTCTGGATGCCGGTCGACTATCCGATGTTTCCAGAATCTACATCAACGATACTCTAATTGGAGGCAGAGGCCATTTGCAGCCCTACAAACCCGGGGCTTTCCGACCGCAGCTCTTGACGATTCCAGCGTCCGCCATGCAAAAAGGGGCCAATTCGATTCGCATTCATCTGTGTAACTATGGGGACTATTATCCCATTCAGGTCATGGATCCCATTCGCTTTGGGCCTGCGGAAGCCATCTGGCAACAAAGAACTCTGCGCGAAATTGTGGCCTTCTCCTTTCTTGCCTTTTACCTGATGGCTGCGGTGCAGCATCTGTGGCTGGGACTGCGTCGGAGAAAGGAGCGCTATCACCTTCCTTTTTCGGGGTTCTTGCTTGTGGTTTCCGCCTACTGGTTTGTGGCCGAAACCTTCAGTCGGGATCTTCTTTTCGGCGATGCCGTGCTCTGGCATCGCAAGCTGGAATACACCCTGCTCTTTTTCATTGTTCCGCTATTTCTTCTGTTTCTTTCGCGATTTGGCCAGGGCCAGGGAGAAAAAGTGGCCCGCCTGACCATTCTTGTAGCTGCCGTTCTCAGTCTGGTATCTCTGCCCTCGGAAATCCAGATCGTGCGAATCTGCGGCTGGATCTGGCAAATCGGTTTTCTTGCGGTGAGCCCGTATCTGGCTTACCTGGCTTATCGCCAGCTATTGCGGCCTTTTCCTTATGCCCGCTTAATGACGCTGGCCGTTCTTCTGCTTCTGGTAAGCGCCATCCACGACATTCTTGTTTCTTTGAGCATTCTACATTCCATGCGAATCTCCAGCTACAGTCTGGCCTTTCTGGTGCTGGGGCTCATCCTGCTGCTGGGCGACCAACTTGTGCAGGCCACGAATCGCAGCGAAAAACTACTATCCCATACAACTCGATTGAACCTGGAAATGCTGAAGAAGAACATACATCCGCACTTTCTGGCGAACTCTCTGAATTCAGCAGTGGAACTGGTGCATGAGGATCCAAACCGGGCCGAAAAACTCCTTCTGGCTCTGGTAGAAGAGATGCGAAGCACCATCGAGCTTTCCGAACAGACGCTCTGTCCATTGGAGACGGAAATTCAGCTCTGCCGCAATCATGTGGAAGTGATGAGTCTTCGAATGGAGAAAGACATTACCCTGGAAGTGCTGGGCACCCTGGATACGGAGATTCCGCCGCTCATACTGCTCACCATTGTCGAAAATGGCATAACCCACGGATTTCGCACGCGCAAAGAAGGGAGTTTTACCATCAACGTGCGAAAGTTCAAAGATGAAGTGTTTATCGCCGTAGAAAATGACGGCGAGCCTCCAAAACCGGAATCCAGCCGTGATTCGCATTCCAGCCAGCGACCGGCCGTAGGAACTGGTACGCGCTACA
>JAGRNE010000072.1 GCA_020440915.1 Leptospiraceae bacterium | reverse complement strand
CCCATTTCCAGGAAGAAGAGGAAGTCCAGGATGATTCTTCTTTCATGTCCGACGGGTACGGAGAGGACGATACGACGGCGGCCCGGTCTTTAGAAGCGGAAGCCGCGGAAACCGACGTTGGTGCGGAAGACTTCGCAGAAGCGGTTTCCGATCAGGATCTCAAGGCTGCCGAGAGAAACAGTGAAGCAGACCTGGAAGAGGAATTTCCGGATCTGGACCTGGAATACAGGTTGCCCGACGAAGGGGACGATCCGGCCCGCCCCGGCAAGCAGGCAGGCGAAGAAGAAGAGGCCGATCCCTTCTCCCGCTGGGAGGAGGAAGCCCTGGAACAGGCGGAGCAGGAAGCGAAATCCCTTCGTGCCGAGGACGACCGGGCCACTCAGGAGCAGAGCTTCCTTTACGAAGATATCCATCCCATGACCACTCTACCTGCGGAGGCGCACATTGCTTCGCAGAGAAAAATCGACCATTACATGGCGCTCTTCGATCTACTGCGAGAACTGCAGGATGTTCAGGAATTAGAGGAGTTCTGGGACAGCCTGGCGTACGCCTTGCTTGGCCAGCTGGCCGCAGGTAAGGTTCTCATCTTTGCCCCGCAGGAATCAGGCAAAGACAAACCCTTCTATCCTGTGGCTTCCCTGGGTATTAGTCCGCCGGAGGCCTGGGTTCTTCAGCCCGGTCAGGAGATCTATGATACGCTGGCGAAGTCCCCGGAAATTCATTATGCCCAGGAATTTCAGAAACCCACCAGCACTATTTCCGATGTGGAAAAGTCTATACTGGAAAAAGGCAGTGTGCAGGTGCTGGCCCCCATCGGCCAGCAGGGCAGGATGGAAGGACTAATCTTCCTGGGAGCCAACATGGAAGGCGTGGATTACAGCCTGGATGACCTGGAGTATTTGAAGCTTCTGGGGGAAATGTCTTCCGGCGCTCTGCAAAGGATCCGCCAGAGGGTTAAACGCGAAGAGCAGGCAGAACGCAATGAAGCCCGGGTTACCCTGTACGAGCGAATACTCAATGCCAGCCATGAGGCCAGCCAGGTCAAGAACCTGGATGATGTGTACGACGTTCTGCTTTCCCATCTAAAGGAGGACTTCGGAGTTCAGAGCGCTTCTCTCGTTCTATTAAACGTCCAGCAACAGGAATACAGGATCTTCGCAGGAAATGAAATTAGTCCGGAATCTCTGGAAAGATTCAGACTGCCGGTGGGCTCGGAATTAATTGGCACCATCTCGAACCTTACCAGGCTTTACGATTTTGCCTCATTCAGGGAAAATCAGGAGATCACTAGCTGCTACTCCAATGATGATCTTGCATTGATGCAGAATTATTGGATCATCCCGCTTATCAATTTGAACTGGCTGGTGGGATTCATTACAATTCATCGAACCTCCCGGCCCTGGAGCGAATTTGACCGGGAACTGGTTCTTGCCACTTCCGAATTCTTTGCGCCAATTCTGGCCAATTCCATCATTCTGGGCGAACGGGAGACTCTGTTCCGGGATCCGTTCAGCCCGGTGGTGGAAAGACTAAAAAAAGAGCTCAATCGCGCCGCGCAGTTCCAGACTCCGGTTTCCCTGGTGGAAGTGCGGGTGAAGAATCTAAAGCGATTGCTTTCCTTGAACGAGCCAGATTCGGTGACCGGCTTTCTGCAGGATCTGTCGCGGTCCCTCAGCGGACTGCTTTTTGATTCAGATTTTCTGGCCCGGGTGGGCCAGGGCCGATTTGCTCTGATTCTACCGGGGCGAAACCGGCAGGAGGCGGAAATCTTTGTTCGTAAGATCCAGGCAGAGTTCAAACGGCTGAACCTGCTGGCGCGATCGCCGGTAGATGTTCAGTACTCCTTTCAGTCTGTTACAGCTCCCGAAGAGGCGGACGAAGCGGAAAAAATGCTGGCCTATCTCGATCCTTGACTCCACCATCATCGTCTACAAACATGGTGAAACCGGGCGCAGTGGTCCGGTATTGCTCCGGAGCATTCCGTATTCGTTTGGCCTTTGCTGTAGCAATCCGCCGAAGAAAGAAAGGCGCCCGGGGTAAGTTTAACGAGAGTTCATAGATGAAAAGAATTGCCTGGTTCATCCTTCTATCCTTTGTAGTTCCCTTCCTCGGGTCGTCCTGTCAGCTTTTTGAGAGTCGGGATACAACCGGTCCGTCCGCCCTGGAAGGCGATCCCTTCTTCCAGACCAAACCAGCCGAAGATGAGGTTTTCCGGATTCTCATTACGGAAGAAGAGTACGTGGTTAAGCAGGTGGCCGCAGAGGATTACATTTATCTTAAGCCGTCTCCGGTGGCCCGCCGAGAGAACCATAAACTCTTTCGCGAATACGATGAAAAATGGGATTTCATGAACTTCACTCACCAGGGTCTGCTAAGGGTGAAGCTCAACCCCCAGACAGGTATGATCGAAAACGTGGATTACGAAGGCGGAAAGCCACCCCGGGCCTGGCAGGCCAGTATCATGTTTCGCGATGACCTGATGCGTTATGAATTTGGCTTCAAAGCGGGGATCGTACAGCCCCGGGAATTCAAGGTGCGCTACGAATGGAGAATCAAAAAGGATCCCAACCTGACTCCTGAAGAAGCCAGAAAAAAAGCCATGGAGTTTCTGCAAGACCAGAAGTCCTGATATGGCTCCTGCCATTGTAATTCCCTTTTTCATGGATCTTATCCTGTGGGCGCTGGCGGTGGTCAGCGCACTGTTTCTGCTATATGCTTTCTTCAGATTCATAATGGCCCCGGTTCTGCATACCATGCAGGATCGCAACGCTCCGCCACCCAAAGAAGGGTATATCCATGACATCATCATTGACCAAAAGGAGCGCCGAAAGTCGGTTTCTGTGGGGCAGCTCGATGGCACCATCGCTACCAGACTTGTGGGTATTAAAGAAGACCATTTGCAGCTCTACTTTGAAAAGGAAAGGGACCTGGAGGAATACCAGATCACCGTGGATTCCGGCGGTCCGGTCTTTTTTCGGCCGCCTCATGCCCGTCATCTTGAAATGCTACGTAGCCGGGAGCATTTTGAGAGCAGGGAGCTTATCGGGCATCCAGCCAGCTTTCGCATAGCGGCTATGGTCCGCGACGGTCGGCCCATCCAGTACATTGAGTTTGAGCTCAGCACTCGTTTCGTAATGAATCGAATGGGAGAAGAAAAGATGAAATTCATGCTGGAACTGAAGCGCGTATTTCCCGGACTGGATCCTAAATCCAGAAGCAAGAAAGGAGTCTTCTCCTTCAGCCGACTGAAGGTCGAAGAGGAAAAGGCTTCCGCTTCGTGACATTGTTGAATTTCTGTCCCCATACATGGAACAGCTGAAAGCCAACACACCTTTTCGCGCCCAATTGCAATGTATCGAGTGCGGAGAGACTTACGATTTGTATCAGGTACTGTATCGCTGCCGGAAATGCGATGGACTGATTGATGTTGTACATGACTTCCAGGCACTGAAGCAGATTCCAGCCGGGAAGTGGAAGGATACCTTTTCAGACAGGTTTCGCTATCCCGGATTTCCGTACAGCTCCGGCGTATGGGGAAAGAAGGAATGGGTACTTCCGGAAATCGATGTGGAGCATGTTGTTTCTCTGGGAGAAGGAGCCACTCCACTGATACCGGTGCCCCGGTTGGCGAGAGAGTACGGTCTGGCATCTCTGGAGGTCAAGCAGTGCGGTGTTTCGCACACTGGCTCTTTCAAGGACCTCGGAATGACTGTGCTTGTAAGCCATGTAGTATCTCTACGGGCCAGGGGAATTCCCATTCGCGCCGTGGCCTGCGCCTCTACCGGCGATACCAGCGCAGCTCTTGCTGCCTACGCTTCAGCGGCTGGCATTCCCGTTATCGTTTTTCTTCCAGAAGGGAAGATTAGCACTGCACAGCTTGTGCAGCCGCTTTCCAGCGGGGCAATTGTTATCAGTCTGGAAACGGACTTCGACGGCTGCATGGACATTGTGCGGTCTGTTACCACAGATGAATCCATCTATCTGGCGAACTCCATGAACCCTTTGCGCATCGAAGGGCAAAAGACAATTAGCGTGGAGCTTGCTCAGCAAAGAGGGTGGAAACTTCCGGACTGGATCGTGATTCCTGGAGGCAACCTTGGCAACGTAAGCGCTCTGGCCCAGGGTATTCGTCTGCTCAAAGAGAACGGCATGATAGACCGGGTGCCCAAGATATGCGTCGCCCAGTCTGCCCGCGCCAATCCGCTGTACCTTAGCTTTCAAAAAGGGCTGGGCGAACTGCAGAGGGTCCAGGCAGAAAAAACCCTGGCCAGCGCCATCCAGATCGGAAATCCGGTAAGCTATCCGCGAGCCGTTCGAGCTCTGAAGGACTTTCAGGGAGTAGTAGAGCAGGCCACCGAGGATGAGCTGGCCAATGCCGCGGCCCGGGCAGATCTTCATGGTCTGTTCAACGATCCCCATACTGGAGTGGCTCTGGCCTGCACCGAAAAGCTTGTTTCCAATGGAACCATTCAATCAGGAGAAAGCGTGGTGGTCATTTCCACAGCGCATGGCCTGAAGTTCTCCGAATTTAAGACTGGCTACCACGACGGCACACTCCATGATGTAAAGGCTCGTTCTGGCAATCAGCCGATAAGACTACCCGCCCGGGAAGACCTGGTTCGCCAGGCGATTGAAGACCGCGTCGGTCGAGTTTCGTAGTTCGGGTCCGCCCTCGTCCTGGCGCCATGAAAGGGCGCAAGTTCTGATCCCGATCCGCGGCTACCTCATTCTGGTTAAAAATACGAAAGCATTACCTGTTTACTTCATTTTCGAAAAGAAAAGAGTAGAAAAAAAATTGGCCAGATGATCTGTTCGGTTCAATGGAGGGCGTGGCCGAAAGGATCAGGCAGGCGGTTCGGTCGCAAAAACGAATTGTCCTCATTACCTTTCATCTCAAAGAGAAGGGAGAGAGGGATCTGGAAACCGCCATCCAGGAAGTACTGACCCATTTTGGGAAAGACGACCTTGTTGGGCCGGTGCATGCAGCGATCCGAGAACTGCTGCAGAATGCGGCCAAAGCCAACCTGAAACGAATTGTATTTCATGACCTTAACCTGGATCCCACCAATCCAGAGCAGTACGAAGAAGGAATGCGCTATTTCCGGGAAAGCCTGGTAGAGAGTCGCATTGCAGAATACCAGAGCCGGCTCAAGGCAGAAAACATCTATACCAGGATTGTGATCCAACCGGAAGCGGAGGCAATCGTATTCTCCGTGGAGAATCGCTTTCCTCTATACCCATCGGAAGAAGCCCGGATTCGAGAGAAATTTGCCAGCAGCGCGGCCATCGATAATCTCTACGACTACTACATGGAGTTCAGCGATCATATTGAAGGAGCCGGCATGGGTATTGCCATGATCGAAATCCTGTTACGCCAGGTAGGGCTGGATTCGCGCTCCTTTACCATCCACTATGATCCGGTAACCGCCCATACCGTGGGCCGATTCCTGATTCCCCTCACCGAAGATGTAAAAACCAATCGGCACAAGTTCGAAGAACTACTGCAACAGAAGGATGTGGAGCCCCATCAGCTCCGCCATGGAGTTCGAAACGGCGAAGTGCCGTTGCCTCTGGTTTACCGACCCCGAACCTGATGGGAAGCTGCCGGACCCGGCCAGTCTTTAGATTCCGGGAATCTTGCTTGCCAGGGCAGCGGCGGATGTCATTTTTTCAGTAATGGATCGCCTGAAGGCCGCACTCCTTGGTTCGGAAGAGGACATTCCGGATATAGTAAAAGACAGAGTTGAGGTCGTGGGCCTCAGCATTGCTTCCTGTTTGAATCGGGCAGCCAGCCATCTAGGAAAGGATCTTTCGATGCTGGACTATGAAATCCTGGAAAGAGGGAAGCAGGCCTTTTTGAATCCAAGGCCCTTTCGCATCCTTGTAAGCGTTCTGGCGCCCCAGCATCAGTTCGCCGACCTGGAAGAATTCTCCATGAAGCTGGGAGTCGGGGATCGACTGCTCAGCGAAGAACTGGATCAGTTCGTCACTCCAAAGCACAGAGATGGCCGCGTTCTGGTAAAGGTTTATCGTTCCGGTATTTATATTATCGTTTTCCCTCCTCTGGGCGAAGGTCGCTCCGTCGGCGAAGAAGAGGCTATGATGCGCATCGAAAAGCGGGGCATCATGAGCTTTGATCAAAAAAGCGTACAGCGAGCTCTAAAGGATCAACACGGCGAACCAATTAAGATTGGAAACTATATTGCAAGGCCGGAAGCGGATTCCACATGCAAGGTGGAAATCACTCCGGATGAGATGAAGGCATTCGTAAAGATCACTCCTCCCAAACCCGGGGGTCGCGATCTGGAAGTACAGGATGTGGTCAACGCGCTAAAGAGCCATGGCGTCGTCATTGGCTTCAGGGAAGACGAAATCAAGAAAGCTCTGGACGAAGAGATGTACATGCAGGACATCCTGGCTGCCCAGGGGCAACCTCCGAAGCATGGAAAGGATGCCTACATAGACTACAAAGTGAACATTAAGAAGGATTTCCAGCTCGAAGAAGATGAGGCGGGAAAGGTAGACTTCAAGCAAATGCACCTTGTGGAGAACGTGGTGGTTGGCCAGATTCTTGCCGAAAAGATGCCCGCACAGCAGGGTGTGGCCGGACGAACGCTACTGAATCGCATTGTTGAAGCCAGGGATGGCAAAGACGTAGAACTGCGCCAGGGAAGAAATACCATTCTTTCCGAAGACCGCATGCGTCTTACTGCAGAGATTAATGGGCAGGTGGTTTTCAGTTCCGGAAAGATTTCCGTAGAACCGGTGTATCGCGTAGTTGGAGACGTGGGTCCCAAGACCGGAAATATCATGTTCCTTGGTTCTGTAGTCATCGGAGGAAACGTCCTGGACAATTACGAAGTGAAGGCGGCGGGTAACGTGGAAGTGGGCGGCTCGGTGCAGAAAGCTCGCATTGAAGCGGAAGGCGACATTGTTGTGCAGGCCGGTATCCTGGGTCGTGAGGAAGCGCATATCGAATCCACTGGCGGTTCGGTGTATGCGAAATTCATTCAGAACTCCACAGTTGTTGTGACCGGCGATGTAGTTGTTCAGGAAGGCATACTTCACAGCAATGTTGAGGCGGGCGGAAAGATAATCTGCAACGGTAGGCGCGCACAAATCGTCGGCGGAAACATACGCGCAACCAGGGAAGTAAGGGCCCGCACCATTGGCTCCCAGGCCTACACTGCCACCGAGATTACGGTGGGCACCGATCCTCGCATTCTGGCTCAGCATGAAGAGCTTACGAAAATGCTACAGGAATCCGAAGATCAGCTTCGCAAAGGCCAGAAGACCCTGGCGACCTTGCAGGCCAGGAAGAAAGCAGATCCGGAAGGCTTTGGCCTGGAGCAGGAAACCAAGCTGGAAGAAAACGAAAAGCAGGTGGGAGAACTGGAAGAAAAGAGCAAGGAGCTCAAGGAGGAGCTGGCCCGTCTGGATGAACATATGGAAGAGCTGGGAGCGGAAGGCAAAGTGCATGCTGAACGGGAGCTTCATCCCGGTGTTGTGGTTACCATCCGAAATGCGGCACAGAACATATCCGACACATATAATGGAGTGACCTTGACCTACGACAATGGTTATGTTAAGATTGGAAAGCTGGAGAAAGATCTGGAATCGGCCTCCAGATATTCCCGGCGAAGGTAAAAAAACCTGGAATTGTTCTTGCGGAAAAGACGGATGGACCTTCAAAATCGAGGACGGGTTCGCCGTTCTTGGAGGGGCCAATCCCAGAAATGAGTCCCCGTTATGGCGCACCGTAACCGGGGCCTGGCTTTCCGAGGAGCAATAAGGATTTGGTGCTGTTTTTCTGCGCCAGGCGGCAGGCCAGAAGGATCGCCACAGGAAAAAAGCAATGCTACGCCCACTGGACATGCAGGTGGCCTTTCATGCTCTCCCAGAGCAGGCCAAAAGCCAATCGGCAGAGTTAGCCGGTACACTGTACCGGCAGATGCAGGATATGGGGCGGGCCCGGGAAGAGAATCTTATGCGCCCTTCCCAGGTGATGCAGAATCAGGCGGCCTTTGAAAGCCAGAATCCGGTGGTCCGCCGGGAGGATGCGCGCCACCAGGGATCCGGGCGCTCCCGAAGCGGCCAGAGCGAAGAAAAAAGAGAACTGGACAATCCTGCCGGCACAATCTACGAGAACATGAGTTGGGGCGGACGTCCGCGGACAGTACAATCCAGGCATTTTGACCAGACCGCTTGAAAGCGATCGGCTTGAAAATGAGACCGGCATCGATAGCCGGCGCAGTAAGAGTGCTATAAGAGCGCAATAAGCCAGAGCAAACCGAAAAACCAGAAATTCAGGAATCATCGAGTAAGATCATGGAATTGGCCATATTGATTAGCGTAAATCTTCTGATTTCATTTCTGGTTTATGTCGCATTCTCCGTGCGATTTCGCATGGCTCTGGAGAAGGAACGCAAGAATCGGATTCCCCGGGCTTTCTACGACAATCTGCAAATGACCATCCAGTATATCAACACCGCTACAAACAGTGTTGATGAGAAGACCGAAGCATTTTATCGACTGGTACTGAAATCGGAAGAGGTGGCCCGCCGTCTGGAAAAGGCCAATGAAGAGTTCGAAAAGAACCTCAAGAAAAGCAAGCGGAAGCGAAAGGCCGGCCCCATTTCGGAGCCGGAGATTCCGGACCACGTCTCTGGCAATCGAGCGAGAACTACAGAGGCCCCCGACTATGCTGCCAGCGCTGAGAATCCTGCTCGCGGAGCGGCCACATCCCGTGATTCCTACCGGGGCCCATCCAGGAACTCCGAAGCCTACGACTATGGCCAGCACACCGATCCGTTTTCTTCCGGGCTATACTCGGAGCCGAACCGGGATGGCGGCCAGATCCAGGACGCAGCGAATCTGGAGTCCGATGCAGAAGGGCAACACATGGATCGACTTCTTTCGGCCATGGACAACGATGTGGTCCATTTCACAGGGCAGGAAGAATCCTTTCGGGCAACCAGTAACGTCCGGGCGTCCGCAGCCACCACCGGCAGCGCAGCAGCGCCCTTCCGGTCCCGGTCGGGGAGCGCTGCAACCGGTGCGTCTGGCCTCCTGGCTCGAATCGGTGGATTGGTGGGAAGAGTGCTTGGAATCAATCCATCCAGCTTCCAGATGAATTCTGCTTCGGAAGACCGGGCATCCCAGGAAAATAGAAATCCGGAGGCCGTACAGAATCGATTTGATCGGGAAGTGAATCGAATGGCCCGGGCGCCTGCATTTCGCGAGAACAATGAGTCCATGCGAGAACGTCGCAGCGATACCTTTCTGGCTTCGGAAGAGGAGGGGGCCCTTGCAGGCGGGCGAAAGGACTACTATGTTTCTGGTATGGATCCGCAAAGCGATGTGCGAAAGGATCTGTACTCAAAAAGGCTGGATTCCCAGGGGCAGCCAGAGTCCGCCAATTCCGGCCAATCACAATCGGAAAGGTCGCAAACAGTGCAAGAACCTGCGCCCGGCGAAAGCCCTCCGGAGCACACACTGCCAGACCAGAGAGAGCAGAACAACGTTGCTGGCCAGGACAGTCAATCGCTCGGCGAATCCCGGTCATCGGCGACGGCCGGCATATCTGGCGAAGAGCGGAGGATCGCTCGAGTTCAGGAGTTCCTTGAATCTACGGGTATCAATCTGCTTGACACCACCCCTCAGACCAGAGCTGTACTGATTAGAGAACTGGGCTCCCTTGGTTTTGAGCCTCCGGATATCGTAAGAGCCACACGATTTCCTCCTTCGGAAGTAGCGCTGGTACTGGATTTACCGGAAGCCAATGCCGGCGAGAGACGCAGAACTCGAAGAATCCAGAAATGACTTCTTTTTCCGAGATCCCTGATCTGAGCATAGAGCAGTTCCAGCGCTTCGCCAAACTGATCCATGAAAAGGCCCACATTCATCTGAAGGAGCACAAGGTTACCTTGCTCTCCAATCGGCTGCGAAAACGGCTTCGTGCACTTCAACTGGAAAGCTACGACGACTATTTCAAATACATCAGCGATGAGCAGACCGCCCAGAAGGAGATGGTCCATTTTCTGGAGGCGGTCACTACCAATGAGTCCTACTTCTGGCGTACCACTCAGAACTATGAGGCTCTGAAAAAGAACGTACTGCCCGAATTGATCAAGAGCTTCCGCGGACAGAAACTGAAGTTCTGGTCTGCAGGTTGCTCCACCGGCGAGGAGCCCTACAACCTTGCCATGGAACTTGTAGAATCGATGAAGAGCCTGGGTCATTTCGAATGGGAGCTGCTTGGATCAGACATCTCCAATCGCGTGGTGGAATTTGCCCGGCAGGGCATCTACAGCGGCAGAAAAATTGAAAAGGTTCCAGAAAACATCCTCCGCAGGTATTTCCGAAAACTGGAGGATCAGGATGCCTACCAGGTGCGGGACGATCTCAGGCAGAAAATTGATTTCCAGGTGGAAAACCTGTTTCAGGCCCGGCACCGGGGATTGCATTGCATCTTTTGCCGAAACGTGATGATCTACTTTAATCGGGACGATCAGCAAAAGCTTGTGAATCGATTCTACGACATGCTTGTGGACGGAGGGTATCTATTCATTGGTCATGCAGAAAGTCTTCAGATGCTTGACACGCAATTCACCACAAGGCCAACAGAAGAAGGGGTGCTGTATCAGAAACGCACCTGAAGAGGCCCTGTGAAAAGCAAAGAACCCAGAGTAATTGTCATCTCTTCCGTTTCCGGCGGCGGTAAGAATACCGTGGTGCGGCGTCTTCTGGAGCAGACTTCAGACCTGGCCGTTGCCATCACCGCCACCTCCCGTCCACCCCGTCAGGGAGAGAAGCACGGTCAGGACTATCTTTTCCTGGACCGCCAGGACTTCGAGCGCCGGGTGGAGCGGGGCGAATTCCTGGAACATGCCATTGTTCATGGAAATATGTACGGAGTCCCGGAATCGTCGGTCCGAGACATAGTCGATGGAGGACAATCTGCCGTTCTGATTATCGATGTCCAGGGGCGGCGACACATCAAGGATCGGATGGGAGATCGCGTGCTTTCCATTTTCCTTGAGCCTCCAAACCGTCAGGAATGGGAGGAGCGGCTAAGACATCGTGGCACGGATTCAGAAAAGGATATCCAGTTGCGCCTTCAAGATGGTCTCAATGAGCTCGAAGAAGCCGATCAGTTCGACTATCGCGTAGTGAATGATTCCATCGAAGCATGCTGCCAGAAAATAGTGGATATTCTACAGAAAGAAGGGGCCATCTGAGCAGGACCATTCCTGTGCTGGCCGGCCCCACCGGCGCTGGAAAGACAGATCTCATCGCAGCCCTCGATCCGCACAGCTTCGAGATTGTCTCTCTTGATTCAAGACAGGTGTATCGTCATCTTTCCATCGGTACTGCGGCCCCGGACCAGGAGTTGCTGCGCCGAATGCAGCACCATCTTGTTGGCATCATTGATCCTGACCAGACCATCACAGCAAAGCAGTACTGCGAAATGGCCGAAGTCGCCCTTCGCCAGATCATTGCAAGAGGTAAGATTCCAATACTCGTTGGAGGAGCGGGCTTTTATCTGGAGATGTTATCCAGTGGTCCCTTCGAGGTGGAGCAATCGCCGGACGTTGTGCGTCAGGTCAGCACCATGGACCATGAGCAGCGGTTGGCCAGGTTGCGCAAAGAGGATCCCTCCTGTCTGGTGCTGGAAGGGCAGCAGCCATCCCGTGGAAAAATCCATCCTAACGACGCCTATCGTGTGGAGCGCTATCTGGTGATGGTGCTTTCCTCGGGAAAAACAATGGAGGAAATCTGGGCCCAGAAGGAGAATTCACAGGACAGGGAGTTTCACTACAGCGGATGGTTTCTTTTTCCTGGTGAAGAGGCTCTCTGGCAAAGGCTTCGGTTTCGGGCCCGCGCCATGATCGAACATGGGCTTCTGGAAGAAGCTCGTCAATGCAGGCTGAATTTCGGATTATGCGCCGGACTTCGGATACTGGGGTACCCGGAAGCTCTGGCCTGTCTGGACGGCGATATGGGAAGAGAAGAATTGGAAGAACGATTATGGATTGCCCATCGCCAGTATGCCCGTCGGCAGCGAATCTGGTTTCAAAAGCGATCCTACGTGCAATTTGTGGAATCTGCAACCTCCGAGCAGTTTGCGACTTTTGCGGTCAATCTTTTCGGAGGTTCCGGAATTAATCATTGACTCAGAGCCGTTCGGCAATAATTTCCTGCAGAAACGCCTCAGGTGTCCATTGTATGGGAAACAAAAATAATATACAGGATATGGTGCTGAACTCCGCCAGAAAAGAGAAGATGGAGATAACCATCTATCTCATGAATGGCGTCCCCCTGAAAGGCCGCGTCGTCAGCTTTGACAACTTCACCATTGTTATTGAGAACGATGGAAAACAAAGCCTTGTTTATAAGCATGCCATCTCAACCATAATTCTCTCCCGGGCTATTCAGATCCAGGTTGAGGAGGAATCCTCCGAGTCTAAATGACAGGTCGGTTTTTTCGCTCACTTTTCTGGGGCGTACTGCTTGCATCCATCATCGCCTGGGCCTACGCGGGCACGGTTACCGCGGGCTATAGGGAAACCATCCTTGTTGAGGATCGCATGGAGGGTCTCCAGGAAGAGGTCATCTCTCCTGGCGAAACAACCTTTCTGCCCTCGTTGGCCATCCCAAACCGCATACGTTTGCACAGAATTCAACTGGAGCCTCGTTTTCTTCGCTTTCCATGGATCTATCAGTTTCCCGCCGGGCAGCTATTGGGATTGGATGACAGTTTTGCCGTGCAGGTAGAGGCTCATTACGAGTACTCCATTTCCGCAGATCGAATCCGGGTGCTTTTTCTCAGCCTTCCGGTGGCCGACTGGTCCCAATTGCAGCCCTATCTGGAACTTCGCATGCGATCCTTCTGGGCAGAGAAGATGCGAGAGCTTGCTCCCAACGAGGCCGCCCTGGCCGGTCTGGAAAACGATCTGAATACATACGTGCGCCAGGACCTTCGCGGCGATCTCAACAATTACTTCCGGCCGGAAGGCATCGAATTCAAGCGAATCTATGTAGAGCGCATTTACGTACCAGATGCTGTGCGTTACAACGCTACTCTTCAGGCCGGACAAGATCTATTGAATAACCGTCTGGAAAGAATTAGTATTATTGATCAGGCAAGAGCGAAGAAACAGGCATCGCAAATCCTGAATGAAGTGTATCTGGATCGATTGGAAAAGATGGCCATGCTGCTACAGAAGTATCCGGAGCTACGGGACTATGCCGCGGTGGATTCTTTGAGCGAAAATGTACGTGTCCTGGTCATGCCCTATGAGCAGTACTTTCGCGGGCAACAGCAGAGCATGCCTGCCCCGCGCGGCAATCCACGCCAGACCGGCACCGGTCCAGGGGCGGGCGAACCTCCGGTAGAGCCCTTTGATTTTACCACCATCGAAGGCAACGAATCCGTCCAATCCCAGGAGATTCCTGCCCGGGATCGCAGTACCTTTCCTGGCATGGAGCGATCCAGCCAGGCGGCGGCCCCGGACGGCGGCTTTCGGGATCTGACTCCTCCCTGATCCTGGGGCGGCCTGTCTCCGCTGCGCACATTCCAAGAGCGTTTCACTTCATATTTTCTGGACCACGGCCGCGAGTCCAGACCGCCGGATTGCATAGGCTGCGAACGCTGCACGCAGCCCGGGTGGCATACTGA
>JAGRNE010000071.1 GCA_020440915.1 Leptospiraceae bacterium | reverse complement strand
AAGCACTCCGGAACTCTGCCCGTGGTAGAGATTGAAAACTGTTTCCGTGGATCCCACGGCCGGATAGGGCCCAAGATTGAATACCATGTTGAATGGCCACTTTCGGCCGATGGCATGTACGTATTCCACCGTATGCAATCGTCGCCACAGCCAGTTTCCTGGATTGGAGCCCAGTTCATCTTCCAGCACTTCCAGGGTATTCTGCCAGGCCTTCAGCAGGATTTCCTCCCTGGTTTCCCGGGCCTCAGTATCTCGGTTATCCCAGTACGGCGAATTTGGATTGGCCAGCATGGTTCCAATGGCATCGTAATAGAAACGCGCTTCAATGAAGCTCTTGAAGAATTCATCCTTGAATTCATCGTGGGCGGCTTCGTAAGCGATCTGATACAGAAGTTCGGTAAAGATGGAGGCGCCCACGGATTCCGCATCGTACTGGCCGTTCCATTGCTTCATATAGGCATAGGCAGTACGCGATTGCGGGTTCTGAGGAACCTTCGCGCCAATGATGGAATCAATGACTTTGATCTGATCCACACCGTAAGTAAAACTGATATCGCCCTGGAGTTCTTTCATTTCATCCGGAGATACATACTCCTGGGATTGCAGATAATCGTTCACTTTGTAAGCGCGATGGACAAAGTTATAGTAGCCTGGAACGACGTTCTCTCTTGGCTGCTCGTTGGCCGTGATCAAATAGCCGCTTTCCGGATTTTTCTTTTGAGGGTTCTGGGCAAAGGGAATCCGGCCCTGCCATTCCTCGCCGCCTTTGCCTTCCAGCATAAAGGATGGATCGGCACCCGGCGCTCTTCGAGGTAAATGCGCGGCGGCCCACCAGGCGATGTTGCCGGCGGAATCCGCGTACATCACATTCAGTCCTGGCGCGCCGATCATGGAAACGCCTTTTTCGAACTCCTGCATATCGCTGGCTTCCATCATTGTATAGAAAGCTTCGAGTATGCTGTTTTCTTTGTCGTGAAAAGCCCATTTCAACGCTATGGGCGGCTTGTCTTTAATGGAATCCAGAACATCGTTTATGATGGGACCATGGCGGGTAATTCGCACAGTGTGTTTTACGTCCGGTTCGCCTTTGACTTTGATCGTAACATCTTCGCGCTGAATATCTTCTGGCCGACCCTGATACATTACCTGGCCTGGATTCTCCGGATTCAGGGATTCGGCATAGAGGTCCATATCATCGTTCTGGAACATGGTAAGGCTCCAGGCTTTGCCCCGGTTATGCCCCAGCAATGGTACAGGAATGCCAGCCAGATAATAGCCGTAGATCTCAAAGTCCGGAGTCCGGGTATGGGCTTCAAACCAGACCTGCGGCTGCGAAAAGCTAATGTGCGGATCGCCAGCCAGCATGGCCTGCCCCGTGGTAGAGCGAGAGGGAGCAACCGCCCAGGCATTGGAGCCTTCGAACATTGCAATACTCTGGCGTACCACGTCCGTTCGTTCGGCCAGCGCAGCGATTTCGCGCAGTGCTTTCATTCGTGCCGTATTTTCGGCCTGCGTCCTGGATTGGACTTCCGGGCCATGCCAGGCACCCTCCTGAGTGTTGCTGTAATCGAAACGGCTTCTGCTCAGATTAGCGTTTGGATGAAGATCATAGTTCAAATCGTTCAGATACTGATCGCCCAGCTCCTCTTTGACGTAGGTAAGCAAGGGTTCCTGCTTCAGGGCCGAGGCAAATGTATAGGCCATGTAGCCCGCAATGGCAATGGAGTCCGAAAGTGTAAAATGCTCCGGGCTAATGCCCAGAAGGGAGAACTCCAGGGGCATTTCCCCATTATCGATGTAGGCATTTACCCCTTCCAGGTAAGCCTGGCTATGTTGAACGTACGGAGTCTCCAGATCCAGCTCTTTGACATACTCTTCCGCGAATTGATCTAACCGCAACGTGCGAAAGAGCTTATCCACTTCCACCAGGTCAGGGCCCAGGATTTCCGCCAGTCGGCCGCGGGCCACGCGACGAATCATCTCCATCTGAAAAAGACGATCCTTTGCATGAACGTAGCCCAGCGCGCGAGCCGCATCCTGCCGATTTGTGGCTTCTATATGAGGAACTCCGTAGGAATCGTAGTAAACCTGCACCTCCGCCGAAAGCCCCGGCAACTTCTCGGCGCCGGACCGGTCCGGCACAAAGGAATAGAGATAGATGTAGCCTGCCGCGTAGAGGGCAACAGCCAAACCTGCAATTGAACCGAAGATGATGCTTTTTTTCATGGAATCCCCCGTTCGCAAGGGACCGCTCTGCGGGCATCCTGTCAACTGTTTGGATCTTTCTGGAGATAGAGCGGAAGCGATGGCCCCTGTCCTGGCAACGGTCGGAAACTCAGAAAATCCGCCATCAACAGCGGCCCCCTGGTGCGTTACGGGTTGACCGGGTTAGCCGGTCCGCCTGCTCCGGGTGGCAACCACCGGCTATCAGGGGTGGACCAAGGTCGCTACCTTACTCTAATGGTATCAGTATTTGGAGTCTTGCCGGTCGGGTCTGGGATAAAAAAGCGTCTCGGGCAGATCCGCGTTAAATTCGATCTCTTCTATGGATAGTCGATGTAAAGGCTCGCCCGGCTGCTCCGGAGAATCGACGACTGCTTGCTTTCGCGCTATCACCAGACCATCCTGTTCTTCAAAGTCGGAGTAATGCATGGTCCCGGTGACAAAACCTCCCATATCGCGCACAGTGTAGGTTGCATACTCGATGTATCCGGTTTTCTTTTCGATCCACAGAAGATATTGATCCACCATCTCCTGAGGTTCGGCCCGCACCCAAGAGACGAATACCAGCTGAAATACGCGCCCGTCCAGCTTTCGTTCGCCCGCATAGGCTACCACATCTGCCTCCCCAATTCGATAGGGAAGCTGGAGGAAATAGTTGAGGGTGGGCACCCAGAATTTTATGTCCTCATCTGCGGGATGCAACTCTACGTCCGCCGCAGCAATGTCGGCCACGGGCGCCTCCGGCGAAGCTTTTCCCGTATAAGGAATCCAATGCTGAATTCCCATAAAATGACCCATGTCTTTGCCCTTTCGGTAGACTATCCGGGCATCGTCTTTGTGCGGAAGCAGGTAAATGGTCGCATCCATGGGGTTTTCGGGCCAGGGCATAAAGAGCGTTCGGTTCAGAAATCCCGGCCATTCATCGGTGAATTTCACCGCCACCGGTCCGGCCTGTTGCCAGCGCTCGGCCCCTCCGTGGGCGGCCAGAGACCGGTCAAGAATCTCCCTTCCTTTCTTGAACTGATCTCCAGTAATCTCCGTCTTAATAGAATCCGGGCGGATATCCGCCAGGGAGCAGGAAAAGGCTGACATGGCCAATGACAGGGTCAAAATGCTTGTAACCTTTGCTATGGCTGAAGAGAAATTCAGGGAGGACTGCATGCACCTGTTTCGACTGGCCCACCGGGAAGTTACACCTGCAGCGAAGTGGACGGATCAGGAGGATTGAGAAATGATTTCAAGAAAGAAAGCAATGTTTGTGCGAGCCCTTGCCATTATGGCCTTTTTTGTGGCTGCAGGTAGCCTGCATGCCCTGAGCGAGCAACAGAAGATCGATCTGCTTTACCAGGAGATTCGAACCACCAGAGCCATCTTCATTCGTAATGGCATTGAGTACGATTCCGAAAAAGCTGTATCGCATCTAAAGCGAAAGCATGACTATGCCGGCGACCGAATCAAGACCGCCCGCCAATTCATAAAGTATCTGGCCACCGAATCCTCCATGACAGGTGTGGCCTACAAAATCAAATTTCCGGATGGCAGGGTGGTTGAGTCCGGCCCGTACCTGCTTCAGGTCCTGCAGCGCATCGAAAGCCAGCACAAAGGTAAATAGATTCCTGCATTGCGGGTTTTTGGGATGGGCAGGTAGTGGGCAGCGTGCCGTCTGCCCGCCTCCTCCGCAGCCGGTCGGCGCTCCATCTCCAATCGATTATTTTCTCGCCAGGGAATTACCGATATGATCCTATGGGTGTTATGGGCAACGGTCCAAACAAAGATGGCGCCGGCCACCGAAAGGAATCTACTGGCTCTTCTGGTGGCCAGGGCGCAAAACCCAGGCTAAGACGAGTTCGCCTGATCCCGGCCGCTCATAGCTCCCTCTTTCCGGACGATCGGCCTTTGACGGCCTATTTGAAACCCACCGATGACCCACACATATGGAAGATCATTGCTACTAGAAAGCGAGAGTCAGCAGACAGCGCCCCCACCGGCCAGCAGGGGCTTCGAGCGGGTCACCAGGAAGTGCTTACGCCAGCAGGAGAGCTGGCAGACAGCGTACTGATGAGCATTATTGAAGCCACCGATCTGTTGCTGGACGAGGCTCCCCTCAAACTTAAAGAGCAGGTCTTTCGCACATCGCATCATGCTTTACGCCTTTTGTTAAAAGTGAAGCAGGCCCGTAGCGCCGCCGAGCAAAAGTCAGCGCTGGATCTTCTAAAACAGGTTCTGGACGATCTGCAAAGCCTGCGCGGCATTGCCGATGAAGAAGAAAGGTTCATCAAAGAAGGCGAAAGCCTGGACCTATAGATCCAGCTTATTCTGAAGTCTGCTTATCCGGGGGCCCGGTCTCGAGTCGCCAGAAAGCCGTTTAATGGAAGAACCAGAGTACCTTTAAGCCGAGCTCTCTGGATCGTACGCCTGACCCACCGCTTGGGCCACAGCCTCTCCTGCAGTTTTATCCAGAACAGAAGGTATGATGTGCTCCCGATCAGGAGTGCCCACATGTTCGGCCAGAGCTCGTGCTGCTGCAAACTTCATGGATGCGGTAATCCGCGGAGCGCGGACATCTATGGCGCCGCGAAAGACCCCGGGAAAAGCAAGTACATTGTTGATTTGATTGGCAAAATCGCTTCGCCCGGTTCCCACAACCAGAGCTCCCGCTGCGTAGGCTTCTTCCGGCAGTATCTCGGGCACAGGATTGGCCAGAGCAAAGATAATTGGATCCGGGTTCATCTTTCGCACCATTGCAGGCGAAAGAGCTCCTTCCACGCTTACGCCAATAAAGACATCTGCCCCTTCAATGGCATCGTCCAGTTGCCCGTCTTTGCCATGACGATTGGTAATGCGCGAAAGACGAATTTTGGCTGGATTGCTTTCGATGTCAGTACGATTTCTGGAGATGATTCCCTTCGTATCACACATTAGCACTTCCTTTACCGGCTGCGAAACCGCCGGATCGTGTCCCACTCCGAGAAGAAGCTCTGCAATTGCAGTTCCCGCCGCTCCGGATCCGTTTATGACCACTCTCAGCTCAGATAGGGATTTTCCGGCAAGACGCGCAGCATTAAGCAATCCGGCAAGAAGCACTATGGCGGTTCCATGTTGATCATCATGAAAGACTGGAATTCCTATGTCCTGTAAGCCGGCTTCGATTTCGAAGCATCGCGGCGCGCTAATGTCTTCCAGGTTTATGCCCGCAAAAACGGGGGCCAGATTTCGCACTGCGTTGATTATCTCCACAGTGTTTTGCGTATTGAGACAGATCGGAAAAGCGTTAAGACCGGCATATTCTTTGAACAGCACACACTTCCCTTCCATAACGGGCAGTGCTGCCAGTGGGCCAATGTTTCCCAGACCCAGCACGGCCGACCCATCGGTGATCACTGCTACTGTATCCGATTTGATGGTAAGCTCTCGCGCCTGCTCCGGGTCCCGGTGAATTGCCCGACAGCTTTCAGCCACGCCGGGGGTATAAAGGAGCGAAAGATCGTGCCTGCTTTCGATGTGCGACTTGGAGCGAATGTCCAGCTTGCCTTTCAGTTTTCTGTGAAAGGCCAATGACTCTGAAAAGATATCCATAACAATTTCCTCGCCGCTCATCGAATCCCGAATCCGGAAGAGCAGAGGGAGTACCGCTACGGAGAATCGGAAACGGACTCTCGGAGAGGCCGATAGTCGGCGCTCAGAGGGAATTCCAGCCGGGCCGTGGTATGGCCGCCATTGTGATAGACCCGGAAGAAACTGGGATCAAAACCCATATCCTTGATTAGGAGGACTACCATGGCCAGACCCAGGCCGTTGCCTTCGGATTCATCCCCGTAATGAACGCTGAATTCAACCAGATCTTTTACACCCATGGCGGCGGCCAGATTTTTTCGAATCCGGGCCTCCTCCTCCTGAACCATGATGGTGTTGTTTCTGACAAAGATCAGCAGCCGCTGATGGTCCAGATCAACGTCTACACGAACTGAAAGCTCCATGGCCTTGAGGTTCTTCTGGTAGGCAGCGCCGTCCAGCCTGCGAAAGAATTCACGAAAATCTTCTATGCCTCTCTGATACTCAGATGGATCATCCAGGTTATAGTGATTCTCTTCGAAAAAGACACGTTTGACGTTAGCTTTGACAGCGTTGGTAACAAGTTCCTGGACCACGTTGAAGAGAGCTATGCCCATCCCTTCCCGCTCCAGTTCCGCTTCAAGATCGTTGAAGAAGTTCTTCAGCTTCTCCCGGGCCGCATCGTCAAGGATGTGGACCAGGAATTCTGTTTTCTTTTCCGCTGACATTCCTGCCTGGAGAGTGTCCAGGGATGAAGCTCAGTCCATTAAATTTTCGCATGCCGGCAGTTTTTTTCTGTTTATATCGTCCTATAGGGTAGGATGAGCAAGCGAACTATACAGAACGGTGTAACCTACACCACCGGCAAGCTAGCCCGCAGGGCTGGAGTTAATCTTCAGACAATTCGTTATTACGAAAGAAGCGGACTATTGCCTCCCCCTGAAAGGAACGAATCGGGCTATCGGCAGTATACAGAGAATGCATTGGTTCGAATTCGTTTTATCAAGAAAGCTCAGGCTCTGGGCTTTAGTCTAAAGGAAATCCAGGAACTTCTGCGACTGCGAGCGGATAAGAACCGTCAGTGCAAAGAAGTGCGAGAACTGGTGGCGTCCAAGGTAGAAGAGCTTACAGAGAAGATCATTGAGCTACAAAACGCTCAGGAGACTCTGCAAAGCCTGCTTGCGGATGCGGACGACAGCGCTCCGGCGCCGGAATGTCCCTTTCTCGTAGAGCTGGAAAAACAAGCAGCCATGGCTGGCTGAGGCCCTGGCTTCGGGTCCGGATCCCAGGATTCGGGCCCGTTTCTGTACGACCATGAATAACCCTGGACAACGGTTTCAGAGCTCATCCTTCGCAGCCCCCCCCAGGAATGATTCTCAGAATTGCTCTTAACAGGTCAGATACCACATTTAACCTGTTTGAAGAGAACTTAAGCCGCCGGCGGATTCCATATCGGGGCCGCCGGCGGGAAAAAAACCTGCCGGGTCAGCCACGACTCTTCGCAAGACCCTTGCTTCAGGGCATATAACGCTCGTTCAATACAACTCTTCCCGCTTGATCCAGGATCTGAAGATCAAGATTCCAGGAGGCCCTGGAATCATTGATGCGAATCCTTCCGAAATTCGCTCCGGCGAATCGATTGCCCCGCCGCAGAGGGTTTTCCTCCTCGCCGAAGTCCAGGGGTTGATTGAGGGAACTGGAAGTAACGTCATAGAATACCCGGTTTCTATATCGAAGGGCGCTGATTTCTGCAAAATGGCGATCGCCGCTAATAAAGACCACCGGCGATGGCTGAGAAGAAGCCAGATCCAGTAGCCTCTCCTTTTCCAGCGGAAGGTTGGACCAGGTTTCCCATCCATCGGCGCCGGAAAGCACCTGAATACTGGATGCTACGATACGAAGGTCTGCCTGGACGCTGAACTGGTGCCTGAGCCATTCCCATTGCTCTTTTCCAAGAATTGTAAGGTCCGGATCCCGATCCGGCACGTAGGGGCCTGAATTTCCCAGGCCAAGCAGACTCTTCCACCAGGGCTTTTCCTTCCAGGGGCTGCGAAAGGAACGAGAATCGAGCAAAATAAGTTGCACTTTTATAGGATGGGATCCGGCGCTACGATAGAGAAAGGATGCATAGACTCCTTCCCGATCCTGGTAGGGACTTCGATCCGCTATTTGCCAGAACTGCTTGAAGATGCGTTCGGATTGCTGACGAAAAGAGAAGTCTCCGCCGGCATCGTTTGCTCCGTAATCGTGGTCGTCCCAGATAGCATGGATTTCGGTCTTCTTCCTTAGCTTCTGAAATCCTTCTTTTTCCCAGAGCTTGCGATAGGCCTGGTTCATTACTATTTCGGAAGTAGTGTCGGCGTAGACATTATCTCCCAGAAAGACAAACAGATCCGGGGCGCTTTCTGCTATGGATTCAAGGATTGGAGCCGGCCTTTCCTGCCGCAAACAGGAGCCAAAGGCAATGTCCTGAATAGCTCGAGCTCGGGGCACCGGATCCCTGAAAGGGGCACCGGTGGCCGATTGCGCCGGAAAAACCTGTGATAGGAAGAGAATGGATGTGGCGATGCCGATACGAAATACAGAGCCAGTCTTCACGTATGCATCAT
Source organism: Leptospiraceae bacterium (assembly GCA_020440915.1). GTDB lineage: Bacteria > Spirochaetota > Leptospiria > Leptospirales > Leptonemataceae > UBA3465. The sequence goes on along the minus strand of JAGRNE010000071.1, from coordinate 5,297 downwards.
GGGCAATGAAGCCACAGAACACAAGAAATATGTCGCCGAAGCTCACGGGTTTCGGTCGGATTTGTTGTGCATTCTAGGCCTGGCGCTTCTACTCCTTGGATGCGTACCGGTGGAGCAGAATCGCATCGAAGATGCAAAGCTTGCTATGGAACAGGCCCGGGTGTATTCATTGAGCGGGCAGTGGCTCTTTTTTCCCAGCGATCTTCCTGCAGATGCCGTACTGGATTCCTCCCCTGCAATCCGCAAAGCGTTGACACTGCGCATGCCCTTAAGCTGGCACCAGGCCGGGCTTCGAATCGAAGGCAGCGCCTGGTACCGGCTGGATGTTACAATTTCTCAAAAAGCGGCGGATCGTTTACAAAGACATGGGGAGGGGCTGTCCATTCTACTTCCTCATACAGATGCGGCCGCCGAGGTGTACTGGAACGGTCAGCTCATTGGTCAGAACGGAATCATCGGATCGGAAGGGCAGCTAATAGAAACCGGACACCGCAAATCGGTGTACGATGTACCCGCCAGCTTTGTCGAGCCGGGCAAAAACATCATCAGCATTCGAATCGCGGGTTATCATGGCGTTGGAGGATTCATTACTGGCGGCAGCTTTCTGGGCCCTCAGAGCGACGTGCATTCGATATTTGAGCGCGATGTAATCTGGCATTCCGTACTGGCCTTGATCTTCGTCATTGTAGGCGGTCAGCACATTGGACTCTACCTGCTGTACCGGAGGGCTCGTTCCTATCTCTTTTTCGGGCTCTTCTCCGGTTCCTTTGGTCTCATAGTTTTGAGCCTCCACACTCTTATTGCCTTCTGGTATGAGAACTATGTTCTGGAGCATCAGATTCTATTTCAGTCCTTGATCTGGATTGCAATCTTCCACTCCCTTTTTCTAAAGAATTTCTACCGATTCCCCATTCGCTTTCCTCTTATTCCTCTTTTTATTCTTTGCACAGCGCTTTCGCTTTTCAGTCTTACGGCCCTATTCTGGCCCGAAGGTATGTTCTATACGGAAAAGTATGTGGTACCCATTATGCTGATTTCGCATGCCCTGGGTCTTGTTTGGGGAACAACTGTTAGTTTACGCGCTTTGAAGAAAGGCGTTCAGGAAGCTCGAATCATCGTAATTGGATACGTGGTCTTTATGATCACAACGTTGCTGGATATTCTGGGATACTTGAATCTCACTGCCATGGTAGGGCTCACCGAAGAGGGCTTTATGGCTTTCGTCTTTTGCATGGGAATTGCGCTTTCCAGCGCTTTTTCTACGGCGCATAAACAAAAAGAGAAGCTGGTGGACCGATTGCGAGCGAACATTGGCAAGCTCATGCAAACCCAGCAAGTTCTGGAATTCAGCGAAGAAAAGTACAGGCACCTGGTAGAGAATTCGGCGGAGGTAATCTTCAGCCTGTCCACCTCTGGAGAGATCCTTACCATAAACCGGCAATCCCAGACGCTCCTGGGACGCTCTCCGCGAAAGCTGGTAGGCCGTAACATCACAGAACTCGCAGCATCTACCACCATTGGATCGGTGCTCATGCGCGAAAAGATCGAAGAAGTGGTGCGAGGCCGCTGCCGGGTATCCTTTCCTTTTGATTTCAGAAATATCCTGGGCGAACCCCGACAGATGAACGTCGTACTACAATTCATCCCGGATTCGCGAAACCAGAGCGATGGTACAGTGTATGGCCGCGCCACCGGCTATATCGAAGACTCTTTAGGGCAATATCTCTTCTCCGAGAAGCAGACCTACTTTCTGGCAAATTACATTACCCTGGGCGATCAGATGAGTCAGCGGTTGACTCAGCATCTTCACCATTATATTTCCAGCGACGAGATTGCCGCGATTAAAATGGGGCTGCGGGAAATGATAATAAATGCCATGGAGCATGGAAACCTGAACATCACCTACGAGGAGAAATCAAGAGCCACCAGGGAAGGTACCTACATTCAGCTCTTCCGGGAAAGGCAGGTCAGCGAGAAATTCAAAGATCGAAAGGTGAAAATCGATTACGTTCTGACGCAGTCCTATGTGGGGTTTCGCATAGCCGATGAAGGCCCTGGATTCGATCACCGTTCCATGCTACGCGAAGGCGCCACTCGCGCCAATGAGGAACGTTTGAGTCACGGCCGGGGAATTCAAATCGCCAAGAACGAGTTTGATACCCTGAAGTACAACAGCAAGGGTAATCAGGTCACTCTTGTGAAGAAATTCGAACTCATTCGCGGTAGAAAAGGAATCGATGCGGGATGACTTTACTTATCGTCCAGGTGGAACTTCTGAACATCGGCAAGCATGGTTTCTGCCAGATGATTTAGATCTCCGGCCAGATTCGCCAGATTTCCAGCGCCAGCAGAAACGCTCTGAGAACTTCGATTGATGTCCTCCATGGTGCGCTCCACTTCGTCGGTTGCCCGTCTTTGCTCGTCTGCGCCGGTATGAATCTCTCCGATCACGCTCTGGACGGTCTGGGCGCTTTCCGTAATTCCGGTTACATTGTCCGAATGCTGGGAAGCGCTTCCTTCGATGGACTTTACCTGAGCATCGATGTTTTGCACTTCGTTTAGAATGATGTTCATGTTCTCCGAAACGCTGTGTACGCGACGCACACCATTCTGAATACTACCCAGTGTTTCGTCGATAGATTGTTCCACTTCCCGGGCGCTTTGCTGGGTTTGATCCGCAAGCCTGGTAATCTCTCCGGCAACCACGGCAAATCCACGGCCTGCATCGCCGGCTCTGGCAGCCTCGATGGCGGCGTTGAGCGAAAGCAGATTGGTCCTTTCGGAGATCTCGGTAATTATTGCGACGAAGTCTGCGATCTTTCGCGTGGCCTGCTCGATTTGCTGCATGGCCGCCGTGGCCTCGGTTATTTCACCCTGATTGAAATCTGCCTTTTCGGCCGCCATTTGCGAAGACTGGGAGAGCTCATTAAGCGCCTGCATAACCAGCATGTTGGATTCCACCAGGTGATCCACATGGTGGCGTATCTTCTTCACCGATTCCACAGCTTTCTTTGTGGCATCGCTCACTTTGGCAGCGGTGGCGCTGAGCTCTTCGGCAGTAGCAGACACTTCTTCCACAGCGGCGGCCTGTTCTTCGGAGGTAGAGCTGAACTCCTCCGATGAGGCCGCCAGATCTTGCGAAGATGCGGTAATTCGCTCCGATGTGTTTCGTATGCGACCAATGAGTTCGCTGAGATTGTCCGCCATCTCATTCAGGCTGTGCATCAGCTGGCCCAATTCGTCCTTTCCATGGGAGGTAATTCGCTGACTTAGCTCGCCGGTAGCGATGGCGGCGGCCAGGCCTTTTGCCTCGGAAATGGATCTTCGAATACCGGCAACTATGCTAAAAGAAAGACCCAGGGCCAGAAGCGTGACGAGGGCAGCAATAATGCCGGTTGCAATGATTTCCTGCCAGAGAGCGTCCACTTCGCGACCCAGCTCCTTTTCAAGTTCTTCCAGAATGGCTTCCTGGAGGGCTCGTTCGGCGCCCACCAGGTTTTCCACCGCAGTGGTGAGGCGGCCGGCCTCGCCGAAAGCGTCGTCGTCACGTAGCAATTCCTTGATGGCTTCGTAGCTCCCTTCGTAGCGATCCACGGGTTCCTTGAGTTTCTTCTGCAGAACTCCGCTCTGGCGATTTATCTTTTCCAGCTTTTCCTTTAATCGCTTGCTGGCAGCATCCAGGCGGGCCTGAACGGCGACCAGGCGCCGGGACGAGGCAGCAGAGAGTCCCCCCTCTTCCACAGCAACGGTCAGAATTTCAGACATTTCCAGGGCAAGATCCGACTGCTCGGGTATTACCTGAAAAGCGGCCAGAATCAGATAGATGCGCACTGGGTCCGGATCCAGTATTAGTCTTGATTCGTAGAGCACTTCTTCCAGCAAACCGTAGAGTTGCCGGTCCAGAGTTTCGTAGATTTCTGCAGAAGGAGCCGCGGAGGTCCGTACCTCACGCATGGTTTCGCGAACGGCCTGGTAGCTCTTCTTGCTTTGTTGGAGGGATGTATTCTTCCAGAGATCGTCGGAACTCTTGAGCACCGAATCTGTGCCACCAAAATGTTCGTCCAGTCTGGCCTTGAAAAGAGGGTCCCCGGTCCGCCGGTAAACGGCCGCTGCCCCACGCTCAAATTGTATGCTTCGCATCAACTTGCTGACGCTTCGCATAAGATGGATCCCCTCTTCCTCTCTCTGAGCGTCCTGGATTTCCGAGTAGTCCCGGTAAACAATGGAAAAATCTTGATAGGCCAGCGAAACAATAAGCAGAATCACCAGAACCATAAGTCTGGTGGAAGCCGACGTCTTATTGAGCCATTGGAAGGGAGATTTCAGTATACGAAACATAAAACCACAGGCCACCAGGGCCTGTGGTAATAATCGTCACTTCTTCGCTATGAGTCCAACCAAAAAGAGAAGTATGATGGCCCCAAGGGTGGCCACGATAACGCTGCCGATGATGGCCGGGCCCGGTACAATCCCATGAACGAATCCGCCCAGAAGCCAGCCGCCAAGAATGGCGCCCAGAACACCGACGATCAGGTTACCTACCAGACCGAAGCTGCTCCCCTTCATAATTTGTCCGGCCAACCAGCCGGCGACGAGTCCAACGATCAGAAAAACAATCAGACTTACTAGATCGGGCATCTTTATCTCCTTTTTCCGAATCTCTCTTTCTTTTTTTCCTGCTCTTTCGTTGCGACTGATTTCAATTCGAACTGGTCTTACCAGGGGCCACTGCGAAAGGGGAAAAGAGAAACTCTACTGCATTCAGCAAGGCCTCAGTGTTCTCCGAATCCGGAAAGCTTCAATCATCTTTTTTTGCAAGTATCGAAAAACCGGTGGCATCGCGAATCACATCGGCCAGAACATTGAGTGCCAGCACTGGAGGGAGAATTCCCAGTATAGTTGTAGCGATAAAAATCCACCAGACGGGCGGACTTCGCAGGAGTTCCCGATTGCTTTCGGCCAGAAGAATGCCCCAGGAGGCTGTACCGGGCTCCACTCCAATCCCGATGAATGTTAGCACGCTCTCCGCCAGGATCACCTGCGAAGTAGTGAGCGCAAAAGTTATGACGATTATGTAACTGACATTGGGAAGGATCTGCCGAAGCAGGATGGATGGAGTGCCAAAGCCCACGGCCCGGGCGCTTCGAACATAGGCAAGGGAACGAATCTGCATCGTTTCCGCTCGAATCAGTCGAGCCGGTTCCACCCAGGCCGTCAGCCCAATCGCCAGAGCGATCCAGATCAAATCTCGCCCGAAAACCATAATAAAAGAAATCACAAAAAGGAACCATGGAACG
>JAGRNE010000070.1 GCA_020440915.1 Leptospiraceae bacterium | reverse complement strand
TATCTGATGGTAACTGCCCTGGTATCCCTGGTGATCTATCCTGTTCTGGGTCACTGGGCCTGGCATGGAGTGTACTCCGGAAACGATGAAGGCTGGCTGCAAGTAAGGGGTTTTGTAGATTTCGCAGGATCAACGGCAGTGCACAGCGTAGGCGGATGGGTGGCCCTGGCTGCGCTTCTGGTCATTGGTCCGCGGGCCGGACGGTTTGTGAATGGAGAGGTGCGAACCATCAATCCCGGGAATCTTCCTATGGCCATGCTAGGTGGAATCATTCTATGGTTCGGATGGATTGGCTTTAACGGCGGCAGTTCCCTGCAAATGAATTCCTCGGTAGCCCCCATCGTCATGAAGACTCTTCTGGCAGCCGGCGCCGGGCTCGTCGTTTCGCTGCTTGTTGGCTGGAGTCTGCACCGATACCCGGAAGCCACAGCGCCGCTAAACGGATCCCTGGCAGGACTGGTAGCCATCACTGCTGGATGCCATGCCGTTTCGGCGACGGAAGCGCTGCTAATTGGCGGCGTAGGTGGCGCCCTGGTGCGCCCGGCCGAAATCCTTCTGGAAAAAGCAAAGATCGACGATGCCGTGGGCGCCATACCGGTGCACTTGATGGCAGGTATCTGGGGCACTCTGGCGGTGGCTCTCTTTGGCGATCCCCGGATTCTGGCTACCGGCCTGGGCTTCTGGGAACAGCTTGGTGTGCAGACAACGGGCATTCTCTGCATTGGCCTTTCTGCATTCCTGATCACCTATCTGCTACTCAGCGGAATCAATCGAATCTTTCCTCTTCGCGTGACGGTGGAAGAAGAGAAAGAAGGCCTTAACATATCCGAGCACCGGGCACGAACAGATCTTGTGGATCTATTTCTGGTCATGGATCATCAAAAAAAGACCGGCGATCTCAGCTTCGATGTTCCGGTAGAACCATTCACCGAAGTAGGACAGATTGCGGAGCGCTACAATGAGGTGCTGGGCCGAGTTCGAACGATTATGGAAGAAAACGAGCAATCCAGGCGGTCCATCGAAGAAGCCTTCGAACGAATCGCCCTGGAACAAAATCGGGCCGAAAAACTGCTACTGAATATTTTGCCGGAACCGGTGGCTCAGGAACTGAAATCTCAGAAAAAGGTCATAGCGCAAAGCGCCCGCGAAGTGACCATACTTTTCGCAGACATAGTGGGCTTTACCAGTCTTGCAGAAACCCGGCAACCGCATCAGATCATCGAGATCCTGAATCGTGTTTTCTCTGTCTTCGACAGATTAACAGATGTCTATCGCCTGGAGAAAATCAAAACCATTGGCGACGCCTACATGGTTGTAGGAGGCCTTCCCAACTACATGCAGGAGCATGCAACTTCGGTGGCTCGGTTCGCTCTGGATATAATGAAGGAAGTGCGGAAGTTTCGCTTTCGCGACGGAAAAAGACTGGAGCTTCGCGTGGGTATGCATACAGGTCCGGTGGTGGCTGGAGTCATCGGAGAAAAGAAATTCATCTACGATATATGGGGCGATTCAGTAAACGTTGCCAGTCGCCTGGAAAGCCATAGCTTGCCAGGAAAAATTCATGTATCCGAGCAAACCGCTCGATTGCTTGAATCGGACTTCGAACTGGAAGAAAGGGGCACAGTAGAGTTAAAAGGCAGGGGGAACTTGCTTACCTATTTTTTGAACGGCGAAAGAATGCAAAGCGACATTTCATCCCCCTTGCCTGCCTGAGTGGAATTTGACCCGGGCCTACCGCTTCTGGCATCAGAGATTAGGAAAGGCGCTTCGGGAAGCCTCCAGAATGGCATCCGGACTGATCCCGGATGGCAGCGTGGCCACCAATCGGTTTTCGCTATCGATAAAATAAAAAAACAGCGAATGATTCATTCCATACTTTCCCACGCTTGCGCCTGGCCCCGCCGCTACCTTCTGATAGCTGGCTCCCAGATCTGTGGCCAGCAGTTGAATCTGCTCTTCTTCGCCCCCCAGCGCGCTCAGACGCAGCGGCGCAAATTGCTTTTCGTATTCGGCCAGTCTTTCCGGGCTGTCGCGCTCAGGGTCCACGCTAATGAAAATGGCCTGAATCTTTTTTTGAAGCTCCGGATCCCTTTTCATGGCCCGGCTTAGATTGGAAAGAGCAAGTGGACACATATCCGGGCAGTGGCTGTAGCCCATGTAAAGGATGCGCGGTTTACCGCTAAAACGGGAAAGCGCCACGGATCGCCCCTGGCTGTCCTTCAGATGTACCTGATCCAGACTGTTGAGTTGGCGGACCGGACGCTCCAGAGAGCTGGAGCGAAGAATGAAATTCTGGACCAGGAAGAATCCTCCTACGGCGAACAGTGTTGCCAGCGTCAGTGGTATTCCATATTTCTTAAGTAATTCCATTTTTCTCTCCAGAGAAAGCTTATGAAGGCGGTCCCGGGCATTGCCGGATTTTGGCCAGGCCGGTCTTCAAATCGCAACAATCCAACCCATGGCTCCTTTTTCCGCCATATAGGATTGATGAGGATGAAACATATATCGGCCTTTCCTGGTAAAACGCATCTCCAGCACAGCCCGTTCGGTCTGACCCAGAGTCACCACATCGGTATGCTCGTCTGGAGTCATGCGCGTCCCGGTGCGATAAACGTCGAAAGTCCGGGCATGCAGATGGAAAGAGGCTATGGGATCGTACTCCACCATGTTCACTACATACAATCGTACCAATTCGCCCACCTTTACACGGATGGGATATCGATCATAATAGCCGGCAATTCCATTCCAGCAGAACAGATCGTTTCGCCCCCGATTTCCCAGATCGTATCCATGAAGGATCAGCGTCACCTCCCGGGCCGGAGGTCTTCCGGCAGCCGGATCTACAATGAGCGCGCCAAACATTCCCTTTGCAATGTGCATGGAGATGGGAGCAGTATGGCAATGGTAGGGATGCACTCCGGCAGGACCGGCATTCAGTATGTACTCCGTGGACTTGCCTGCTGGAATTGGCTCCCAGCCATCAAAATGGGGATCGTGGGTGCCGTGAAAATGCAGCGAATGCGCGCCCGAGGTTAGATTGCGAAAGTTAATCTTAAGGGTCTCGCCTTCCGTGGCCCGAATCACGGGACCCGGGACAGTGCCGTTAAATGTCCACGCCGGAAAGATGGTGCCGTGAGCCACGTTCAAAGGACGCTCCATTGCCTCCACAGTGAATTCGCGTACCCCTCCCGGGGCCCGCAAAGGAGGCAGCATTCCCGCTTCCGCATTGCTCAATGCAGTATACGAAATTCTGCCCTTCTTTCCCGGGCTGTTGGCTCCTGTCGGCGGCTTCTGATCCTTTTTGGCGGGCAGACTAACATTCAGAAGTCCGCTATCCTCGACATTTTTCAAAGCGGCCAGGGATCCGGCGCCTGCTTCTCGCTCAAATGCTTTGAGATAATCTCTGCCCAGGGCTGCCGGCGGATGCACCATGCTGCCGTAAGAATTTCCGATGATGTTTAGCCCCGCTCCTGGAGTGGCCTGCGCCGGCCCCAGGCTGGACTGATAGGTTGGTTGAAAGCTTGTACCTGGCTGAGCTACGGGTGCCGGACTTCCGTCGGGCAAACAGTTCACTGCTGAACTGCCGGAAGGATCTGATCCGTATCCAGTGGGAAAGGTCTTTCCGCTACTTCGAAAGAGGCCTACCAGCCCTCCCCCGGCCACAGCGCCGGCGCCGCCCAGCCCCAGCCATTTCAGAAAGTCTTTGCGTTTCAAGTTCCTGCCACGGAGGAAATGACCACCAGAACAGCCAGAAGGGCTATGTCTCCGATCACAAGGTAATTTCGCACCCAGTTTGGCAGCTGGCTTTTCCCCATAAGATGATAGGCGCCGGCGCCCACCAGAGGAAGCGCTACAATGGCGCCTACCCAGATGGCTCCGGTCCTGGCTTCCACGTCCTGTCTTCGGGCCAGATCGTACAAGGCCAGAGGCGCCCAGACAGCCAGAAGAATAAACGGTACATAGTAGCCGTAGAAGTTCAGTAGTAGCTGGATAAATCCAGGATTATCAAATGCTTTTTCCATGTTTCCCCCTGCCCTCAATAGGGCTCTCTTGATTATTTCGTTTTGTCGCTCTTACTCTTTTCAATTTTGCCTGGCCGGACGCTTCCAGAGCTCCCGGCAAAGCCAGCGATTATTTTGCCTCATTGCCATCAGGCCACCAGCGCTCCTGCGATGAAGACAAGTAGCAAGAACACTCCGGCCCCAGAACCGAGCATTGTCTTTCTGAACCAGCCCGGCAAGGTGCTGCCTCCTCGCAAATGGTAGGCCAGCGATCCCAGGAAGGGAATCAGAATAATCAGCCCGCTCCACACAGCGCTGCTTTCCTTTCGCTGATGCATGTCCAGAAATGCAGTAAAGGTCCAGCTCGAATACACTACAAAGGGTAGCAGGAATCCGAAGATATGAAATATCACAGCCAGAAGACTGCCCGGAACCACCGTCTGGATTGAGCCCACGTAGGAAGTAGAATCCGTCTCTTCGCTCAGGTACTTCTCTGCCTCTGGATGAAATTTCGCTTCTTTGATCAAATCCTGATGATCTTCGAATGGAGTCAGGGCCGGACGAATTTCCTGTTTCATGGATTCTGGCATTTCCGGCTGCTCTGCAGGAATGGGCTGCGTTTTGTAATCCCCGGAATCGAAGTTACCCAGGTTGGCATCCATCATCATTGCCAGAGCTCCCATCATCATGGACAGATCGCCCCCCATCATGCTTCGCACGCTCGAGGAACATCCCGCAAAGAGCTCCAGACCAAAGGGAATGGTAGTGCTGTAGGAGTTATCCGAAAAACAGTTTCCCATGCTTATGGGACCGGACAGGGAGATGTCCGCTCTGCCGGAACCGCGGATGATGTTTTCCTTTACAATGGTTCCATGGCTTAGCCAGAGATTGTCCTGCAAGTTGGGCAGCATCACTATTCCGTTGTTCGGATGGTTGATGATGATGTTCTTTTCGATTCGGTTTCGCAGGCCTCCGGCCACAAGAATACCGTTTCCGAAGGAAGGCCAGCCGATGGCAACGAAAGGAGCCTTGATGTTATTATTGTTTAACACAATGTTACCAAATATAGTGGCCTCTCGTTGCGGAGGCAGAAGTTCGCTATCCAGGGTGTTGGGCGCAAGCCCTACAATGTTATTCTTCCATATGGAGTTTATTAGATAGAGCTCGCCGCCGGCATTGGTGCCGCTATAACCTAGAGCGCTATTTTCAGCGATAATGTCGTGGATGATAGCTTTGCATGGGTAGCACTGACCAATGTAGAACGAAGAATCCGGGCTTCCAGACGCATAGGAATGCTCGAAGATACCGTTCTGGGAATCAAAGGCATACACCCCGTAGTCGCCATTGTTATACGCGGTAAGATAGGATCCGCGAAAGCCTTCTACCGAGGTCCAGAAGAAGCCATTAAGCACGGCGTTGCGGGCCGTCATGTTCTCGATGGCCACACCGTCGGCTCCCACCACTGTTATTGCATTTCCCCTTACATGCTCTCCGTCAATGATCACTTTGTTTCGATCTTCGCCACGAATGACCAGGGATGGCGTAGTAACCACGACCTCTTCTTTATATACTCCAGGCGCGATGAGAACCAGATCCCCGGGTTCCGCCGCATCAACGGCCAGCTGAATGGTAGGATACTGGGAAGGCACTTTACGAGTTACTCCGCTCCACTCCCCCACCGGCTCTGCTTTTCTTATGGACTCCTGCTTGTATTCGATATCGCCTACAACGATGGTTCCTACCATCCCCACTCGCTGATCGGGAGTAGCGTGAAACGTGCAATAGTAAGGAAACACTCCCTCTTCCGGGTAGGTTACCCGAGCTTTATCGCCGCCCAGCATGTTCAGGCTTCCAAAGCTTTCTTCGGTGCTCCAGGATTTATCCACTGCCACGGCATTGTGCGGATTGCGACCAATGTTCTTAAATACAATTGTTCCACCTTTGTGGATCCTTTGAAGCTGAGGCGAAAAGGAATTATCGATCATATCTACGTGAACGTAGCCATGATCGGAACTGCCGCCGCAGAGGGCCATGAAGCCGCCCAGGGAAAGTCCAGCCAGAGAGAAAATTGCAGTTCGAAGGATGGCGCGAAACAATCCCTTCCCCGAAGAGGACGGGTCAGGCGAATCGCCGCTACGCTCCGCATTGTAAGATGATCTATATTTTTTGTTTAAATTCCGCATAACACTCATTACAGACTCCTGCCACAATCCAGAATGGATCAACCAAAAATGATTCTCAAACACAATAATGTGAGATTTTTTTTTCTGCGCCTTTCGATACTCCTCCTGGCGGCACACCGGACAAATGCTCAAGCGGGAGGCTTAGCTCAGCCTCCGAAAGCGCCCCGGGGTATCGTGTGTCGTCAGGCCCGAGCTTGAGATCTTCGGATTCGCTTCGAATAGCAGCCAATTACTGCGATGGCAATAAGGCCCCGGATGTATTTCCCGTGGTTTTCGCTGAAAGAGGATCAGGCAGCGTGGACAAGGGGAATCTCTACAGATTCACAGATCTGCGAATGCGAACCGGCCGGCAAATTCAGGACATTGAAGTGAGGGAATCCGTGCAGTTTAACCGGAAAGAGCTCAAAGAGAGATACAGTGAGTGGCAATCATTAGAAGAGCCTGGAGCCGGCTTTCCAATTCTCCGGGATGCCGACGTTCATTTCGAATATCGGGCAAGATATGACCCAGAGATTGTAGCCCTCTCTCCAGCAAGAAGATGTTTAAGAGTTCTTCCACCTGGGCCCTTTCTGCAGGCAACAGATCCCAGGAAGCGGTTCGCGCCATATGCTCCAGGTAGCCGGCCAAGAACATTGTGGATGTGGCGTTGTACCATATGGTTACCCAGCGACGGGCCTGACTTTCAGAAAGACCTGGAAACTCTCTTCCATTGGTAGTGACCATGGCTTCCAGGGCAAAGGACCAGATCATTCCGGCCACATCACGCAACGGGCTTCCCTTAATCCTTCGTTCAGAAAAGCTTCGGTGTACCGATCCTTCATAATCAAGGACTATGAAACCTTTTCCTGTGTACAGCAACTGACCCAGATGCAGATCGCCATGCAAACGAATACGCCCTGAATCCAGGCTTCGATTCTTTACCTGCTGGAACATTCGATCCAGCGGTTTTTGATATTCCATAAGGGGGCCGATGAGGCTGATTATTCCGGAGTCCAAATCTGCCATGGACTTTCGCAGCTCAGAAATACTATAATCCAGGGTGTTTCGCAAACCCTGATACAGAGCTCGGCGATAATGCGATGTAAATGGCTCCACCGCAAAATCCCGGCGATGGGGCAAATCGCCTACCGTGCGAAGGTGCGCATGAAGATCGGCCACTGTTTCGCCCATGCCCTGGGCAGAAATCAGGAAATTACCGGTGGATTGCTGCAGCACATCGGGCATGGATGCTCCAGAATTTCGGGTCCATTCCATAACGTCTTCGTTGGGCTGGCTATAACTCAGGGCCGGAACGATTCGCAGGAAGCTTTCGAGATTGTCTCTGGTGAACATCAGTGCAGTTCCCTGGTTCTGCACATATTGCCAGAAACTCCCGGCGCTCATCGCAAAATCATCGTGGGTATATGTAAGTGAGCCCAGAGCCGCCGGGCTACCGGTGCCTCCCTGTTCGGTGAGGGCCCGTCCGGTTTCCAGCTCCGGATGTACTCCCTCTTCCATCCTTCGATATAGCTTGAAAATCACCGAATCGCCGAAGTTAAATACGATATTGCTGTATTTGCTGCTAAAGGGAATGGGCGCTGTAGCAACATCGATTTCTTTGAGCAGGTTTTTTCCTTCTTTGCTCAGTTCAGGAACAATGCGTGTGCCGTCCGACCGAATCTGCTTATTTCGCAACGCAGCATCCAGCAGTCGCTGGGCAGGCTCCCATCTACCCAGGCATTCGCGCAGAAGGAAGCCCCGGCTTCGGCCATCGCCGGTAACCACCAGCCTGGCCACAATCGGCACTCTCTCCGAGATATCTTCCAGGGTAAGTCCATACCAGAGCTGCTCGGGCTGATCCTCTTCTTCCAGCTGAAAGCAAGTTTGATAGAATTCGATTTCGCCGGAGCTGAACTGCACTTCGATGATAGCAAGACCCATTTCATCGTCCCAGGGGTGCACCGAGTGCACAATCTCCGCAGATTTAATACTGCGGGTGCGATGAGGGAACCAATCCTGCTGGCGCAGAAAGTCGGGCAGGATGGGCGAAAGCAGTTCCCGGGCCCTGCTCTCCAGCAGGGATGCCAGCGAAGGCAGGTTATTCAGTCGAATTTCCGGCACTTCATCCGGTCCGCGAAAATGCTGGGTTTCAGACTCCAGGGAGAACCAGAAAAATGAGAACGGGGCAAATGAGAAGAAGTAGGGATTCTGAGTAATCCGCGGAAAGGTATGCCTGGAAAACATTTCTACCGGCACCTTGCCTGCATGCTCTCCCAGGTCCAGGTTTGCATATTGCACCTGGGCCGAAAGGTTGGCCAGCACCAGTATGGTCTGATCCTCATGTTTGCGAAAGAATGCCAGGATCTTTCGGTTTTCGCAGCGAATAAATTCAAGGCTTCCGCGACTGAAGGCCGGTATTTGCTTTCGCAGAGAAATGATCCTCTTGATCCACCAGAGAAGGGAATTGGGACTGTTCTGCTGAGCCTCCACATTCAAAGACTCGTAGTGGTAATCCGGATCGATGTTTACTGGTAAAAATAGACGCTGGGGATTGGCCCGGGAAAAGCCCGCATTCCGGTCCGGGCTCCACTGCATGGGAGTGCGAACGCTGTCCCTGTCCCCGAGAAAGATATTATCTCCCATGCCGATCTCGTCCCCATAATAGATCACCGGTGTGCCGGGCATGGAAAAAAGCAGCGCATGCATGAGTTCGATCTTCCTTCGATCGTTCTCCAGTAGCGGGGCCAGTCGGCGACGTATGCCCAGATTGATCCGACTTCTGGGATCCCTGGCATACATCCGCACCATGTAATCCCGCTCTTCGTCGGTAACCATTTCCAGCGTGAGTTCATCATGGTTGCGCAGGAACACGGCCCACTGGCAACCATCCGGAAGATCCGGAGTTTGCTCGATGATGTCTACAATGGGGAAACTGTCTTCCATGCGAATGGACATAAACATTCGCGGCATCAGCGGAAAATGGAAGGCCATGTTACATTCGTCGCCTTCGCCAAAGAAGGTAACGCTGTCTTCCGGCCATTGATTTGCCTCCGCCAGAAGCAATCGCCCCCTGTATTTTCCGTCCACATGAGCCCTTAGTTTCTTCAAGAATGCATGGGTTTCCGGCAGGTTTTCGCAGGTGGTTCCTTCCTTTTCGTAAAGATATGGGATGGCGTCCAGACGCATACCATCCACGCCCATATCCAACCAGAAATCCAGAACATCAAAGACTTCCTGTTGCACTCTGTGGTTTTCAAAGTTCAGATCCGGCTGATGCGAATAGAAGCGATGCCAGTAATACTGGCCGGCCAGTTCATCCCAGGTCCAGTTGGAGTTCTCAAAATCCTGAAAGATGATGCGAACATCCCGGTATTTGTCCGGAGTATCGCTCCAGACGTAATAGTCCCGATCCGGATGTTCGCGCGGGGCCTGTCGCGCTCTTTGAAACCAGGGATGTTGATCGGAAGTGTGATTTATGACGAGCTCGGTAATGACTCGCATACCCATTTCATGGGCCATGGACAGAAAGTCTTTGAAGTCTTTCAGGGTTCCATAGATGGGGTTTACGTTTTTGTAGTCGGCAATATCGTATCCATCGTCCCGTAGAGGTGAGGGATAAAACGGCAATAGCCAGAGGGCGGTCACGCCCAGGCCCCGCAGGTATTCCAGCCTACTCATGAGACCGGGAAAATCGCCAATGCCGTCGCCGTTGGCATCGCAGAAGGAGCGAACGTGGAGCTCGTAGATCACGGCATCCATGTACCATAAGTCCGAGTTATCCAGAAGGTTGAGACCTCCCTTCTTTCTGCCGACTAGCTTGCCGGACGCTGTGTTTACTTCTCTGTTTAGCGGCACGAACGGGTCCTGTAGGGGTCCTGTGCAGATGAGAGCCGGAAACGGCCTGCCTCTTCAACTGCCAGCCCGCAGGCATTTCGGTCAAGATAATTCGAGGAATTGTGTTGACTGTAAACAGATTGGAGCACAGCTAAAGCTATGCTGCAGCGACAATCCTTGATATCCAGCGTGAAGCTGAAAGAGCTTCTGGGCCTGGAACAAAAGCTGGATCCGGAATCCTTGAAACGCCACTTTGCCCATCACCTTGAGTACACGGTTGGGAAGTACAAAGAGAACACGCATACCATTGACATTTACCAGGCGCTGGCGTATACCATCCGCGACAGCCTGATTGATCGCTACAACGAAACCCAGGAAGAACTGCAAAAGCGAAAGTCTCGCCGGGTGTACTACCTTTCCATGGAATTCCTGCTGGGAAGACTGCTACGCAGCAACCTGATCAATCTAGAAGCGCTGGACTATTCGCGAACTCTGCTCAAGGAGATTGGCGCGGATCTGGAAGAAATCGAAGAGTGCGAAATGGATGCTGGTCTGGGAAATGGCGGCCTGGGCCGTCTGGCCGCCTGCTTCATGGAGAGCGCCTCTACCATGGACCTGGCCTGCCAGGGGGCTGGTCTGTACTACAACTACGGCATCTTCAACCAGCGAATCGAGCACGGTCATCAACGAGAGCTTCCGGATGATTGGCTCAAAGAAGGCAATCCCTGGGCCATTGAAAGACTGGAACGCACCTATGCAGTACACTTCTATGGAAGAACGGAGAGCTACAGAAAGGAAGATCGTCATCTTGTGCGATGGATGCCGGGCGAAACCGTACTGGCCACCGCCAACGATATCCTTATGCCAGGCTACAAGACCCATACGGTGAATCCGCTGCGACTGTGGAAAGCCAGGGCTAACAACGAATTCGATTTCACCTACTTCAACCACGGCGACTACGTCCGAGCCGTAGAAGACAAGATTCATTCCGAAAACATTACGCACGTTCTGTATCCCAACGAAAACAACCTCCAGGGCAAAGAACTGCGACTCAAGCAGGAGTATTTCCTGGTCAGCGCTACCATTCAGGATGCTATGAGCGACTTCTTTGACATCGCTGAAAGCGTGGATCAGCTGCCGGAAAAGGTATTCTTCCAGCTCAACGATACGCATCCCGCTGTGGGTGTGGCCGAGCTAATGCGTATCCTCATGGATGGCTACGAACTGGACTTCAAACGCGCCTGGGATCTGGCCTCAAAGTGCTTCGGTTACACCAACCATACAGTGATGCCCGAAGCACTGGAAAAATGGGATCTGGAGCTGTTTGGAAGAATGCTTCCACGCCATCTGGAGATCATATACCTCATCAACCATGAATTCCTGCAATGGGCACGAAGTCATGGCGCTTCCGACGAAGAGCTGTCCCAGCTTTCCATCATCGATGAAAGACATCCTCGGAAAGTCCGCATGGCCAATCTGGCCATTGTTGGTTCCACTGCTGTCAATGGCGTCGCTGCCATACATTCGGAAATCATCAAAACCGACGTGTTCCCCCAGTTTGTGCGCATGTTTCCAGAGAAGTTCCAGAATAAGACCAATGGGATTACCTTCAGGCGCTGGTTAATGGGCTCCAATCCAGAGCTAACGGGGCTGATTACATCCAGACTGGGGCAGAACTGGAAGCAGGATCTGAGCCAGCTCACCGAACTGGCTGAGCTGGCCGGGGACTCGGATTTCCAGGAAGCGTTCTATAAGGTAAAACTGCAAAACAAAGTCAAGCTTACGGAAATCATTCGCCACGAATGCGGAGTGGAAGTGGATCCAGAAAGCATCTTCGATGCGCAGATAAAGCGAATCCATGAATACAAGCGCCAGCTGCTAAATGTACTGCGAATCATCGCGGATTATCAGATGTTAAAAGACAATCCGGGTATGGATTATTTTCCCCGGACGTTTATCTTTGCCGGCAAGGCGGCTCCGGGATACCATCGCGCCAAACTGATTGTTCGATTGATCCATGCGGTAGGCGAAAAGGTGAACCGGGATCCGGATCTTCGCGGCAGAATCAAAGTAGTCTTTATGCCCAACTATCGAGTGAGTCTGGCAGAACGCATCTTTCCAGCCACCGATCTGTCCGAGCAAATCTCCACAGCCGGCACCGAGGCTTCCGGCACAGGAAACATGAAATTCATGCTCAATGGTGCACTTACAGTGGGAACCCTGGATGGAGCCAACATAGAAATCAAACAGGAAGTGGGAGACGAAAACATTTACATCTTTGGCCGCACGGTGGAAGAAATCAACAATCTGCGATCCCACGGTTACGACCCGGTGCACATTTACCAGAATGACCCTGTACTGAATCGCGTTCTTGAGTCCATTCATAGAAACGAATTCGCCCCGGCCGAACCCGGAATCTTCCAGGAACTGTTTCATACCCTCACATACGGAGGGGATTACTACTTCCTTCTGGAGGATTTTCGCTCCTATCTAGATGTACAGAAGCATATTGAATCCGAATACAGAAACCAGGAGCTCTGGCGAAGAAAAGCCATTCTGAACTCCGCTCGCAGCTCATTTTTCTCTTCGGATCGAACCATAGATCAGTATGCAAAGGAAATCTGGAAACTGGATCAGCTCAAGGTTTACGTTTGATTCTTGACGTCGACCGCCGGATCTACTGTTATACGTCGGATCGATGCTCGCTGCGTCGCCTCCTACGGATGCGTGATTAGGCGCATCACCTGATTATGAGGCGCGCAATTTCAGCTTTGAACCGGAAGCGAGTCGGAGCATTTGTAGCTGCTGCAGGCCCTTTAGTCGCTTCTTGCGGTCCCGGGCTGTTGCGCCCCGACGCTGTCCGCTATTCCGAAGCAGGCCTGCCTGTAATCCTAATTTGCCGAAATGACTGAGACTATAACAAAGACAGGCCGCATAGGCGTAGATCTGGGTGGCACAAAAACCGAAGTGGCGCTCCTGGATTCCAGCGATAACGTAATTCTTCGAAAACGCAAGCCCACGCCCGCTTCCGAGGGCTATGAAGCCATTCTGGATGTAGTGGTGTCTCTTGTGAAGGATACCAGAGAAGAAGCCGGGACAGAATGCACTATCGGCATCGGAATACCAGGAATCCTGGATCTGGAAACGGACCTGGTGTTAAATGCAAACACTACCGTGATGATTGGTCATCCTTTGCGAAAAGATCTGGAGAAACGACTGGAGCAAGCAGTACGAATCGAAAACGATGCCAATTGCTTTGCCCTGGCGGAAGCCACAATGGGAGCCGGCCGACCCTACGGAACCATTTTCGGCGTAATCATGGGTACTGGCTGCGGGGGTGGCATAGTCATACAGAAGAAATTGCATTCCGGCCGCCAGGGCATTGCCGGCGAATGGGGGCATGCAAGCATCGATCCTCAAGGACCGGAATGCTGGTGCGGCAATCGAGGCTGCATCGAGACTCTTATCTCCGGAGGCGGACTGCAGAAGCGCTTTCTGGCAGAATACGGCCAGAGGCGAAGCGTTCCCGAAATTGCCGAGGAAGCCCGCCGGGGAAAAGGCCCCTGCAAGGAGTTCTATGAGCAATTCCTGGACGACTATGGAAGGGCTCTGGGCGGTTTGATCTCCATTCTAGATCCGGATGCAGTGATTATGGGAGGCGGACTTTCCAATCTGCCGGAGCTCTACGAAGAAGGTCGCCAGAGAATGTTAAAACATACCTTCC
>JAGRNE010000006.1 GCA_020440915.1 Leptospiraceae bacterium | reverse complement strand
ATTCCTACTTTTTCGGTAGGAATAATGTGTTTTTTTCTTGATCGTGCCCATGGGGATACTTCTTTGTCATGAAATCAGGATCAGGAGCATAGATCAGGAATGTCGAACAGCCAGGAAGCTCAGAAACCGCAGGTATCCAAAGTGGAGAAGATCAAGGAATCCTCCCGGGGGCTGCGTGGCACACTTTCCGAGGAATTGGAGAACGGGGCGCCGAATTTCGAGGCGGATTCTCTTCAGCTCCTGAAATTCCACGGAATCTATCAGCAAGATGATCGAGATGCTCGATCCCGCAGCGGCGAGGGCATGGAAAAGGCCTATTCTATGATGATTCGTGGACGCATTCCGGGTGGTCGGATGAATGCGGATCAATACCTCAAATTTGATGAGCTGGCGGATCTGTATGGTAACGGCGGCCTTCGCCTCACTACGCGGCAGAGTATTCAGTATCATGGAGTGCTCAAGAGCTCCATGAAAGAATTGATCAAGGGCATACATGATTCTATGCTCAGCACCATATGTGCATGCGGCGATGTTGTTCGAAACGTAACTCAGGCGCCGAATCCACTGGGCGATCCCGAACTGGCTCTTCTGGACGAACCGGCAAATCTAATCTCCGATCACTTCGCGGCTCGGTCCAATGCCTATGTGGAAATCTGGCTGGATGGGGAGCGTGTGGACCCGCAGACCGAAGCGGAAGATCCTATCTATGGCACCAACTATCTGCCGCGAAAGTTCAAAGTGGCCATTACTCGAGCCGGCGATAACTCCATAGATCTTTTTACCAATGATCTGGCTCTGGCCGCCACGTTCGAAAAGGGATCCATTTCCGGTTATCATTATTACGTGGGCGGAGGACTCGGCAAGAATCATCGCAACGCAAAAACCTATCCGCGCCTTGCTTCTTACCTGGGCTGGGCCCCGGCAGATCAAATGATAAAGGTCTGCGAAAGCGTAGTTGCTGTGCAGAAGGAATACGGGGATCGCAAGGACCGCAAGCATGCAAGACTAAAATATCTACTGGAAGATCGCGGACTGGCATGGTTTCGCAATGAAGTGGAGTCCAGACTGGGTTCTTCACTGGATCAGCAATCCGAACCCTCCTGGCAATTCGTGGATTATCTCGGATGGCATACTGCGGCAAACGGTTCGCTCAGCTTTGGACTGCATATCCTGTCCGGTCGAATCATCGATGGGAAAAATCAGCCACTCAAATCGGCCATTCGCGAAGCCGTGGAAAAGTACAGTCCATCCGTCCAGATTACCCCGGATCAGGACCTGGTATTTATGGGTTTGCCGGCCGAGGCGAAAGAAGGCTTCGAGGCGATATTCCAGAGCAAGGGATTGAGCATTTCGCCGAAAGGATCGGTGTACAGTCGCGCTCTGGCCTGCCCGGCGCTGCCCACCTGTGGTCTGGCCCTGGCAGAGGCCGAGCGATTCCTGCCAGACCTTCTGGCAGATATCCAGGGCAGTCTGGATAAACATGGTCTTACCGATCGTCCTCCGGTTGTGCGAATGACCGGATGCCCCAATGGATGCGCCCGACCTTACTCCGCAGAACTGGCCTTCGTCGGTCGAAGCGCCGGCATCTATGCGGTTTACGTAGGAGGAAATCCAGAAGGGACCCGCCTGGTTCAGGAGATTTCAGATACCGTAGCTGTGGATCGCCTTCCTTCGCTGGTAGATGAAATGTTCATCCTCTGGAAGAAAGACGGTAAAGAAGGGGAAACCTTTGGAGATTTTTCGCATCGTCTGGGACTGCAGCCCTTTCAGGCGCTTCTGGCCGACTAGGGAGCGCGGCTCGGGCGAAGCGTAATCAGTCATTTATGCGAAGAGATTGAGGATTTGAATCGGAGCGAAATCAGGAGAGGAGCAATCTATATGTCAGTAGCAGAAACAATAGCCAGACCGGATCTGGACGAGGCCACGCTAACGCATCTGGAAGAACTGGAGGCGGAAGCCATCTACATCATGCGCGAAGTGGCGGCGCAGTTCGAAAGACCGGCATTGCTTTTTAGCGGAGGAAAGGATTCTATCACACTGGTTCGCCTGGCGGAAAAGGCCTTTCGACCCGGCAAATTTCCCTTTCCTCTCGTGCATATAGATACCGGGCACAACTTCCAGGAAGCTCTGGATTTTCGTGATGCGCTGGCGCTCGGTCTGGGAGAGAAGCTCATAGTAAGTCTGGTTCAGGATTCTATCGACAAAGGGCGCGTCCGCGAAGAGACCGGCAAATTCGCCTCTCGTAACAGTCTGCAGACAGTAACACTTCTGGATACCATCGAAGAACACCGTTTTGATGCATGCATTGGCGGCGCTCGTCGCGATGAAGAAAAAGCCCGGGCCAAAGAGCGAGTCTTCTCAGTACGCGATGAATTCGGCCAGTGGGACCCTCGACTTCAGAGACCCGAACTCTGGAATCTATACAACGGAAGAATCCATCCGGGCGAAAACGTGCGGGTATTCCCAATAAGCAACTGGACGGAACTGGATGTATGGAACTATATCTGGAAAGAAAACCTGGCTCTTCCATCGCTGTACTTCTCGCACAGCCGAAAGCTAGTGCGTCGCATGGGTCACTTATTTCCGGTATCCGACTTTGTTCATCTTGATCCAGACGAAGAGGTGCAGGAGTTGCAGGTGCGCTTCCGCACGGTGGGCGACATGACCTGTACTGCGGCTGTAGAGAGCCAGGCCACTTCCGTGCAGGACATCATTCAGGAAATCAAGTCTGCAGACATCACGGAACGGGGAGCGCGCATCGATGACCGCCGAAGCGAAGCGGCCATGGAAGAAAGAAAAAGGGCCGGATATTTCTAGGATTCGGTGCCTTCTTTCGACTCTTTGCCCGTGTAGAAGAGGACAGGAAATGGCAGAGTAGAAATTCCACGGAGGAAAAAATGGACTTATTAAGATTTATTACAGCAGGTTCCGTCGATGACGGGAAATCAACATTAATTGGCAGGCTTCTGTTCGATAGCGGCGCTGTAGCCCGGGACCTGGTAGAATCAATTGAGCGCACCAGCGAAAAGAGCGGTTCCGGCCAGGTGAATCTGGCTTTGCTCACCGATGGCCTGAAAGCAGAGCGAGAGCAGGGCATTACCATCGATGTGGCTTACAAATATTTCAGCACAGAAAAGAGAAAGTTTATCATCGCTGATGCTCCCGGGCATGTTCAATACACCAGAAATATGGTCACCGGCGCCTCCAGCGTCGATGCTGCGGTCATTCTGGTGGATGCTCGCCAGGGAATCCAGGAGCAAACGCGACGCCATAGTTTTCTGGCATCCTTGCTCGGTATTCCTCATGTAATTCTGGCCATCAATAAGATGGATCTGGTGAATTACAGCCAGGCCCGGTTCAACGAAATCGTCGCCGAATACGAAGGCATCAAGAAGCGCATGCATCTGGAAGATGTGATCTACATTCCTGTGTCTGCCCTGTCCGGGGAAAATGTGGCCCGGCCTTCCGAAAATATGCCCTGGTATGAAGGAAGTCCCCTTCTACAGGTGCTGGAAGCTCTTCCGTACCGCAAGGATCTGGGAGCGGCCCGCCTCCCCGTGCAGTGGGTGATTCGGCCTCATTCCGATGAGCATCATGATTATCGCGGCTACGCCGGACAGCTGCAGTCCGGAGCTCTGGAAGTAGGTCAGGAGGTTACGCTGCTTCCTTCCGGAGAAAAAAGTAGGATTGCTTCCATTGAGCTTGGCGGCGAAAAGCTGGCGCGAGCTTCGGCGCCCATGAGCATTACCGTGCAACTGGAAGACGATAAGGATATAAGCCGAGGAGATATGATTGTTTCCAGCGAGGATCCGGCCCTTACGGGTAGGGAGTTTGTAGCCCACCTCTGCTGGATGGATCAGTCCAAACTACAGTCCAGGAATCGCTTTATTCTTCAGCAAACCACACGCCGGTCGGTGGCGGTCGTGCAGTCCATTGAGGCGGTTTACGACATCCACAGTCTGGAGAAGAATGCAGGGGATTCCATGGGCCTCAATGATATAGGTCTGGTAAGAATCAAGACTGCAGAGCGTCTGAGCTTTGATCCTTACAGTGTGAATCGTCGCACCGGTAGCTTTATCCTGATCGATGAAGCCAGCAATTCCACCGTGGCGGCGGGAATGATAAGCGCCGGCTAAAGATAGATTGTGATCACGGCGCGGGCCCGGGCCTCGCTGGATTCTGTGGTTCGGCCGATCCCCGGACCCTCTGAATGCTCGGCCCGCCTTCGCTTCTGCCAGTGGCCATCGATTAGAATTAGCTTTTTTGCATGCTCTTTGCGAACTCGCAGTGTTTTCGAAGGGGACATTCCAGGCATCTGGGCTGCGACGGTCGGCACAGCAGGGCCGCCAGATCAAGAAAAGCAAGGTTGATTTCAAAAGGGTCGGTGGCTTGCTCCATCGCATGGCTGAGACCTTCGGGGCTGGCTGGCGCCGGCCCGGGGCCTTTGCGGGCCGCGGGGTTGCTCTGTGCCGTGGCCAACTCCATGAATCGGCCGCTCAAATCCTTCAGCCATTTCTTTCTGCGTACTTCCGGATCATAGGGCTCGCCCACAAGTCTGCAATAAATGCGCGCCACGTTGGAGTCTATGGCAGCTCTGGATTCGCCGAAGAGACGGCTACGGAGCATGGAATTACAGTAATCTCCAACACCCGGTATTTCGGTTAGATCATCCCCGGCCGAAGGAGCGTGGCGATTCCCAAAGCGATGGCTTACGTACTGAATGGTATCGAGCATCTGCTCGTTTCGCCAGTTCAAGCCCAGGGATTGTAGAATGCTGCGAACGCCGTCTGGATCTTCGCTGGCCCGGGCTGCATTCCTGTAATTTCTGGTAAAGCGGGAGTAGACCTGGGCCACCTGGTCGGATCTGGTTCGACGAAGCATAAGCTCGGCCATCATTAGATGAAACCAGTTATGGGTTTGCCGCCAGGGATACTGGCGACGGGCCCCGGAGAACCATTTCATTAAATCTCTATGAATGGAACGAAGCTTTTTCTCGCTCAGGAGGCGGAGGCCAGTTTTCCTGCGGTCTGCCATTTTCGTCTCGATCTGGATGCCGCAGCAAGAGAACGGGCCATTTCTTCTGCAATGGCGCTTACTACAGGCACGGCCACCGAGTTTCCAAATTGCTTGTAGGCCTGCGTATCCGAAACAACAATCTGGAAGTCTTCCGGAAATCCCATCAATCGTCGGCATTCGTTGGGCGTAAGACGTCGGGGATTCGCCCCGGGATTCCTTTTGGAGGGTCGCTGCTTGATGAGAATTTCCGATCCGTCTTTGTAGTACCTGGCCGAAAGGGTCCGGGCAATATCGGCAGGACCGCATAATCCGAAGCCAAAGCCGTGGCCTGCCTTTCGATGCTTGTCCCGATAGGCCTGCAAATAGTTCCACAGATGGTCAGAAAGCGTGTACTTTGCATCCACGGATTTTTCCAGGATGTCTCCAAGACGCGGGCGATAAGCGGATCGATCGGTAGTTGCTTCCTCCCAGCGCGTAGGGCGCAACTTGAGATAGTCCGGAAGGGGAAAGTTCTCGGACTCCGGAAAGCTGAAGCGTTCGGCGGCGGCAGGATCCAGAAAACCAGCAATGAATATTCGTGCTCGATTTTGTGGCAGTACCGATGCAGCGTTTACGATTTCAATCTTCAGATGATAGCCCAGGCGCTCCAGGTTCTCTACAATCACCTGGAAGGTCTTTCCTCCATCGTGGCTGCGCAGGTTTTTCACATTTTCCAGAAGTATGGCGGATGGCCGTTTCACAGAAAGGATTCGCAGGATGTCGAAGAACAGGGTGCCCTGGGTTTCGTCGCCAAAGCCATGTTTTCGGCCCAGAGCATTTTTTTTGGACACTCCGGCTATGCTGAATGGCTGGCAGGGAAATCCGCCCACCAGAATGTCTGCATCGGGAATGTCTTCGGCGCCGATGGCGGTAATATCGCCTTCTGGCTTTTCTCCGAAGTTGGCTTCATAGGTAATTTGTGCCGCGCGATCCCATTCCGAGGTAAATACGCATTGGCCGCCGGCACGGGAAAAAGCCAGTCGCATGCCGCCAATGCCAGCAAACAGATCCAGGAAACGAAATGACATATCCTGGTTATTATCGGCGTGCACAGCCGAGGCCAGGGGCAAATTCCGGGCGCTTTGGTCTACTGCCCGAGCATCCAGCAGGGCAGGTCGGGGAGGTTGGGCCGGTCGGATTCTTTTCATGGTGTAAAGGTATATCCGATCTGTGACATAATTGCAGATCCTGATCTACCTTCTTGAGAAAAAAAGGAAAAATCAGGGAATTCTTTGCAGCGAGGTCGCGAGCGCACAATGACAAAAAGGGCTCCGTTACCGGAGCCCTCTAGCACCATCCCATGGAAAAGGATGATGGATGATGCTATCTCAACTGAGATCAGGCCGCCGCGGCTGCCCGTGGTCCTCGCTGGATCTCGCGCATCAATTCAATTGCTTTTTGCTCATGCAGTCGATAGGTGCGAATCAGTTTCTTTCTCAGATCCTTGATTTCGGATCCGGATTTCTTTTCTTTTCGCATCTCTTTCATGCTGGAAGCCAGGGCATCGAATCGCTCCTGAATTCGCACCAGGGTACGTTCGCCGCTTTCTTTCATGGCGGCGATGGATTCGGCGAATCCTGCTGCGGCGAACTTCTTCTCGGCGAGGGCCGCCAGTTTCTTTTCTCGCATTTCCATTTTGGCTGCCAGAATCTTTTCGTCCGGAATCCGTTTCAGATTCCACACCAGGCCAACTTTGCTCATTGCGAAAATCAGCCATTTGGTAGGATCATACTGCCAGCGGCGAATTCCGTTACGGTAGTCCACCGGGAATTCGTGGTGATAGTTATGATAACCTTCGCCGTAGGTAACCAGGGCTGTAATCCAGGAATCCCTGGCTGTATGACGATCCGAGTAGGGCTGGCTGCCCAGGAAGTGACAGACGGAGTTGATGCAGAAGGTGGCTTGATGCACCCATACGGTGCGGGCCAGTCCTGCGATCAACAATCCTCCGGTGAAGTCGCCCCATAAAGAAGCGATAGCAGCCGGGAAAAGGAAGGACGTAAGAAGTGCGATAGGGATATAGAATCGATGTTGAAAGCGAAGCACTGGATCCTTCCAGAGGTCTGCCACCAGATTCAGATCTACTTCTTCCCGGTTGCCAGTTCCTCGTTTTCGGAAAAGCCAGAGGATATGAGCAAACCAGAAGCCTTTTGTAATGGCATATGGGTCTTTTTCATGATCCACATAGCGATGATGGTTTCTATGGTCGTAGGACCATTCTATAACGCTCATTTCCAGCGCCGCGGAACCAAAGAATACATAGAGCCAGCGTACCAATTTGGAAGCCTCGTAGCTCTTATGCGAAAAGAGTCTGTGATATCCGCCGGTAATTCCAATGCCGGTGGCAAATATCATGAATACCGTAAGCGCAATGGTGGCCGGATGAAAGCCAATATACATTGCTACGTAGACCACACCTGCAATGGCCCCGATAGGGCTGAGGATAAAAAAGAGCAGAGTGGGCCAGTTTATTTCATTCCATTTCATTTTTGTCGCTCCTGAAAAAGGGAAAGCCGAATTCTTAGCGGCTTACTGAGTGGGACCGCCGGCCCGCGTTCCGGTTGCAGATTTTTTTCCATTTTTCCTGTTTTGGCTGGCCGGCCCGCGCACGTTCCACACCTTCCCGTCATGGAATCCTTTGGCCAAAGTTCTGCCCTTTCTGGAGAGGAGGCCTTTTCTCGGGAAATCTTGCGATCGGAGATCAAGCGAGTTCGGATCATTGCCTATCTTCTGGCCGGACTATTTATAGTAGTCTTTGGACTTTCTTTGTTTGCCCGCTTCCTGGTTGGGCCGGAGAATTTCCAGTACTGGCAACTACGTTACGCTATGCTTACCCTGGCCGTTGCCCTGGCCTATGAAGTTCTGGCTTACTATGGCTTCAGGTACTTTCTCAAGCGGAACCGTCCGGTTCCTATGGTGAGTCGCTTTGCCAATGCTTTCATAGAAACGAGCATTCCCACATTCATGATTCTGGCTTTCACCGACCTTGTGCATCCCCTGGAAGCCATCTACAGCCCGCCCAGCTATGCCTATTTCTTCTTCATAATGCTTTCTACAATGCGTCTGCAGTACCGGCTCAGCGTCTTTACCGGATTTGTGGCCGGAATTGAGTACGCTTTGCTGGTTATGTATTATCAGCCGGAGCTGGTTTCTTCTGGATTGGTTTTGGATCCTGCTGTGGGCGGCGGCACCGCTCTGGCTTTTGCTCCCTTTCATGTGGCCAAGGTGTTGATGTACATTGCTTCTGGTTTTGTGGCCGCGTACGTGGCAGTGGAATTAAGAAACGGATTTATGCGCTCCCTGAGTTCGGTGGAAGAAAGAAATCGAGTGGTGGAGATGTTTGGAGCTCACGTTTCGCCGGAAGTGGTGGAGAAGCTTCTGGATCAGCAAACAGAGCTGGAAAGCGAAACCAGGCATGTATGCGTCATGTTTCTGGACATTCGCAATTTCACTGCCTTTTCCGAGGACCGGAGTCCGGATGAAGTGGTGGAGTATTTGAATACGCTCTTCGACTTCATGATCGATTCCATAAATGACAACAATGGAATCATCAACAAGTTTCTGGGAGACGGATTCATGGCAGTTTTTGGCGCTCCCATTTCCGACGGAAGGGACTCCAGAAATGCCATTCAGGCAGCCACCCAGATCCTCGCTGCCCTTGAAAAATGGAATGATAGCGGCAAGATCCATCCCACCGCTGTAGGCATCGGATTACATGCCGGTCCCGCAGTGACTGGAAACGTGGGTTCCTATCGAAGAAAAGAGTACACAATCATTGGCGATACTGTGAACGTAGCATCCCGTCTGGAGCAGATGAATAAGAAATTCGGCAGCTCCCTGTTGATATCCGAAACCGTGCGAAAGGATGCGGCTGAAGCCGGGCTGGAAGTGCATGGGGAGATGCTGGAGCCCATACAGGTACGGGGCCGCAAGGAGGCGGTGCCGGTATTTCGGCTCCGCTGATTTTCATTTCCGATTTTTCCGCAATCCAGAATTGAAAGGCACCAGCCAGGTAAACCAGGGCCCGGCGCTGCAGGATATTGGGATGCGGACCTGGATTCATGGAAATGACACAAATAGTACATCCAATCGTATAGGAAGGTATCCATCTTTCTTTCATGCAGTCCGGAAACCGGCTCAAGATTGCCATCGTTTCAGAAACCTTTCTTCCAGAAGTCAATGGGGTTACTCGTAGCCTGGATCGCATGATCCGCGGAATCAAGGAGCGGGGTCATCGCGTTTCGGTGTTTCGGCCCGCCCAGGAGTCGGATAGTTCCCCTGCATTCTCCCGTGCTCTGGATTCCATGACTGGCATCCTATTTCGCAAGAAAGGTAAGGAGGGCGGCGAAGAACACCTGTGTTCTGGTTTGCGGATGCCTTTTTATAGGGAGGTCCAGGTTGGACTGGCCAGCCCTCATTTCTTCCGGGCTCGCTTTCGCAAAAATAGGCCGGATCTGGTCCATATAATTACCGAAGGTCCTCTGGGTCTTAACGCACTTCTGGCCGCTCGTTCCCTGGGGATTCCTACAATTAGCGATTATCGCACTCATTTTGATCAGTATTTTCACTATTACGGAATGGCTTCTCTGGGGCGCCGGGTTTCCTGGTACCTTCGCACTTTTCATAATCTTACCGGAAGGACTCTGGTGCCCACTGCCTTCATGAAAGATGAACTTACTCGAGCCGGTTTCAAGAGGGTTTCTGTGATTGGCCGCGGAGTGGACACCCAGCTCTACAGTCCGCAGCACAGAAGCAACAAGCTGAGAGCGCGATACGACGTGGAGGGTGGTCTTCTGGTGCTGTATGCCGGTAGACTGGCGCCGGAAAAAAATATTGATCTGGCCATTCGTAGCTTTCGGGCCATTAAAGAAATCCGTCCGGAAGCCAGGATGGTTCTGGTAGGCGATGGACCAGAACGTTCCCGACTGGAGAGAGAGAATCCTGATCTATTCTTTACCGGTTTTCTTTCCGGAGAGGATCTTTCTGCTCATTATGCCAGTAGCGACATCTTTCTTTTTCCCAGCCTTACCGACACATTTGGCAACGTAGTCACAGAGGCGGCAGCCAGCGGACTTGCCATCCTTGCCTATGACAGAGGAGCAGCCAGGGAGTTGATGGATCATGGCCGGAGCGCCTGGATTTGCTCCGGGGACTCCGACGCACGGTACGTTTCGGCGGCCCGCGCTCTGGCAGAGCTTTCCGTAAGCGAAAAATCCAGATTTGCAACGCTGAGGAGTTCCGCTCTTGAAGTGGCTGAAGCTGCCAGTTGGGAGTCGGTGGTTTCCCGGCTGGAAGAGACCTACTATGAAGCTCTCGTGAAGAAAGTGCGATTTCGCAATCGCGTGCAGCTAAGGATGCGAAAATCCAGGACCATTTGAATTACGGGCTCACCCGGCATTCATTAGCTGGTCCGTTCTGTTTGCACCGCTCGCAAGTGCAGGCTGTCTTGAGTATTTGACCTTGCTCAGAGCCCCAGATCTATCTGGCCCATTGCAGATCGTCCAGGTCCCATACCCTTTCCTGCGCCAGATTAATGTCTCCGGGGCTGCGATTCCAGTCGCCAATTTCGGGCACAAGGATGCACGGAATATGAACTATAGCAGAAAAGGCCATGCAGACCAGGAGAGCCAGAGAAAGCAAAGGACGGGAGAAATGCATGCGACGAACAAAAGGTATGATCGCATACAGGAACAGGGGGATCAGATCGCTAAGCAGACGAGGTCCCAGACTGTGGCCGCCCCACCAGGGCTCGTAGGATGCGACGACGAAGCCATGACTGATTACTATCAGAAATGCGAACGGCAAAAAAGAATCTTCGATGATACATTGCAAGCCTTAAATCCGAGCCATTCATGGAAACAGGTTTTCTTTTCGTTCTTGAATGACAAGCACCTGGTCTTCGCAATCCACTTGTCTTTGAGTCCCGCTCATCCGGACTGACAAAAGTGTATATTGGCTTCTACATACGGCTTTGCGCCACGGCATTTTTCTGGGCCCTGGCCTTCTATTCCGTAACGGCAGTGGTGCAGGTCTTTCCAGTGTACCTTTCCGCTTTCTTCCGCTTCTTCTTTGCCAGCCTCTTTCTTTCGGTGTTGACGCAGATCTATGGTGGATGGCCTTCCTTTCGCGGCCTTCGCAATCGCCTGGATCTTCTCTTTCTGGGTGTGGTAGGTGTCTTGCTCTACAATGTTTGCTTCTTCACCGGTATCAAGCTCAGTGATCCTGTAACGGGATCGCTCATTGTGGCGGCCAATCCTGCTGTTACGGCGCTCATCAGCAGTCTCTGGAAAAGAGAGCATTCCGGTCTGCAGCGATGGATGGGTATCGCGCTTTCTTTCTGTGGCTTGCTGCTTGTTTTTTCCCGGGGTTCTCTGGAAACCATTCTGGGGTTGGACTTTCATCCAGGAGATATCTTTATCTTCGGGGCCAGCATTTGCTGGGCCTTCTATTCGGTGAAAGGACGGGAGGTTCTGAAGTCCCAGCCCGTGCTCGGTACTACTACGGTTGCATGCATCATTGGCGCTCTTTTGCTTTTTCCGCTCGGTGTCATGGAAGGTATGGGGCTTTTTACCGGCATCCCCGGTCTTGCTTCGCCTGCCCTGCAGGCCATGAACTCTACGGATGTTTCTGCTGGCAGCGATTCCCTATCGCTTTTAACTGCTGAGTTTCATTTGTTGCTGCAGCCGGAGCATGTTATTCTCTGGTTGCACCTGATCTACCTTGGATTCTTCGCTTCTGGCATCGCATTTCTGTTCTGGTATCAGGGAGTCCGGGCGCTGGGCGCTCCCCGGGCCTCCGTCTTCATAAACCTTGTCCCTGTATTTGCGATGATCGTTTCTATATTCCTGGGTTCATGGCCGCATCTTTACCAGTGGCTGGGTGCGGCGGTGGTGCTGACCGGAGTATTCATTACTTCCCGATCCACAATGCAAGAACAGAAAACCTGAGGCTCAGATGGGATGCCGGCCGAGAAAGGGCTGCTCTGCGATCCCCGCTGCCTACTCCAGGGATTTTCGTTCGCGAATCGATCTGGCGAGTGTGCCCCGATCCGCATATTCGATGCTGGCTCCTGTAGCAATGCCATGGGAAATACGCGTAAAGCGAAAGCCTCGTCGAGCAAACAGTTCCGAAATATAGTGGGCCGTGGCATCTCCTTCCAGCGTGGGATTTGTGGCCAGAAAGATTTCATCAAAGGGATGCGTTTCGATTCTGCTAGATAGTTCTTCGATTCGCAGATCCTCCGGGCCGATACCGTCCAGCGGAGAAAGGGCGCCCATCAAAACATGATACAGCCCATTGAATTCCCCGGTGTCTTCGATGGAGAAAATATCTGAAGGATCTTCTACCACGCAGAGCAATCGCTGATTTCTGGAGCCATCGTCGCAGATATGACAAAGTTTCGATTGCGAAAGACCGCCGCACTGCTCGCAGAAGCGGACTTCTCGTCGCAAAGTGAATATACTCTCGCTCAGTCGTTTACTTACTTCCGGATCGGACTTCAGGATATGAAATGCTATTCTGCGGGCTGACTTTTTGCCGATCCCTGGCAGAGATCCCAGAATATCCACAAGCTGCTCTAGCGCAGGAAAATGCATTAGCCAAACATCCCGCCCAGACCGGGCAGATCCATACCGGTGGCCGAGCGAATTTCATGGGAAACCGCTTCTTTCATCTTCGTCTGGGCATCGTTAATGGCGCTCACCACCAGCTCTTCCATAAGATCCTTTTCCTTTGGATCCAGAAGTCGCTCATCGACGCTTATGGAAGTCACCTTTCCGGAACCATCCATTCGGGCGCTCACCATTCCGGCCCCGGCTTCACCGGTAACGCTAATTCGCTCGATGCGTTTTTTCGCCTCTTCCATTTTGGACTTCATGCCGCCCAGGTTCTTGAAAATGTCCGAAAAATTCATGTTTTCCATTATTCTAACTCCGGTTCCTGATTCAGTCAGGGCAAGCCGAGGGACAAAGAGCTGTGCTTACTCTTGCGGCTCCTCTGGCACAGAGTCCGGGTCCACCATGGTTCCAAGAAACTGCTTTTGCAGCTCATCTTCAATCGGAATATCTTGACCGGCTCCTGCCTTGCCGCTGCGAAAATCGCCGGACGGATTGCTGGCTTCCTGTCCGGAGGAACTCTGAGGGGCTTTCCCGGTATCCCCGGCAGAACCAGACGAGTTTCGCGGAGGCCCTTGCCCTGGAGGTCCGCCGATGGGGGCAGGGGGGTCTTCAGTTATATCGGAAAGCAAATCCTCGCTTCGTCTGGAATCCTGGCCGGCCAGACTGACGCTTAGCTTCTGTATCTTGCTCAGGAGAGCGCTTACAGAAGGTTTTTTCAGGCGATCATGAATCTTCAACAGTTCCATTTCGATGAGGATTCTGGATTCATAGGAATTGCGAAGCTTGAGAAAGAAAGCAGTGGTAAGCAGGCTATGTATTTCGTCAAAGATTAGCGAGATTCGCGCCGGATCAAAGTTGGCGGACTCGGTTTTGATGTTCTGGATCTGGCTCCCGGGAATTCCAAGAAAATCCGAATCCTCAACGCCTGAACGAATGTAGCGCAAGATGCGCAGATGATCCAGATAATCCCAGATAAAGCGATTCAGGTCGCCGCCCTGGTCAAAGATTTCCATAACCGGAGTGGCAAGATCCTGCGATGGAGTGGCCGGATCCAGAAGCAATCCGGTGAGTTGCAAAAATAATTCCAGCGGATATACGCCCGCCAATTCGCGCACTTTTTCTGCGGTGATCTTTGTACCGCAAAAACTAATGGCCTGCTCAAGAAAGCTGAGGCTGTCTCGCACAGATCCGTCGCCCTTTCGCGCAATCCAGAACAGAGCATCGCTTTCTGCTTCAATATTTTCTTTCTTGCAGATTTGCGCCATGTACTCCTGCACACGGTGCAGCGGAACCTTGCGAAAAGTAAATACCTGACATCGGCTGAGTATGGTTTCCGGAACCTTGTTTAGTTCTGTGGTGGCGAGAACGAAAGCGGCATGCTCGGGTGGCTCTTCCAGCGTCTTGAGCAAAGCGTTAAAGGATTCTGTAGTGAGCATGTGTACTTCATCGATGATGTACACCTTTCGCTTGCTATTCATGGGCTGGAACTTTACGTTCTCCCGAAGTTCTCGCACATCTTCGATTCTGCGGTTTGAAGCCGCATCGATTTCGATAACATCCAGGGACCGGCCATCAAGGATGGATTTGCAGGAAAGACATTCATTGCAGGGCTCTCCTTCCTGCGGGTTGGTGCAATTAATCCTTCGAGCCAGAATTCGGGCAATTGTGGTTTTCCCTACTCCGCGAGGACCAAAGAAAAGATAGGCCGAACCGATTCGATCCTCTAGAGCGGCATTCTGCAAAGCGCGAACAGCAGTGGCCTGTTCTACGACATCGGAAAACTTCAGCGGACGATATTTTCGGGCCAGCACCAGATGAGCAGGGCGGGTCATATTGTAGACTCGCCTTTTTTTCCTTTTCGGGTCAAGTCCAACCTGGCCTCTGGCTCCATGTCTGCCCGATTGATGATCGTTGGCCTGGGTAATCCCGGCAATCAATACAGCCGGACCCGGCACAATGCAGGTTTTCTGGCTCTGGATCGATTCGCAGATCAGCTATCGTTGCCGGTAAGCTGGAGAGCCAAACACGATGGGGACATGGCCGAAACGGAGCTTTTCTCCACGAAGCTCATCCTGTTTAAGCCTATGACCTACATGAATCGATCCGGGGGCCCCCTCCAGAAGGCCATGGCATCGTCCGGTATTTCTGCAGCCGAAATCATTGTCCTGCACGATGAAGTGGAGCTCCCTTTTGGCGAGGTCCGTTTGAAGAAAGATGGAGGACACAAGGGGCATAATGGCTTGAGGGACATTATGGCCGTTCTGGGTAACGGGAACTTTATCCGAGTGCGCATAGGCGTCGGTCGTCCGGAAAGGGGGGAAATCGCTTCCTACGTGCTGGGCAACTTCTCATCAGATGAGCAGGATGGCTTTGGCGTCGTGGCAGAAAAGGTAGTGCGAGAAGTAGAGAACTGGATTCAAGGCAAGCGCCAGCAATGAGCTCCCGGACTTCTGGTTCCGGTCAAGGCCTGTTCTGCATTTTCCTTCCGTTGCTGAAAGTGGGCTTTTCGCAGTCCTCCGTAAATCCGCGACCGCTCTGTCCCATCCTGATCGAGGCCCGGGGAAAAACCTCCCGGCACCCTTGGAACGTGGGATAAATGTGACATAATCCGGAATTACTATCCCATTGTTGCCCATTCTTGCCCACGAGACCATCGGGAGCCCGGGGGATGCCGGTCGGTTTCGGATGCGGCGAATATGACATAATTCCGATGGCCTTCAATGTGACATAATCCCAGGCAAAGCAGCCAGGAGCCTTGTATTATGTCTCTATCTTATGTCTCTTTCCTTTCCCCCCTGGACGCGCGGAATTGCGGCGGCCATCGCAAGGTCCGTTCGAAATCCGATCAAGAAGAGGGCCGGGCCAGCCGGTGCAGAGGAATTCTCAGGGTTCGGGCTCCGTCGGACGCCGGTCAGGCCAGCTGGTCCAGGCAGAAGTCCCCAGATTCTACCCGACATTGGGCGGTATGAAGGCTTTTCTCGGGACGGAGCCGGGAAAGGCCCAAAGACGACCCTGGAGTTGGAAGTATCGTGCGCAGTCGGCGGATACCGGCCAGGAACGATTTAAGCGACATAATCCCGCCGACGAGGGCCCACGAAGAGACATAATCCAGCAGCGCGGAAATGTGACATAATCCGGAATCCTCATCCGCACCGGGGTGCCTGCTCCGATTCCAAATGCGACATAATCTGAAAGCCGCCCCGAAAAGAAGCCCCGGGCATGGTTCGAAAGCCCAGGGATTCCCCCCTGGTCCTCCACCCTGGATATTCTTCGGATAGGGAGAGGAGGACACCCCCGTCCGGACGATGGATTCCTTCAACGCCAGGAATCGGAGGCCCATAGGGCAGCGATGATGGGATTGAAATTGACAAAGAAGCATGTTCCATGCTACAGGCTCTGGCGGGCCCTACAGGCGGCCGGGGCTTTCCTGGAGCAGTGCACCGCAAAAAACGATTGATAGGGTACTTTGGACACTTCATTTGGCCCAATCTAGAGGATTTTATGGAAAATTGCCTCCAGAAAGCCGATCAATAGAGGGTTATGCCATTGATTATGGATGCAAAGGGAAATCGAATGGCCCGAACGTCTCCCTATGAGAGCGCGGCGCCTCGCACTCCATTGATGAGCCGGGAGCTGAAGAAGAAGCTCTGGCACAGGGTAACCCTTGCCCTGCTTCTGATCGTGCCCATGCCCATGGCATCGCTCTTCTCTTATAAGGAAGCCTCCGAATCACTGCAGTTTCCAGAGGATAATCTGTTCCCGGAAGTTGGACTGGATGTTCCTCCACCGGCCCGCACGGATCGGGCTGTTGAATACGCGCCGCCTCGTATTCGACTTACGCAGGGCCCCCGCGAAGCGCGTATTCAGCGGTCCCGGGCAGCGCTTAGAGCGGAACAGGATCTAAAAGGATACGTTGAGTCCGCGGTTTCCGATCAGATAGTTCCCAGCGCTGCTGTGGAAATATATCTGGAGCAGCAGCCGGCTGTGAAAATCTACCAGGGTATGGAAGCGCATCGCAGCCAGCCCATCGCTTCTCTTACAAAGTCCTTTACGGCTGTGGCCACCATGACTCTGGTAGAGGACGGTCTCATTGATTTGGACGCATCCATCTCGCGTTACGGCGTCCATGTGAGTCGACGGGAATTTGGTCAGATTACCGTACGGGATCTTCTTCTGCATACCTCAGGAATTTCCTACGGTTCCACGCAACCATCCTACGCGCCGGGCATTCGTCATCAGTACTCCAACGGAAATTATCTGCATCTTGCTACAATTATCGAGAACGTGAGCCGCATGAGCTACCAGGACTATCTGGAGCATGCCATATTCGAACCTCTGAACATGAGAGAAACATCGGCCAGCCCGGGCATTAAAGGATCCTCCGGGATTTCTTCCAGTGTGCACGATCTTTCGCGATTTGGTCGTATGCTTCTGAATGGAGGGACTCTGGAAGAAGCCCGGATTCTACGTCCGGAATCCATCCAGGAAATGCTTCAGCCCCCGGCTTTTATGCCAATTTCCGAGCATATGGAATACTATGCTCATGGCTTTCGCGTGGAGGCCAGGAACGGAAGGGTTCGTTCTTTCTTTCACAGCGGCCTCTGGAATGGAACCTTTTCCGAGATTTGCGTTTATCCAGAGGACCGGTCGGTGGTTGTGCAACTGGCCAATCCGGTATCCTATCATTCGGAAGCGCTGGGCGGCTATCGGTATCGGGTGACGGTGCTTTCTGCACGTTACGTGGATTTACTGGCCCGCAATTCCCTCACCCCAGCCGCCATGCAGCCTGTAACAGCTCGCTTCAAAGCCGAAAACGACCAGCCCTGATCCAGAATCTCAGGATGCCTCCCGTCCCAGAGGGGCCGCTACGGCGCTGCGGGTTTGCGGCAAAGCCATTCGCTGTTCGCGGCTGAAGTGGTTTTCTGCAGTGGCGTCGAATTCAAAATAGTTGCAGGTCAACTCCTGGCCCTTCTGAATATCCTGAAGGGCTACCGTAACCTCCTGGCTCAACGATACAGTGTTCGGCTCGTCGGAATGATTGAAAAACCGGGCATCGTCCGCGCAAAGGACGTAACCCTTGATTTCCGGATTCAGATATCCGAACCGATCCACATAATCCCGGACCACCGGCGGCAGACCCTGGATTTCCGTTTCCGCTATAATGGAATCGAAACCAGGCATTAGCTGCCAGATTACCGCGCCTGCAGGAATGAACTCATCGGCAAAAAGTCCCATGCCATGGATGGAGCTTTTTTCGATATACGTGCGAACCATTAGCATTCTGTTCCTCTTGGTGGCAGGACGCCTTTCCTCGCTGCCGATCGCAGGACCGGATTACCAGCGTCGGGGAGGGCGAAAGCGCTGCTACACTGCGAAAATCAGGTATCCAGCAAAGAGCCCGGGGCCAGTCAACATTTTCTTCGGCCCGTTAAGTCCGGGGCCTCATTTTCCGATTCCAGAAGCGAAGGCCCCTGGAGGGGGACTGAGAGATCAGAAAAATGAGTCCTGCGATATCCAGAATCATTGCGGATCCGAATCGGGATCTACTGGGCATCATGTCCAACGGTACGGTCATTACCCGCAATGCTCGTGACTCCTGGCAACAGGGAAGGGTGCAAAAAGATCAGTCCGGCGGCGGCCCGGGCTCCAGCGATGGCCGTACGGCGCTTTCGCAACAAGAACAGAAAATCCTGGAAGAGCTGCAGGCCAGAGATAGGGAAGTGCGGTTACACGAGCAGAAGCATTTGGCTGCTGCCGGAACCCTGGCCAAAGGCGGCCCAAAATACGAATACGCCATCGGGCCCGATGGAAAGCCCTATGCCATTGGCGGGCATGTTCGCATCGATACCAGCTCGGTGGCGGAAGCCGATGAAAACCGGGCCCGGGCCAATCAGATTCAAAGGGCGGCTACGGCACCCGGGGATCCCAGCGGTCCGGACATGGGAGTGGCGCAGCAGGCAGGAGAACTGCAAAGCCTGGCACGCCAGGCGTCCATAGAATACCGACGAAATGAGCCATTCCAGGGAGCGGATATGGGTAGTAGCAGAAACGGCGCCGAGAAAGGCTACAGTCTCCGACTCTGGGGTTAGGCCGGGCCGGGCAAGAAATCCAGTTCCTGCGATCTGCCCAGACGAAATCGCACAGTAAGCTTTTGAAGACCTTTTGCAGTGTCGTGCAATTCCTGACCTGTTTTTTGCAGATCTTCCGTTCGACCGCTTATGGCGGCCAGAGAGTCGCTGAGCTCAGATACAGAATGATAGATCTCGGCGATCTGTTCAGCTCTTGCCTTTACGTCTTCGCCAATAGACTGGGCCATGGAATCCAGCTCTTCCATAAGAATGGGAATTCGTTTTCCCCTTTCACTTTGCTGCTCGCTAATGTCCCGGATCTGCCTTAATTCTTCGTCAATGTGTGTGACTTCGAAGGCGATGGTCTGAAAAGCGCGATTGGTATTGGATATCCCTTCGCTTCCCGCCTTCACCCATTTCTGCATTTCGCCGATGTGGCTTTGTGCCTCTTTGGTCCGCGCCGCAGTAAAGTCCGCCAGATTGCTGATTTCGCCCGCCACCACGGCAAACCCTTCGCCTTCGCGTCCGGACCGGGCGGCTTCGATGCTGGCATTAATGGAGAGAAGCGAAAGCTTCTCGG
This sequence comes from Leptospiraceae bacterium, assembly GCA_020440915.1. GTDB lineage: Bacteria > Spirochaetota > Leptospiria > Leptospirales > Leptonemataceae > UBA3465. The sequence goes on along the minus strand of JAGRNE010000006.1, from coordinate 16,448 downwards.
AGATCTTCTGTAGAGTCTGGACAATACTCAGAACCTGGCCGGCTCCCTGTTCAATACCTTGCATTCCGTGGGATAGTTCCATAAGCGCTTTTTGCCCGGTGCTGGCCTGCTGTCGCCCGGTGCTGGCGCGTTCCGCAGCCTGGTCTATGCGCTGATGAAGTTGACCTGCCTGCTCTCCCGTTCTGGTAACCAGTCCTTCCACCTGCGTGGAGAGCGTCTTTTGCTTCTCGGTGAAGTCTGCCACACCATCCACAGCTTTGCTGATCAATTCCATAAGAGCGTTAATCTCTTCCAGTTGTGCAGATTGCTCTTCCACAGTGGAGTTGATTTCCAGCGATACGCTATTCATTTGCCCGGAGGCCGATTCCATTCCATCCACGCTACGATTGATTTGTAAGATAATGTCTTCCATCCTCTGCTGGATGCGATTGAACACCTCCGCGATGGCGCCTTCCGGCGTTGCTGGCTCCACTTCCAGACGTGTGCTCAGATCCCCTTCCCCCCGGGCCATGGAATCCATGGAGCGGATCAAATCTAACCAGTTTGTGCGAGCGTTGTGCTCGGAAAAGTTTAGTCCGTTGTCCTCTTCTTCAGCGCTCACCCGCAAAGGACTGATTCGCTTGAGGATCCAGAAAAAGAGCAGGGCCAGACCAAAGGCCCAGAGAGTATTGGTGCCGATTCCCCAGAGTTGAACAAGAATCTGCTGCATGCGATCCAGTTGCTGGCCGTCCACCGTGGCGAAATCTGCGGAATTGCCCAGAAAAGCCAGGGCCACGGTGCCCCAGACCCCGCAGAGGCTATGCACAGTGAAAGCGCCCACCACATCATCCAGGCGAAAGAATTTCTCAAGCACGCTCACAAACCAGGCTCCGATAATACCTGCCACGAGTCCGATGATCAGCGCAATATCAGGACTTACCATATGGCAGCCGGCAGTGATGGCCACCAGTCCGCCCAGGATTCCGTTGATTCCATCCTCCACGGCCGGCGCGCGATATCGAATCCAGCTGAAGAGCATGGCCGCCATGGCCCCTCCGGAGGCCGCCACAATAGTGTTCACCAGGATCAGGGGGATCTTATCCGTGTAGGCAAGGGTGCTTCCACCGTTGAAGCCCAGCCATCCAAAAGTAAGAATGAAAGTGCCCAGAGCGGCTGCAGGCAGGTTGTGTCCCGTGATTTTTCGGGGGCGGCCTTTCTCGTCGAATTTATCCCGACGAGGTCCAAGCATGATAATGGCGGCCAGAGCGATCCAGCCGCCGGTAGAATGCACAACCGTGCTTCCGGCAAAGTCTATGAATCCCTTTTCGCTAAGCCAACCGCCACCCCAGGCCCAGTGCCCAAAAACTGGATAGATCCATATAGAAGCAAAAAGGGAAATGAGCATATAGGCAGAGAAGCGCATGCGCTCGGCCACGGCTCCCGAGACAATGGTGGCTGCGGTGCCCAGGAATGTTGCTTGAAAAAGGAAGAAGGCCAGCTTATCCGGAGCCGTTACTCCTCTGAGAAGAAAAGCGTCGGAGCCTATCCAGCCTTCGAAGCTGGTGCCGAACATGATTCCGTAACCTACGAAGAAGAATGCTACGACGCCGACGAAGAAGTCGAACAGGTTCTTGAAAGCTACATTGATGGTATTCTTGGCGCGCACCATTCCAGTTTCCAGCATCAAGAATCCGGCCTGCATAAAAAGCACAAGAGCGGTAGCAATTAGCACCCAGAGAATGTCCGCCTCTGCATGGGAAAAAGCGGCCACACCGCTATCCGCGAAGAGGGAGGTTGGCACGCATATCGCGCCTATGATAAGCGTTAGAACGGTAATGTAAGTTAAGAAACGTCCGGGGCGAGTTACCATGAGTCAGGGGATATTTCTTGCAGTCTGACCGCAATGCAAAAAGCCCTGGCTCCCTGCAGGGATGACGATTCCTGCTAGCGTTACGTCATGATGACAATAACAGCCGACTTCTCGCCTGGCGGCCACAGGATCCACCCCGCAGAATTCCGGGGACAACTTTGCTGGAGATTTGTTACGGCCACTGTTGAGTTGGCCGTTCGCCTTCGCTAGCTTTCTCTCGCCTGCCTTGCCGGGCCTTCGCTTTCCTGCTCAAAGATCCGCGGTGTTGTATTGCTGTGCAAAGTGCCTGGAAAGGATGCAGTGTCGGCGCCTCCCGGGTCAGCCTCCCAGGTTCTCGTACATCCTTTTTAGATCGGCGGAAATATTCTTCTGCATGGCTTCGTTGGTGCCGCCACCAATGCTCAATAGAATGGCATCCCGCAGCATGCGCTCCACCGGGTATTCTCGTATGTATCCATAGCCGCCCAGAACCTGTATGGCATTACGAGCCACTTCTTCAGCCATACCTGTGGCTACCAGCTTGGCGCTTGCTGCTCCCAGAGAGTTTCGCTTTGTAGGATCCATATTGGCGGCCACATTGTAGACCAGAGCTCGGGCCGCTTCCCACTTCGCATAGCTTTCAGCCACCAGCCTCTGGATTTGACCCAGGTCAATGAGCGGTCGTCCAAACGCTTTGCGATCCCGAATGGAGTACTGGCACATCATATCGATGCATCGGCGGGCAATTCCAAGAGACTGGGCCGCAAGAGTTACTCGCTCGATTTCCAGGTTTCTCATCATGGATGAAGTCCCTTTGTCTTCGGCGCCAATCAGGTTCTCCATCGGCACTTCCACGTCATCAAAGTGCAGAACGGCGGTGCTGGACGCCTTCATGCCCATCTTCTCTTCTTTCTTGCCTACCCGGAATCCCGGGTAGGAGGACTCAACCAGAAAGGAGGTAATCTGCCTTTTACTGCGATCCTCGATCTTCGCATAGATTATGAAAACATCGCCTTCATAACCGTTGGTAATGAACTGCTTTGAGCCGTTCAGAACGTAGCGATCGGACTTCTTTGTGGCCAGCGTCTGCAAGCCCAGAACATCGGTGCCCGCCCCGGGTTCTGTCATACCCATTCCGCCGATCTTTTGGCCGCTTATGACGCCGGGCAGGTACTTCTTTTTCTGCTCTCCGCTGCCGCTTACAAAGAGATTATTTACGAACAGTACTTCATGGGCGAGGTAGCTCAGCGTGAAGGCAGGATCGGCCATGCTCATGGTTTCGTGGACAATGACTTCAGCCACCGGGTCCATGCCGGCGCCGCCGTATTCTGGCGATACGGTGAGGCCGAAGATACCTAATTCGGACCCGAGGGTTCGAAACAGCTCTTGATTGAAGGATTCCTTCTCATCATGTTCTGCGGCCTGTCCTTCCAGGGTCTGCCAGGTGAATTTCTCCACCATTTCCCGGAGTTGTGCATGTTCTTCGGTAGGATTGAAAAGGTCGTTGGGTGAGGATTGGCTACTCAGAGTCTGCATTTTTTCAGATTGTTCTTTTCAGCAAATGCTCGCAATCAGATTTGTAACCGTCGGGCAATTTTCCCTCCATGTGTAGCGTCTGTCTCATAATCTCGGCCATCGTCATCCTTATCCTGGGCTTTCTAACCTATCGGATACGTAGCTATTATCGCTGGTCCCTGACCACAGTTCAGGAGAAGAGCGCAGGCCTCATTCACTTCTATAGAAGCAGGATTGGAGGGGTGTTCCGCGGAGAAGAGATGGGTCGCATTTCCATTGAATGCCTGACGCATTACATCCTCATGCACTGCATTGTGCCCTTGCTCTACTTTGGATTCTTCCTGCGAACGGACATCAATTTTCTGGGCATCGTACTCGGCGTTGCTTTCAGTTTGCAGCTGCTGAAACAGGTGTACCCGGGCCCCCCGGTGCCGGCCTAGACCGGGAATCTTACCGCCTTTATTTCATTGACCCGCTTCCTTACGCGCAAATTCTGTCCTTCGGTTCGACTGCTTCGGCTTGTCCGAACGATGTAAAATCTAAGGAGCCCTTGCTTTATGAAAATTTTCGTACTGGTAAAACAAGTGCCCGATACCGAAACATCTATTAAGGTATCCGGCGCCTCCATCGTAGAAGGTGGAGTTAAGTGGATCGTGTCCCCGTTCGACGAGCATGCTCTGGAAGAATCACTGCGGCTGCGAGAAAAGACAGGTGGCGAGATTACTGCCGTCTCTCTTGGACCGGATCGCTGCGTTGAAGCTCTTCGAACTGCCTATGCCCTTGGCGTAGACAAAGCTGTCCATATTAAAGATGATTCCTACAATGTTCTGGATACGGGTTATGCATCTCGTCTTCTGGCCGCTTACCTGAAGGATCAGGGTCCGGACGTAGTCCTCACCGGACACGTAGCCATCGACTCCTCCTCCTCCCTGGTGCCCACCATGGTCGCTCAAATCATGGGCGCAGCCAGCATCAATAATGCCGTAGAGCTTTCCGTAGAAAACGGAACTGTAAAAGCCAAGCGAGAGATTGAAGGTGGAACGGCAAACATGGAAGTGCCTTCACCGGCCGTAGTTACCGCCGCCAAAAACCTGAACGATCCTCGCTATCCTTCTCTGAAAGGAATTATGGCTGCCAAGAAAAAGCAGATCGAAACTGTCGAAGCTTCCTCTCTGGGCGTTGACGCCCCTAAAATCGAAGTTACCTCTCTGGAAATGCCTCCGGCGCGTCCAGAAGGTAGAATCATTGAGGGCGAAGAGCCAGAAGCGAAAGCTGCCGAGCTTGTTAAACTACTCCGTGAAGAGGCCAAAGTCGTCTAAGCCACGATAATAGGGAGAATAGAATGTCAGTATTAGCAGTAGCAGAAATCAAGGGCGATGCCCTGAAGAAGATCTCCAGAGAATTGGTATCTGCCGGTCAAAAAATCGGCGGTCCGGTTACAGCCCTGCTCATCAACGGTACCGATGACCATGCAAAAGAACTGTTCAGCGCCGGGGCAGACGTAGTGGTGAAAGCCACCGCTTCCGATTATTCGCCTCAAGCCTGGACTTCCATTGCGGCCGACGTTGCCAAAGAAAAGGGCGCGAAATTCGTTCTTCTGCCCCATTCCGTACAGGGACGGGACTTCGCCGGAAGGCTTGCCATCGCTCTGGATGGAACCGCTGTGGCCGACGTTGTAGCGGTAAAAGGCGGCGGAGACGAAGTTGAAGTTCGCAAACCAATCTATTCCGGAAAGGCTTTTGCCAACATCAAGCTGAAGTCACCGGCCGTAATCACCATCCGTCCTAACTCTCAGGAAATTATCGATCATAAAGGTCCTGAAACCATCGAAGCCACCGAAAGCAAAGGCGGAGATGTAAAAGACGTTCTGAAAGATGTAGATTCCAGCGCAGGAAACAAAGTGCAACTGGCAGATGCAGGCATTATCGTATCTGGCGGACGTGGAATCAAAGGCCCGGAAAACTGGCCCATCCTCCAGGCTCTTTGCGATACAATTGGAGCCGCGCTGGGCGCTTCCCGGGCTGCCGTGGACGCGGGCTGGATTCCTCACTCCCATCAGGTAGGACAAACCGGTAAGACTGTTTCTCCTAACTGCTATATTGCGTGCGGAATCTCCGGAGCGATTCAGCACCTGGCCGGTATGGGATCCTCCAAGTACATTGTAGCTGTGAACAAAGATCCGGATGCTCCGATCTTCAAAGTAGCTACCTACGGTGTGGTGGATGACCTTTTCAAGGTTGTTCCTGCCATGACAGAAGAGTTCAAAAAGGTTCTGGGTTAATCCCGAATCTGACTTCCGGCAACTGTTCGGAATGTTTTCAAGAAGCCTCCTGCCTGGCAGGGGGCTTTTTTTATTTCTGAAGCCAGGACGGCCAGGCGTCGGGAATGATTGCTGGAGTTCTTCTAACCAGGATTTGACGTGACAGTTCCGACGAATCCTGGCAGAATTGAACTGGAGCAGTAGAGTGCCTCCTTCGTTGCAAAAAGAGAGAAAAAGTCGGTAGATGGATCCTACGTTAACACGATCCCAGGCGCATAAGTACTTCGGGGAACTTTACCAGAAGTCCCGTTCCCCTGAGGCCCAGAAGCGCGTAGACGAAATCGTAAAGAACGTCAGCGACATATTCGTTCGCATAAAAAGAATCGAAGAACTGGACGAAGGGGAAGGCGGAGGCTCCAAGGGTGTGGAGACCCGTGGCGAGGCAGGCGGCCGAAGAAGGGCAGGCGGCGGTTCTGCAGGAGGAAATCGTAAGGCGGCCCCCAAAAAGGCGCCGGTCAGAAAGCCTGCGGCGGCGACCAAACCGGGTTTTCTTACGAATCTTTTTGGCGGCGATCTGGCAAAGTGGGGCGAGCGGACCGGCACGCTGGCGTCTGGCTTCCTGTCCCTGAACCTCAAGCTATCCCGCGAAGTTCCCAGAGTTTTTGATCAGTTCGACGAGGACAGTATCATCTCTGCAATTCGAAGCTTTCGTTTTGCCGTGGTAAATGCATGGGAAGGCTTTCCTCCGCAGAAGTACAACATCATCGTTTGTGCCTACCAGTTCTTCCAGGAGTTTGTGAAGATTCCGGTGCTCTTTAAGAAGCAGGATCCTCCGGCCACCATTATTCAGGAAACCCTGAAAGCTCAGGTTCTCTATGCTCAACTATTGAAGATCCCCAACTGGGAAAAAGTGCTGGTGGATGATTTTCCGGAATGGGTGAGCGGCATGGAGGATATCTCCAAACTTGCGAAGAAGACCGAAAAGGTAATGCGGCAGATCGCTGCTCTGGAGCGAAGCCGGCCCAAGCTTTCGGATTGTTTTCTTTCTCTTTATGCACTGGAGCGAAAGAAGATCATGGGCTGGCCCGAACTATTGGACGAACTGAAGGTCAAAGAACCTGTGCTGGATGAATATCGCGCTCCAGAATCCGTTATGCAAAGGATTCAGAAGCGAATATCCAAGCTCCGCCAGGAGATTCGCACAAGAAAGGAGTCCATCGAAGAGATACAGGAAATTCGCAAGTTTTACTTCAAGACCGACTCAAACGGTCGGGTCACCGTAGATTTCCTTGACGACATTCTTTCTGCGGTGGTGCGAAAGACCCAGCCAGAAAAGTCTATGAACGAGGACTACGTTCGCGCCCAGAAGACCGAGCCGCACCGTCTGCTACATCTCCTGCTGCAGGACTACGAGATGACCGTGCTTAGTTTGCTTACAGGCACGGTGCAGGTGGATCATGAAGCCGGCGGTATTGGTGACGGCATTCTTTTTAAATCTGGTCTTTTCAAGTTTGAAGCGGACGAAAGCCTGGGAGTGCACCGGGAGATGGAGGAATTTCTTCGAAAATACAAGAACACCACTTTCACCTTTCAGGCCTACATTGCAGGATTAAAGACCGGCAGCAAGGATGCCATGATCTCTGGCTTTGCCCATGTGGTAGCCCGGGCCAACAAGCTCTTTCGGCGGACGGTGGCTAGCTTGCGCCTGGTGCTGCACAACCATGAGCAGGCTGTGGAGAAAGAGTCGCACCAGAAGGCGAGCGAGAATTTGTTGCGTACCAAGACCTATCCCATTGAAATTTTGGAGCCCGCGGTGCGATTCATTCCAATGTATCATCGGGTTCTGGCAGGTAGTACCCGACTGAATGGAATTACAATTGAAAAGGCTCTGGAAACCATTGTAATGAATTTGTATAATTATCTATACATTTTTCGCGACGATGAGCTGGTTCGAACCCTGGCATCGATACCGAGACTCAAGTCCGAAATCCAGGGGATCCAGGGCCGACTGGAAAGATACGGCCAGTCTCCTGAATAATGGTTGAAGATTCCGCACCTGCGTCGAATTTTCCTCCATGCTCAAGAAAATTGCAGTACTGACTTCCGGTGGAGATTGCGGCGGATTGAATGGAGTGATCCGCGGGGTGGCGCTTACGGCGCTTCAAAATGGGACAAAAACATTTATCGTTCCCAACGGCTATGCCGGATTGTACAACCTGGTGGACCTACCCTCCATAACCGAACTCACCGAAGATCGACTGGAAGACATCTTCGTTTACCTGGCGGGTAGCGAAGCCGGCAATTCCAGAGTAAAGATTGCTAAAATCAAAGATGAAAACAAATACGAACGCATCAAACAGGGTCTCAAGAAATTTGAAATCGATGCAGTGATTATTGCTGGCGGTGACGATACAGGCTCCGTTGTGGCCGACCTGGCCGATCAGGGCATTCCCTGTCTGCATGTTCCCAAGACCATGGACCTGGATCTCATGACATACAGCGTGGGAGGGGACTCTACTATCAATCGAATCGCCGAGTTTGCGCGAGATCTTCGCACCACGGGACGAACACACAATCGCATTGTTGTGATGGAAGTCTTTGGACGCTATGCCGGGCACACCGCGTTTCGCGGAGGTGTGGCTGCGCAGGCGGATGCGGTTCTGGTCCCGGAAATACCCGTGGACTTTGAGTATCTATATAACTTCCTCAAAAAGCGTTTCATGCACCGCGTTGAGCAAAGCGATATTCGTGCCGGCACGGCCATGGTTCTTGTGGCAGAAGGATTGCGCGATGCGTCTGGCAAGGAACTGGTGGATGAAAACTCTCCGGTAGACTCTTTCGGTCATCAAAAGCTCATGGGCGCCGGCAAGTATGTCGTAAAAGAAATCGAGAATCGCATCAAGCAGGATGCTGAAATCAAGGAATTCATGATTCGCACAGGGCAGTTTGTCCAGGGGGTCTATGAGATTCCGGAAGTTCGCGAAGTGCGACCCGGTCACCTTGTGCGATGCGGATTCACCACCCCCATCGACGCTGCCTTTGGCCTGGAAGCCGGAGCCGGAGCCTATTATCTGGCCAGGGAAGGAATTTTCGGCGTAACAGTTGCCGGCTACGATGACGGAAAAATCAACTACATGGATACGAAAGAAGCCATCATCCAGCGTCTGGTGGACGAAAAGGAAGTACGAATCTACGAAACCATGGGCATGTGCTTTGGACGGAATCCGGACGGCCTGGCGGCTCCTGAACTGCAAAAAATCTCCGGGCGACCCATTCGACCCTATTGATGGGATAAGCATAAAGGCGGGCGGCGGGGCCAGGGTTTCTTGAGTTTATTTGGCCGGCGGAAGGATTCGCAATATCGGTCGGTGACCATTTCGTAGTGCGGAAGAGAATCCACCGGAGAGAAGAAGAACAATGCCCGTCCAGCCCGCTCCAAGCAATCGACTTTTCGTTCGCATCAACGGCGAAGCCAGAAATCAGGGGCGGTTTGTCCTCTATTGGATGCAGATTCATCGTCGACTGAATCACAACCATGCCCTGCAACATGCGGCGCATCTGGCGGAAAGCCTGGACCTGCCCCTACTTGTTTACGAAGGACTGCGGCCGGATTACCCCCATGCAAGCTTTCGCTTTCATTCCTTTATCCTGGATGGGATGGCCGAGCACTGGCAGCACTTCGAGAAAACCGGTGGTTTACTATTTCCTTCCGATCTTTCTGACCGTGCAGGCTCTGATATTAAATCGGCCGTGCAGGCCATGAAGGCCCTGCCCGGCGCAGCGCATTATCTGCCTTTTGTGGCCATCGATGCAGAGGAGGCGAAAGGATTTCTGGCCAATCTCTGCAAACATGCAGCAGCGGTGGTGAGCGATGAATTTCCCGCCTTTATTGTACCGGGACAGAATCGCGCCCTGATGCGACAACTTCAGGAAGGTGCTGGTCTCCCGCAAGGCGACGGCCCGCCCCCATTTGTTACAGTGGATGCGAACGGAATCATTCCGTTACAGGAGACCCAATCCGACCCGTACTCCGCCTACATTTTCCGTAAGACCTTACAGAAGAAGTTCGCTCGTTGCTTCGCCGATTTTCCCGAAGAGAATCCAATAAGGAGTCGCAAGAAAAAGTACCCTCTCTCCTTGCCGGATCTCGACTTGCCCCGGCTTTTTTTGACTCCATTGCTGCGCTCCCATACTATGCTTCGTCGCTGGTCCAGGTTTTCTTTGTCCTCGGACGTTGAATCAAGGGGGGCAATTCGCGCGTCCGAAGGTCCGGCAAACCCGGAGGAGCGCAGGGAAGCCCTGAGCGGGTTTGGCCTGGACGACCAGGTAGGCATACTTTCCATTTCGGGCAGCTCGGCTGCTGCGCGAGCGCAATCGATGCATTTCATTGAACAGATGCATCGCTACCCCGAGCAAAGAAATCATCCCGATGCGGGCGCTACCAGCGGTCTTTCGCCGTATCTGCACTTTGGAAAGATTAGCATTCATGAGGTGGTGCGGGACATTCTGGGCAAGTATGACCTGGAGGATCGTTGTCGGGCCCTGGTTTACAACAATGGGTCCCGGGGATTTTTTCCTGGCCCGCCGGAGGTGGATGCTTTTCTGGACGAGGCATTGACCTGGCGCGAAACCGGCTATCACTTCTGTCATCATCGCACAGACTTTGACAAATACGAATCCCTGCCGGACTGGGCGTTGCGCACCTTGAAAGAGCACCAGAAAGATAAGCGAGAGCATCTGTACGATCTATCACAACTGGAAAGCGCCTCTACCTACGACGAGATCTGGAATGCGGCTCAAAGAGAGCTAATGCAAGCCGGGCGAATTCATAACTATTTGCGAATGCTCTGGGGAAAGAAAATCCTGGAATGGAGTAAAAGTCCGAAGCAGGCCCTGGAAACTGCACTGCATCTGAACAACAAATACAGCATCGATGGCAGAAATCCTAACAGCTACAGTGGCGTTTTCTGGATTTTTGGGCGCTTCGATCGTCCCTGGCAGGAAAGGGATGTGTTCGGCAAGATTCGTTACATGAGTTCCGAGCAAACCAGAAAGAAGGTGCGATTAAAAGAATACCTGGAGCGCTTCGGAAATCAGGGAACTCTGCTCTAAGAAGTCCATAGTCATTCGCTCGGGAACAGCCTCCCGAGCCCTCTGAGGCTTGCCCGACAGAAGCGAGTTTATCTCAATCTGCAAATCTGGCGATCCCTTCGGTCTATTTTCTGTGCTCGGATAGATGGAACTTATCTCTCCAGTTTGTTCGCATTGCTTTTCTTTCTCGACTGCTCGTTTTGCATGGCCAGGGCGGTCTGCGAAGCCCTGGTCGCTCAAGCAGTCCTGCGATCGCGCAGGTTCAGGTATATGCTCAGGAGTAGAGAAGCGATGTAACAGCTACCGGTGGCCACATCGGTAGCCGTGGCCGAAGGACGAATGCTCGTGATGGATTCTACGAGATAAGCAATATAGGAATTCGGCAAATCGAAATGGCCCAGCTGCCTCAGGACTTCATAATGCCAGTCCGTTAGTGGACAGTATCCAAAACCAAAGAACGGGGCAAGCAGGATCCAGCTGGCGCCCGTAAGCAGAAGGCTGGCCAGATTCCAGGGCCGGGCCACTTTCCAGGCCCAGCCGAAGAGATTGAACAGGATCAGCGAAACGTGAAAAATCTGGAAGAAGTAATGTAGCGCCAGCAAGGATGTTTGCGATTCAAGTTCCATGGATTGGCCTGTTCCAGCATCGTCCCGATTCCTTTATGAGGCAAAATGCCGGCTGATGGAGATAGGCGAAAACGGCACAGATTGCATTTGCTACGGCAGCCTTTCTGGAGACCTTTCTGGGGCTGGGCCCATCTGAGAGCGCCCGGGGCCACTTCCATCGTCGAACTTCCACCAGTACCGGGGAAAGCGCTGTGCGAAGGGCCCCCGCGTGCAGCAACCTAGCGCTTATCTACGATTTCGATGCTTTCGATTTTGGACTTTCCGTTGCCGGCTTCGATGATCTTGTCCAGCACCGGAAAGCTTTCGTCTTCCAGTTGACCAAAGAAGGTATGCAGTCCGTTCAAATGAGGAGTGGCCACCTGGTTGATGAAGAACTGGGAGCCGTTTGTATTGGGCCCGGAGTTTGCCATGCCCAGGGCTCCTTTCTTCCCTGGAACGGAAGGAAGTTCATTCTTATACGAATAGCCGGCCATGGTGAGCACCTCTTCGGCGCTTTTTTGAGAAAGCGCCTGGACTTCGCGGCGCACTTCATTCATTCGTCGATTGTATTCTTCCTGAGATGTGATTCCCAGTTGATCCACTACCATCTGGGTTATCTGTCTGTCATAGTAGCCGCCTTCGCCGGCCTTCTGCTTGTCCAGACCCAGAGCTGCTGCGCTGATTTCATCTTCGAACTTGTAACCGGGACCGCCTCGGCCTGTGCCTTCTGGATCGCCGGTCTGGGCCATGAATTGAGGGATGACGCGGTGAAAGATGATACCATCGTAGAAGCCGTCCCTGGAAAGTTTCGTGAAATTCTCTACGGTCCTGGGAGCGGCCTCGGGGTAGAGTTCTACAACTAGATCGCCTTTATCTGTATGAATGACTGCAAACATTCCTTTTCTATCGGGAACATTCGCTCCGCATTGGAGAAAAAAAGAAATAAGCAGAGCTGGTATGAGGATTGCTGATTTCAGAGAGATGGCTGGGATTCGCATTACGGATCGCCCCTTTGTCTGGATTGCCTATCGGCTTTCGACCATGACGCAGGCATCCATCAGATACTCAAACTCATTTTCATCCAGGTATTTGCGAACATCGGGATTGCCGGCTCCAGGCTGCACCCAGACTTTCTTGAGGCCCAGATCCCTGGCTTCCTGAAGGCTTTGCAGCGTTAATTTGGGCGGCACCACATAGACCACCAGGCCTATGTCATGATCCTTGCTGGCCGCTCCCAGGTCCGGATAGGCCTGCACATCGTTCACTGTGGTGGCCTTCGGATTGATGGGAACAACATCGTATCCTTTGGAAGTCATATCCCGGAAGATGATGTTGCCAAACTTGGTAGAATTATTGGTGGCTCCTACCAGCGCCATCCGCGGCCCTTCATTCAGATAGGAAACTAGATCCAGTTGCATAGTATTAGCAAAGGAGTCCGGATCTCAACCTCCCATCTTTTTTCGCTCCCTTTTTACTTGGCTCTGCGCGCGCCGCTTTCACCATATACCCATGGAAAGCAGTCTGGAAGGCAACCTGAAGCGAATTCATGACAATCACGCCTGGCAGCCATTTACGCAGATGAAACTGGCGCATACGCCGTACAAGATCGACCGGGGGGCCGGTGTGTATCTTTACGAGGGCGATCGGCCGATTATCGATGCCGTAGGCTCCTGGTGGGTGAATCTGTACGGCCACTGTAATCCCCGAATCAACGAAGCGGTGATCCGGCAGTTGGAAACCATGGAGCATGCCATGTATGCTGGCATGACCCATGAGCCGGCGTTGCGACTCAGTGAGGCTCTGTCTGCTCAGTCGGGGGACGCTCTGCCCCGGGTCTTTTTTTCCGACAACGGTTCCACTGCAGTGGAGATCGGGTTGAAGATGGCCTTTCAATTCTTCCAGAACCATGGCCGGTCCGAAAAGCGGCACTTCATTTCTTTGAAGGATGGCTATCACGGCGATACCATCGGTACCATGTCCGTGGGAACGCGAAGCGTCTTTCATAAAATGTATGAGCCTTTGCTCTTCGATGTCTTTCATGTGGCTTCGCCGTCCGACGATTTCGATTTTGCCGCGGGAAAAGTCAAAGCGCAAGCATGCGATGCGGCGCTGGAAGACCTGGAGCGGCTCCTTAGAGAAAAAGGGGATACCATTTGTGGATTCATCCTGGAGCCTCTGATCCAGGGGGCCGGAGGAATGAAATTTTATTCTCCTGAGTATCTAAAGAAAGCGAAGGAGCTCTGTAAGAAGCATGACGTGTTCTTGATCGCCGATGAAGTATTCGTGGGCGCGGGCCGGCTGGGCAGCTATTTCGCCTTCGGACAATCCGGGGTATGGCCCGACATCATAGCTTTGAGCAAAGGTTTGAGCGGCGGCTACTTTCCTTTTGCGGCCACTCTTGCTTCAGAGGAGGTCTACCGGGGATTCTACAGCGATGATCGCATGCATACACTATTTCATGGGCATTCCATGACCGGCAATCCTCCCGGATGCGTCGCTTCCCTTGTTAGCCTGGAAATCTTTGAAGAGCTGCATCAGAACGGAGTAGTCCAGGAACTGGAGCAATGGCACCGGCGCTTACTGATTAATCTTATGGAGGGCCCGGCCGGAAAGCATGTGCGAAACTGCAGGTATTTTGGCTCTGTGGCGGCCCTGGACGTAAATCTGGATAGCGGCTACACCGGTGATTTCGCGCCGAAGATGCTGGCGAAATCCATTGAAAAAGGGGCTCTGATTCGCCCGCTGGCCAATACAGTGTATCTTACGCCACCTCTTATTATCGAGGAGGAGCAACTGGATACAGTATACGAAGTTCTGGAGTCTTCGCTGGAAGAGATCGTGGGCGGCTAATGCGATAGCGGAGCCGATAGCTAAGGCGATAACTAAGGCGATGAGTCTGGTGTACGCACCCGGAAACTCTGCTCATCGCTATCAGAAAGGGCTAAGCAGGCTCAGTATGTTTATTCATGGTCTGGGCGGGAGCAGCAAAAGGTACAGGACTACCTTGCCGAAGAAACTGCTTGTTGCCTCGAAAGGTCATCGGCTCATGCTACATTCTCCCGACAGCTCTCGCCCTCCCTGGTCGCTCCGACTCCGGCGGCTCTTGGCTCACCGCCTCCCGGCCTGCCTCCGGCCGCCCCTAAATCTCCACACCGCTTCGCAGTAGCGCCACAAACATCCGAATTCCTTCCTCGATGGGATGATTTCCCGGCCTTGCATGCACCAGATCTGTCATTTCCAGAGTGATCACTCCAAACATCCAGGCCCACATGGTGCGCGCAATGGCCCGGTACTGGTCCCGGCCATGAGGAATGGCGCCGGTCTGGCTGGCGTATCGCAGAGCCTCAAGATACACCCGATAGCTGGTGGGTAGCGAAGGAAATACGCGACGATAGGTGGCTCCACCCATGGTTGTGCCGAACATTACCCGGTGCAGTTCCCTGTTCTCGGTGGCAAAATCCCAGTAGGTGTAGGCAATGGCGGTTAGCTGCTCGAATACGTCGTTGGAGCTGCGTCTGGCCTTTTGAAGTCGATCTGTAAGATCCGCTTCGCCCTGAATGATTAGAGTCCGAACAATATCTTCCTGGCTCTTGAAGTAGGCATAGGGGCTGGCCACGCTACATCCTAGCTTGCGGGCAATGTTGCGCATGCTCAGCTTTTCCAGGCTCTCCTGGTGCAGAATTTCCAGCGCGGCTCCCAGAATCTCTTCCCGGCTCAGGCTTCCTCGAATGCGGCGGGAGCGTTCCTTTTTATTCAGAGCCGGCATACCAGAAGCCTGGCTGCGGCCCCCGGGCTGACAAGTGATTTCTGCCGTTTTTTGGTGCAGTGTGCCATAAATCCGTTGACGGTATCTAACATGGTTAAATATATGTCGAACACTGTTAGATTGGAGGCAGAAATGGCACAGTCACTACAAAATGAGGTTACGGCCCATCGGTTTTCGGAACGGAAACTGACCTGGAAATCCATCAAGGATAGTATCCCGGCCAGCGCTTATGCGAATCCCACCCTACCGGGGTTGCTCTATTTTTTCCGGGATATAATCGTCTTTGTTGCGATCTTCTCTCTATTGTATGTGGCAGAGAGCTGGTATTTTCTTCTGCCTCTCTGGTTGCTAGCAGCGCTGAGCATTAGCTCTCTCTTTGTCATCGGGCACGATGCTGCCCACGGCGCTCTATTTAAATCCAAGCGTCTGTCCTGGTGGATCGGTCAAATTTCCATGCTGCCATCGTTGCATGCCTACCATCAATGGTGCTACGGGCACAATCGGGTGCACCATGGTCATACCATCAAACTGGAGTCGGATTTCGTATGGCATCCTGCATCGCCGGCTCAGTATCAGAAGATGAACGTTTTTCAGCGAATGCTTCATCGACTGTACTGGTCGCCTGTGGGCGCCGGACCCTATTACTTCATGGAAATATGGTTCAAAGGAATGCTCCTTTACACAGCCCCGCAAAAGGGCGCTCTTCGGGATAAGCTTCTGGTCCTGGGTTTCCTGCTTGGCGTTAGCGCGGGCTTATTTCTGTCCGGCGCTTATCAGGGAGCGGGATTCGACGCTATGGCCGGTCTGTGGATGTGGACCAAGATGTTTCTGGTGCCTTTTATTGGTTGGAACTACACCATGGGATTTACAGTCTACGTGCATCACATTAACGATCAAATCCCCTGGAAGGATCGCAAGGATTGGTCTCCCGCTTACGGACAGCTCTTCGGAACGGTGAACTATCATATCCCGGCTTTCTTTAACTTCTTCTTTCACAACATCTTCATTCACATGCCCCATCATGTTCAGGTCAGGATTCCCTTCTACAATCTGAATAATGCTCTGGAAGGAATCAAATCGGTATATGGCGAATACGTCATCGAGCGCAAAACGGTTTTTCGCGACTACTTTCGCTCCACGCTGAAGTGCAAGCTATTTGATGCAGAGAAGGGACGCTGGCTGACCTACCGGGAAGCCAAACAGTCCGGCCTCGAAGGACTGCGCGAAGCTGTTTCCGCAACCTGAATGCAATTCCTGCCTTTCCAGACCGCGGTCCGGTTTATGAGCCGGATCGCATCTTCTTTTCGATCCAGAATTCGGCGCCCTTCTGGCGTGTTACCAGAAGATCCTCCTGCGTTGCCGGGAGGGCAAACAGCGGAGAAA
>JAGRNE010000069.1 GCA_020440915.1 Leptospiraceae bacterium | reverse complement strand
AGCCGTGAAGCCACCTGTCGCGCTGTACGGTCGTCTGGACATGGACATCGTGCTGGGCAATCTAAAGCTGAGCACATTTTCTGTGGGCTCCGCGAACCAGGCTCTGGCTGCCAGTACCGCCGCCTCCCTGCCAAATCCGAATTATATATCCTACATGAATGCACGGCTTACGGGATTTCTCTTTCGCCTGGAAGGAGGCCTGGTTGCGAAATTGATGCCTGGCGTCGGACTTCGTTTTGGCTATTATGGTCAGGTGCCTTTTGTAAACATTGAAATCAAGGATTCCCTGGATACCTACCGATCGCTATCCAACGACCCCTATTACACCAATCTGCGGGATCCAGAACCTACATCCTTAAGCGATCGAAAGACATTTCTGTACGGGGCATACTTCGCGGTGGTGGCCAACTTCTGATAGTTTTGCCGGTCCGGCATAGACCAACGCGCGAGGCGCTGCCGGCAATCTCCCCCAGAGGTATCAGGGCGCTGAACTTAATGACCGGGGAGCGCCGATCAAACCGGCGCAGTTTCCGGCGCATGCCACTTCAGATGTTCCGCAGTGTCCCTGGCGACTCCGGGAACATCCTGCTCCACAAAGTGCTGGTGCAGCACTTGAATTCCGATGACATGATTTACGATGGCATCTAGCTGCACCAGTTCATGGGCAGGAGTCGCCGAGCTTTCGTAGCGCTCAAAGAGATTCTTAATTCCGTCTTTATCCAGGAATCCCGAGCGTTCGATGGCTTCGTCCGAAAGAAAGTCTGCGGCCATATCTTTGAGCGCTTTGAGCTTCTTTGGATCTGTATGGGCGGGCGGTGCCATGAATGCGAATTTCTGCCTTTCGTAGAGCACCTTTGGTAGAACTCCTTTCATAGCTTCGCGGAGAACATATTTCTCTGTATCGCCTTTGATGCGGTGGGACGGAGGGATCCAGGCCGCGGCTTCTGCCAGGTGGTGATCCAGAAAAGCTGGCCGGGCTTCCATGGAGTTGGCCATATCCACTCGATCGCCTCCCCAGGTAAGGATTTGTCCTTCCAGCATGGTTTTGATCCAGACGTACTGGGCCACATCCAGAGGATGTCGATTTCGTACCATATCCGGATTGATCTGCGCAGCGATGGCTGCACCGGGGTCGTAGTCCTTTAGTTGCTCCCGGATGTCCGGTCGCAGAAGGCCAGGAATTTCAGGCGCACATGCAAGCCAGGGCTGCAGACAGGAGGGCGTAAAGCCACAGATGCGATTCAACTCAGGATTCACCACCTCTTCGGCTGCAAGCATGCTTCCTTTGACCAGGGCGTTGCTTTCGTTCAATTGGGCCTGAAGATGCAGACGCTCCTTTTCCGGAAGGTGATCCAGGCCATGCAGGAACATATCCCTGCGAAAGGAAGGATAGCCGGCAAATAGCTCATCCGATCCTTCGCCGGTGACAACCACGCGATAGCCCGCCTCATGAACGTGTTTACTCATCAAGTATTTTGCCACACCCAGAGTGTTGTAGATGGTTCGTTCCGTATGCCAGTGAGTCTTTACGAAATGATCGTAGAGATGGTCCGCTTCCAGTTCCAGTATGTCCTGGTCTGCGTTTACCGATCGAGCCATCTCCACGGCGATGGCGCTTTCGTCGTAGGAATCGTTATCGAAGCCGATGGTAAAGGCCTTCACGGAATCCTGTCTGGAGGCTGCGGCCAGACCCAGAATGGAGCATGAATCGATACCTCCAGACAGATAGCAGCCTACAGGCACATCCGCTTCCAGTCGATGCTGCACCGCTTCTATGAGCAGCTCTCGCACTGTGTCTATGGATTTTTGCTCCAGGCCTTCTTCGTCGCGCTGCCCCAGTTCCGGAAAATCCATATCCCAGTAGGGCTTTTCCTGGATGCGAAAGGCGCCGTCTCGGCGCTCGATGACCATGAAATGGCCGGGTTTCACCTGCTGAATGCCCTTGAATGGGGTGCTTCCCGGGACTATGGTCTGCATAAGCTGGTGAAAAATGCCTTCGGCATAGAACTCCCTTGGTACCTCGGGATTGGCCAGAATGGATTTTATTTCCGATCCAAACACGAAGGATTTTCCTGTATTGATCCAGTACAGAGGCTTAATGCCGAACCGATCACGCACCAGATACATTCGATCCAGCTGCTTGTCATAAAGAGCAAAGCCGAATTCCCCGCGAAGATCCTTGAGCAAAGGCTCGAAGCCCTTATGAGGATAGAGATTCATTACAATTTCTGAATCGCTCTTTGTGCGAAACCGATAACCCCGTGCAGTGAGTTCGGTTCGGATTCGTTTGTAATCATAGAACTCGCCGTTGTGGGCCATGAGCAGGTTTTCATCGTCGGACCAGAATGGCTGACGGCCGGATTCATGAAGGTCAATGATGGATAGTCGGGCATGGCTCATTCCAATTCCGCGATCGTTAATGGTCTTCCAGCCAAAATCATCCGGTCCACGATGGTACTGAATGGCTGCCATCCGAACCAGGGTTGCCGGGCTCACCGGTCGCTGGGGGTCCAGATGCATAATTCCTGATATTCCGCACATAATATTCTCCTGTGGCCTTTAGCGAGAGGCGTATTGTTCGATTTCCTGAATCGCCGTATCGGTATCGATGACGCGAGCGTAGCGATCCTTGAGAGTAAGGATGGTTGAGTCCTGCAATTCCTGGGTTACCGTTGTGCATCCGTCGCCGATTAACGTCACGAGGTAACCGAGGTCGCTGGCATCACGGACTGTGGTGGACACGCATTCGTTTGTATAGACGCCGGTGACGAAAAGGCCGTGGATGTCCAGGTTCTTGAGTATGTAGTTGATGTTCGTAGAAGTGAAGCATCCGCTGGCCGTCTTGTTTATGATGATTTCGTCTCCCTGAGGTTTCACCTCTTCCAGAAACTCTGCTTCCTTTGAGCCTGGAGCCGCATGCAGATTGAGCCTCTTATGTCCTGCGCTTCTGTCGCGGCCGTCTTTTGTAAGGGACATGATCCTTGTATGGATAATCTCAAAGCCACGACTGCGAAAGGTACGAAGCAACCGCTGTACGTTAGGGATTACGACCTCATCCAGCGTGGAAAAGTAGTATTCCTGAGCTTCCGGCGGGACTCCGCTTTTTTCCGGATGAGCGAAGACTCCGTGCCCAGGCGCCGCGTCCAGATACTGCATATCGATGACCATAAGGGCAGTATTGTGCTCCTGCAGTGATTCGAAGCGCTCTTCGTTTTGAATAATGGACTGGTAGTATTTTTTTTTCAGCGGATCCACATCGATATATTGCGGGTCCAGTTCCTGAATCACTTCTTCCAGATGTTCGTTCATGCTATCGTTCTCTAATTCCTTTGGAATCGAAGTTTCCGGTTCTCGAATGGAAATATCCCTCCTTTAGGAATCCCTGGCCATTTGCATCAAAGTATGTAGAGCAACGTTGGCTCCTGTTTCGATGTCTTCCCAGTCTGTCCATTCCGCGGAGGAGTGGCTGCGGCCCGCCTTGCTGGGAACAAAGATCATGCCTACCGGCGCAATACGGGCTACAATCTGAGCGTCGTGAGCCGCCCCGCTGGGCATGGAATGGGTCTGCGCTCCCATGGTTTCCGAGGCCTTTTGAATCATGCCTTGAATCGAATCATCGCATGCCACAGGATCCACCTCGCTAAGCACGTCGAATTCGAACATTAAATCCCTGCGTCGCGCAATGGCAGACAGCGCCTTGCGAAACGCAGCCATCAGGTCTTGCAAAACCGAAGGGTCTGTATCTCTGCAATCCAGGGAAAACTCTACACGACCGGGCACCGTGTTTGCGGTGCCGGGAAAAAGATCAACCTTGCCTATGGTAGCCACGCTCCTGTCCGATCCATTCTCCTCCAGAATTCTGGGAATCTCCATGGAAAACTCGGACAAGCCCGCCAGGGCATCGGCGCGCATATTCATGGGCGTTGTTCCAGCATGATCCGGTCGTCCCAGAAGACGGATGGACCACTTGAAGAGTCCGGTAATGTGGCTCACCACGCCTACCGACACATCAAGACTGTCCAGCACCGGGCCCTGCTCAATGTGCAGCTCCAGATAAGACCTGACCGATCGTGGATTTCGCCGAGCATCCAGAGCTTTCATCGCCTCGTAGCCGCAGGCCTTCATTGCATCTGTCAGGGACACTCCATTGAGATCCTTCGAGTTATGGATTTTCTGCGGATTGATATCGCCTACGAACGATTGCGAACCCAGTAATCCGCCAAAGCGTCCTTCTTCGTCGCTGAAGGAAACGAGCTCCAATGGGTAGTCCAGCGGAAAGCCATCTTCCCGAAGCCGCTGCAAGCACTCAAGGCCCGTAAGAACGCCCAGGGTTCCATCCAGTGGGCCGGCGGCGGGTACACTGTCGATGTGCGATCCAATCACCACGCTGGGTTTGGAGCGATCCCCCAGGTAGCCGTGAATATTGGCTGCACCGTCGATTTCCAGCTCCAATCCGGCCTGCTCGATCTTCTCTGAAAGCCAGTTTCTGGCCTGTAGATCGTTTTCCGTAAAGGCCTGTCGGTAGATGCCATGGTCCTGGGAGCGGCCGATCCTGGAGATTTCCTCAATATTGTTTCTCAGGCGATCGAAGTTGATCTTCAGTTCTGTTGCTACGCTCATAGTTTCTGCCTCCCATTTATTCTTGGAGTAATCCGCATTCTGATGCAGAGTCCCGTGGCAGTTCTGACCGCGGCAAATAGAGAGCCAGGTGCAATCAGGAGAAAATGCATCAGTCGTCCTCCAACTGTTCCACCGGAGAATCCACAACGAGGTTAATGCGATGAACAAGGCAGGTAAGAAGGGCCATTCGAATGAAGACCGCACCCCGAGCCTGAGAAAAATACCAGTTATGTGCGGTGCCATCCAGAGATTCGTCCAGCTCTTCGCCGCGTGCCAGAGGGTGAAGGATGATGGCCCCTTTTTTAAGATTCGATTCGCTTGTGAGCTTGATGTCCCCGGTCAGGGTTTCGTAGCTATCTCCAACCCAGGCGATGGAATTTATATAGACTACATCGATTTCTGGCAGGATGTCCCGAAGCTTCTGGACCTTCTGCAACTTCAGACCTGCCCGTTCCAGCTCTTCCTGCTGGTCTGCATCCAGAACATCGAATGACGGATTCACTATGAAGACCTTTCTGATCGACTCAGAAAAAAGTGAAAGCAGCAAAAGGAGACTCCTCACCGTTCGCATTCGGTTGGGCGTGCCGATGATTCCGATGGTTACCTTTTCTTCTTCCGGCAAACCGCCATTGCCAAATTCCGGTTTCCATTTTAGAATAGCATAGATGTCGGCCAGAGCCTGGGTTGGATGCTCATCGATTCCATTTCCTGCATTAATGATCGGAATGCGAAGGGAATCCAGCATCTTGTAGACCGAGTCCTCGCCGTTATCTCTAAGAACCACGACATCGCCGTAATTATTGAACATCTCTCCAACGTCGGCCAGGCTTTCTCCTTTTGCAATGCCGGTGGTGTTGGGATCCGTAATGGACATGATATCACCTCCCAGACGGTGCCAGGCGCTTTCAAAAGAAAGACGGGTTCGCGTGCTGGGTTCATAGAAGGCGCTAACCAGAATTTTTCCCCTGAGTGGAGGATGGATGAGGTCAGGTTGGGTTTCGTAGGAGGCCGCCAGTCGAGCGAGTTGCATTATTTTTTGACGATCGAACTGCCTGGCGGATACTACGTGCATACCTGCCAGACTTCGCAACGGTTCCGCATCCTCTTCCACCGCCTCCATTAAATGTTTGGGTCGCTCGATGCCGCGTATTCCATCGCGGCTCACTACAGGCTGTCTTAGTACGGGATGAATTTTGCTTTGATCAAACATTGATTTCTCCAGGGGGCCTGGAATCCTGAAAGCGGCTCGTTACATAGAATCGAGTCGCCGCTCAGACGCATCAAAAAAAAGGAAAAAAAGGAAATTACCAGATTCGCTTCTTAACGAAGTCCACAGCCAGCAGTATTAGCATGACGATGGGAGCAAGTCCGCAAAGAGCGAGCGAACCATAAACCAGGATTTCAAAAACAGTTTGAGTCAAATACATAACTATTGCTCCATCGAATCTTCTTTCTCATGCAAGGAGTCCCAGGAGAATTCCTGCGGCCACAGAAGTGTAGTGATCACTGTTACAAGAAACGATACGGCCGCGCCGCTCAGGGCTGCGACGTAAAAACCGACGGCGAAATAGCTGACGAGCCCCAGTGCGCTTCCAAGAACCATGGCGGCGGCAGCGCCATAGCGATTGGTTCGTCGCCAGTAAAGCCCGGCCACTATGGGCCAGATGGTAGAAGCTACCAGCGCTCCTGTGAAATGAAGCATACGTGCCAGATCCGAAATTCGCGGCAGGCAGATGATCCAGGTAACAAGGCCCAGAAGCAGCGTTACGATGGTGGCCGCCTTTCGCATATTCTGCCGGGATGCGTTGGGTTTGATGTGTCTTTTATAGACGTCTTCAAGAAGGAGATCGCTGGTAGCGGCCAGAAGGGAATCAAGACTGGAGGCCAGAGCGGAAAAGATTACGACAAAGATCAATACAGCGCCAGCTTTTCCAAGCACCGCGGCGGCCACAATGGGGCCCACCTGGTCCGGTTGCGGGATATTGATGTCCATGGCCACGCTCGCTAGAGCAATGAATCCTGCGGCAATGGGTACCGGGGCCCAGAAGATCCCCGCCAGAAAATAAGCTTTGAAACCCACGCCCTTTCCAAAAGCGAAAGCCCGGCTCCACCAGACGTTCGAGTGGAAGATTTCTCCCATTCCAAAGAGTAGATTGTTAAACAGAAACATGATTCCAGCGGGCAGCAGAAGATTCAGAAGCTGGGGTCTTCGATGCATGGTTTCCTGGAAGATATTGTCCAGACTCGGGCTTTGCGCTACCATCACTCCTACAGCCACCACGCCTACCAGGATGACAACGGTCTGAATAAAGTCCGTACCGATCACAGCCTTGAGTCCGCCAAGCATTGTATAGGCCACGCAAATGGTGAGGATTACCGTCATTCCGATCTTGTAATCTATTCCGGATAGAGACTCGATCAAAATGCCGCCGGCCATGCCCAGGCTAATCAACCAGAACATGCTATAGACCAGGCTTATGACCAGAAAGATCCGCCACGAAGTGGTGCCGTAACGAAGTCTGAAGAAATCCCCGCTGGTATAGCCGGTGGGCATGAGACTGCGGATGCGACTGGACATGGGAGCAAAAAGCAGGAGCCCCACAGAGCCCAGACTGTAGCCGACCATGCCCCAGATACCCATTTGAAGGGCCAGTTGTGGGGCCACCATCGTAGTATTGCTGGTTACCCAGGTGGCCATGGCGGTGCAGGTCGCCAGAGAAAGACCTACTTTTCTTCCGGCCAGCATGTAATCGTCGAGCTCGGAATTGCCCCGGCCCCACCAGTATCCCAGAAAGATCCAGAGTATACTGAACAGCACCAGAACTGTGGCCGCTGTCGTTAAGTCCAGCGCCGGATTCATGTGTCCTCCCGTGTTCTGCGCGTTCCTATGATGATGACAATCGTGGTGAATAGAAAAATAAATGCTCCAGCGCCAAAGTATCCAAAGGCGGTGAGAAGGGAATAATGCTCTACATGCACATGGTAGACCGGAGATATTTCGGTGGCGCTGTACCCTGCGTAATCCTGCAGAATACCCAGGGTGGCGGGCGAAAGCTGGGCGATCTGCTCCGGATCCGATTCAGACGGTAGTTCCTTTTGCAGCAGCAAAACGCGATAGTAGAGATCGCCATCCAACTTTCCGCTCATGGCAATGGAATGGTCGGGACCGTCCAGAAAGACAGTCGGCCGTTGCATCGTCGGCTCGCGACCTTCCAGGAGCAGAAAGATATGATCGGTGGTATCCTTTCCCCGGAGCGTCTTGTAAGACGGCCAGGAAAGAGTAAAGTATCCCTCTTTTGTTGTGGGAACGTCGCCGTTGAGGCCAGAGCTTAATGCCAGTGGCGGTGGAACAACATTTAGAGTGCGAAGAAGTTCCCGGGCCAACTGTTGACCGGTCCGGGCAGGCTCAAATTCATCGGAGTTTGCGTATACAGGTAATGCCGTGGCCAGGGCCACGAAAACTGCAAGAGATGCGAATGTACTTCTACAATGCACGAAACCTTCTAACTTTTTACGGCCGCTTCTCCTTTTTCCCCGGTGCGAATGCGAACAATCTGTTCGACATTGGTGACGATGATCTTGCCATCGCCAATGTTCCCGGTGCGACCCTGGTCTGTAATAACCTCGATAATGTCATCTACAAGATTATCTTCTACTATAACGGTGATCATGACTTTCGGCAAGAAGTCAACGGTATACTCCGCTCCACGAAAAACCTCCTGATGGCCTTTCTGTCGGCCGAACCCTTTCACTTCCTGAATGGTCATTCCGTGGATGCCTGCGCTCACCAGAGCTTCCTTAACCGGTTCCAGCTTGAACGGTTTGATAATGGCTTCTATCTTTTTCATGTGTGCCTCCGGCAGGCGGCGGATGGATGATCCAGAGCGTAATGCGCCCGGACCTGTGTGGCAAGGACTTTTTTCCAGCTTTATCCACCATCGCAGGTCCGCGACGCAGGAAGTGGGCATACTTCAATAAATGAAAGCAAACGTTCGTCACGAAAGGGGAGTGGAAAGATGGATGCTATATCGCAGAGCGATCCGGGATTCTGCAGCAAAGGCTGCATACAGGGTAGGCGATACCGCGGCGAAGACCTGGCCTAATTGCGGACTGCGAATACTACGGCGGTAAACGCTGGCTGGCGCGCCGAGTTTGCTGATGAAATGATCATTCTGCCTTCCCGAGGGCATGATTCGAGATGGCAGAATCGTTAAGATTCGATGCTGCCCCGGGAAGGTAGGATCCAGGCCTGTTCGGGTAGGGAGTGCGAAAGAGCAGATGTTAGTATTCGATTCTCTTGAAATACTCTTCCAGATCAGGCTCTTCCATTCGTCCAAAGTAGTCCAGGGCAATATCGATACGATCGGTGAAGATTCCATCGGCACCGAACTGGTTGATCAGCCACATCTGCCAGGATTGATTGATGGTGTAATAATGAACGATCATGCCTCGGGCATGTATTTTGGAAGTATACCAGGGCCAGGCCATGTATCCTGACGGCCCGGCATTCGCATCTACTTCGGCGGCCTGATCCAGAACGGCTTCAAAGCTACCCGCTTGCTCCACAGTATCTTGACCAAAGAGAAACACTCGCGGAACTTCTGGAGCAAGATCGCGAAAGATCTTCAGACTTTCCTGACTAAAGGACTGAACTATGATACGACCGGGGGTATTGCGAACGTTTACGCGCGTAGGATCTTTGCCAGGGCTTTCTTCAAGAGTGGAGGACTCCTCCTGTTCTAGAGCGGTGGGCTGCCCAATCCACCCTCTTTCTTTCAAGAGGTCCACAACCTGCTTTTCGATCCCTGGAAACATTTCTGGCGATTTGGTTTCAAGGTACAGGCCAGGCTTATGAAATCCCCCATCGGCAATTTCAATCAATTCGCTTAGAGTCAGAATCTTCAGGCCCTTGTAAGAGGGTCGAGCCCATTGGGGATGGGCTTCGTTAAACCATGACCCGGCATCCAGTCTTAGCAGTTCGGCATAGGTGAAGGTATTCACCGGATCCTTTGCGCGATCTGGAAAGACCTCTTCAATGTTTGTGGTGCGGGTTAGATCGTCGTCATGAAGGGCGATCAACACCCCATCCCGGGTTCGCTGAATATCCGCTTCCAGGTAGTCGGCGCCCAGCTCCCGGGCCAGTAGATAGGCCGGGCGAGTCTCTTCCGGGGCGAGGCCAGAGACTCCACGATGTGCCATCAGGGCCGGAAAAGGCACGCCTTTTTGAATGGAAAGATCCCGTCCAGAACCCGGAGAGCTGAGAATAAAGCTATAGAGGAAGAAGAGGGAAATTAGCACAACAGGCAGTGCCGCAATGATGATGAGTACAGTCTTCAAGCGCATGGCGAAGGCTGACATCCAGGAACGATCGGTCAATCAGAAATGCAGAGGTCGGTTGTCGATGAGCCTCACGCCGTCACAGAAGACGGCGGTGGCAATCCTTGCAGTGCGATCGGTCTGGATTTCGTCCAGTTTTTTCAGGGAGTCGGGATCTACGATCTCCATATATTCTACCTGGTTTAACGTGCCGGACTCAATTACATCGGAGGCAATCTCGCAGAGCTCATCACAGGCTACGGAATACCTGCCTTTCCGGTCGTTCAGCGTTTTTTGCACAAGGTTTAGAGCCCTGGGAATCAGGGCTGCATGTTCTCTTGCCTTTTCGGAGAGGCGAGCATTTCGCGAACTCATGGCAAGGCCGTCCTCCTCGCGCACCGTTTCGCAGCCTATGACTTGTACCGAGAGGTCCAGGGATCGAGCCATTGTGCGGATGACCAGAAATTGCTGATAATCTTTGAGTCCAAAGTAAGCCCGGTCTGGATCAACGATGTTGAAGAACTTGGCCACAACCAGCAGAACTCCATCGAAGTGTCCGCGCCTATGGGCACCGCAAAGATTGGAAGTCAACTCAGGTAAGGACATTTGCACACTGATCTGGTTTTCCGGGTACATTTCTACGGCATTGGGCAAAAATGCAATATCCACTCCTTCCTTCTCCAGTAGGTCCAGATCTCTCTTCAGATCCACTGGATAATTCTCGTAATCCGATGGATCATTGAACTGCGTTGGGTTTACAAAAATGCTCACTACCGTTATGGCGCATTCTTCTTTGCATCGGCGAATCAATTCCAGATGGCCTTCATGAAGAAAGCCCATGGTAGGAACCAGGCCCACTGCGGCTGAATTCGGATTGCCTTTTCTTTCGAACTGTGCGCGCAGACCATGCAGGGTTTCGCGCAATTCCTTTTTGCTCTGTAGGGCTTTCATGCTGTAAGCGCCCTGTACACCCTGGAGGTGGACGGTCGACCAACGCTGGCTTCAATATGGGCTGTGGCCTGCGAAAGCAAGCCAAGGTCGACTCCAGTTTCGTAACCGGATCGATGCAGCGCATAAACCAGATCTTCGGTGGCCAGATTGCCGGCTGCGCCCGCGGCGTAGGGACAGCCGCCCATTCCGCCAGCGCTGGCATCAAAAGAAAGGATTCCCATTTGCAGAGCTGCATATACGTTGGCCAGCGCTGTGCCTCGAGTGTCGTGAAAGTGTCCGGCCAGGTATTCTGCTGGAGCGCTGCGAAGAACGGATTCCAGCAATGTTTGTATATCGTCCGGCACCGCCGTTCCGATGGTTTCGCCCAGAGAGATTTCAAAGCAGCCCAGATCCAGCAATTCCTGGCACATGTCTGCGGCGATGCCAGGATCCTGCCTACCCTCGTAGGGGCAATCTACAACGGTGCTGATGTAGCCGCGAACACGGACGGTGGCGCCAGAACTCCGAATAGCAGCGAAGATATCCCGGATTCGTTGCATGCTTTCTTCTCTGGTTGCGTTGGTATTCTTTTTTGTGAAGCTTTCACTGGTCGCGGTAAATACTGCGATGCTTTCTGCGCCGCTTTCCAGAGCTCGATCCAGGCCTTTTGCGTTGGGCACCAGCACCGGCAAATGACGTTCCGGACCTTGCAGGGATCGCACCGCGAAAAAGACTTCTTCGGCGTCGGAAAGCTGCGGAATTACTCCAGGGCGAACGAAAGAAGTGGCTTCGATTTCCTTCAATCCTGCCCGGGCAAGAAGTTCAATGAATCGAATCTTGTCTTCTGGAGATACAGTGGACTTTTCATTCTGAAGCCCATCCCGGGGGCCCACTTCGCATATATTGATTTTTCCTTTCATAACTGTTGATTGCTCTTTTTCTGTCCAGTGCGCGGAGCAGAGCCTTCGCGTCAACGCTCCACCGGGGCTTCGGGGGCTCCCACTTTCAGTTCTGGCAACTCCAGAAAGAAACAGGTTTGCTCTGTTTTCTCGTAACCGATGCTGCCGTTGCATCGCTTCATGATGTCTGCGGCCATTAGCAATCCCATTCCGGCTCCTCTTTCGCCTTCGGTTCCCTGGGCCATGACTCGCTTATCCAATTTAAAGAGATCATCCTGAAGTCGCTCGGCCACACCGGAGCCAGAATCCAGGACCTGGATTCGAATTCCTCTGGATTTGCCAGCGCCGGTTTTTCGCGCGAGTATGTGTACGGCCCCTGAACGGGGAGAGAATTTTATGGCATTATCGAGCAGGGCGCCCAGGCAGATCTGGAATTCATCGGGCAGGGCAAAATTCTTGAGTTCATCATCCAGCTCGGCGAATACCTGGATTTCTTTCTGCTTTGCCCGGACCTGAGCATCGTTCACTGCAGTTTCCAGTTGCACGCCCAGGGCCGTTCGTTCAGAATCCTGCGGGCGTTGTGCCTGGTAGTCCATCCATCGCAGTATTCCGTCTACTACTTGATTAAGCCCCTGGACTGAGCGATGGATTTCGGTAGCCATTTCTACCAGTTCCTCTTCGCTGAAGGAAGAAGGATTGGTCGAAAACATGGATGTAAGACTACTGATAGCATGTAGTGGGGCACGAACATCATGATTGAGCGTTCTGTACAGTCGACGATTCTCTGCCAGCATCGCTTCTAGTCCGGAGGGTAGCTCGGGTTCCGGCATCGGATGTAAGTGGATGTTAGCGGCCTTTCTGTCCGGCTGGTTCGCGGTCCAGGATCCAGTCCAGCAGGCTTTCGGAGGTGCGGCCCACTATCTTCTGAACGTCCCGAAATCCCTGGAAACCGCCATAGTACGGGTCAGGGACATCCGGGATGCGAGATCCTTCCACTTCTGGATCAAACTTGCGGTAGAGAAAGATACGGGATCGTTCTTCTTCGTTGGAAGTTGCGGCCAGCACATCCTCGTAGTTATGTCGATCCATGGCCAGTATGAAATCAAAGCGTTCCAGGTCAAAGGCTGTGAATTGTCTGGCTCGATGATCCAGCTTGATGCCGGCTTCCGAGGCAGCTTTTCGAGTATCCGGATGAGGGATTTCTCCAATGTGGTAGGCGCTGGTGCCGGCGGAGTCCACGTAGAATCGACCGCTGTAGCCGCGGTCTTTGATGAGATTTCGGAAGGCGCCCTCGGCTGCCGGAGAACGGCAAATGTTGCCATGGCATACGAATAGAATGGAGGTGGATCCTGAGTTGTTGTCCATCTGGTTGCTCCTGAAATGGTTCCGGTGGAAAGATTAGAAAAGAATCTGAGCCATCTTCTTTCGGTATTCTGTAACCAGAGGATGGTTCTGCCCCAGAAGGTGAAAGCTTGCGATGAGTCTGTCTTTCTCTTGCTTGCCTTTATTTTTTTCGAGAGATTCGAGGAATTGGTCAAGCACATCCCGAATTTCCTGTTCAGTTCCGAAGAGTCCACCCAGGCCCTTTAGTTCCTCCGGACTAATTCCCCCTTCCAGAACGCCAAGCAAAGCCACCTTTTCGTTTACCCTCTTGCTGGAGCTTATGGCCTCCAGGGTTTCCTTGAGGTCGTCGGTGTTGCCCTGTTTGAGCATTTCGCAGACCGCGCTCCAGAGGATTTCGCTGTGGCTGTCGCTCTTTTCAGGAAGCTCCAGAATCTGGCGGGCGGCCTGGATGGGGTCCTTCTCGGCAAGGTTGGCCAGTTCCTGTGCGGACTCATCCAGCACATGTCTGCCCAGAAATTCCCGAAGCATATGCTCTGGCAGCGCTCCGGTGAACTGATCCGCAGGCTGTCCGTTAGAGAACAAAACACAATGGGGGATTCCGGATACGTTGAACTGGCCGGCCAGGGCGGGCTCCTCATCGGTATTTACCTTTACCAGATGCCAGCTCCCGGCAGCCTC
>JAGRNE010000068.1 GCA_020440915.1 Leptospiraceae bacterium | reverse complement strand
TCCGTGACTCATCCGTATTATTGGAAGAAAACGGCGGACCATTGGCAGCAATGGACACTGGATGGATGGCAGACATTGGATCTTGATGAGCTGGTAATGCACCTGACCTTCTTTGAGGCGGACGCTTTTGCAACTTTTCGAGGTAAGCGGCTGCCCACCGAAGGGGAATGGGAGCTTGCGGCCCGCGTGGCCGCACTTCGCGAAATGGACTTTCAATGGGGGCGAGTTTGGGAATGGACGGAGTCTGCCTACCGCCCTTACCCCGGTTTTTGTCCCGCGGCCGGGGCCGTGGGGGAATACAACGGCAAGTTCATGATGGATCAGATGGTGCTTAGAGGCGCATGCGATCTCACACCGGTGCAGCATAGTCGCATCACGTACCGAAACTTTTATCCTGCCGCCAGCGCCTGGCAGATGAGCGGCTTTCGCCTTGCGGAGGATGCTTGAATGGGCTCGCCAGAATCCGGTATGCAGCGTAATGGTTCCGGCGCGCGGTCCGGAGATGGATATATGGCCACCGCTTTGCCCCCAACATCGATCAAGCTAAGAGATGATTCCAACGATTTACCCGAAGAGCAGGCCTTCTATCGCGATGTAGTGCAGGGACTTGAATGCCGGCCCCGATCCTTACCCTCACGCTACTTCTATGACGATCGGGGAAGCGAACTCTTCCAGGCGATCACCGAACTGGAAGAATACTACCCGGCGGCATGTGAAAGGGAAATCCTTTCCGGTCAAAGCGGTACGATAGCCGAGTATCTGGGAGATGACTTTGGTTTGATTGAACTGGGCCCCGGCGATGGCCATAAGAGCTATCATCTTCTGGAGGCCCTTCTTTCCAGGAAAGCCAGCTTTCGCTACTATCCTGTGGATATCTCAGCCGGTATAATACCTCCTCTGCAGCAAAACCTGGCCGGGCTCGATCAACTGCAATTCCATGGCCTGGTAGGAGACTATGAGGCTGGACTGCAGTATTTAAACGGTCGGGAAAGACGACATGTAGTGCTGTTTCTTGGTTCCAGCATCGGCAACTTCAGCATGGATGAATCCGCAGACTTCTTGAGGCGTCTTCGCATGAGTCTTCATGCGAAGGACTTGCTACTGATCGGCTTTGATCTGGTGAAGGACCCATCTATCTTGATACCTGCATACAGCGACTGCGCAGGAATCACCCGACAGTTCAACCTGAACCTGCTTTTGCGTATGAATCGGGAGTTAAATGCAGACTTTGATCCAGATCACTTTCTGCACCATGCCGCCTTTAACCCGCGGAATCATGCAATGGAAAGCTATCTAATTTCCCTGAAAGAGCAGACCGTTTCGCTGCAAGATCCCATAAGCTGCCTGCAAAGTAGTTTTACTCTGGGCTGCTTCGAAGCGGTGCAAACGGAAACCAGTCAGAAGTACACCGAGGCAGACATAAAGGATCTGGCTTCTCGGTCGGGCTTTCGCATAGAAGCCAATTTTCAGGACTCCAGAGGATACTTCACCGATTCGCTCTGGATTGCAGATGATCGGTGAGTTCCATCAAGATCATGGCAGTAGCTCCCCAAATTATTCGATCCTCTAGCTTGAAACCCGGGGACTGAAAAGGTCGCCCATTATACTGAAAATCGAAGACGGTGCGAAACCCGGGATCGGTAAGTCGCTGAAGGTCATAGAATAGTATTTCTTCCACCTCCAGAGGATCGCGGCGAAATGCAACTTTGTCCGATACCCAGCCAACATAGGGATACACCGCAAATCCGCTTACAGGGATGTAGAGCGGCGTCAGGCTACCCAGTACGCGAATCTTGTCCATGGGCAAACCGATCTCTTCTTCCGTTTCCCGCAAAGCGGTCTCTTCCAGAGATTCTCCAGCCTCCCTCCTGCCTCCGGGTAGACTGATCTGTCCAGAATGAGGGCCTTGATTTCCCGGACGCTGAATCAAAGGGAATCCTCCCGGCTCCGGGTCTTCCAGAAAGGCAATCATTACTGCGGCTTCCGCTGCGCCTTCCGGGATTTCCATGGTATTGGGTGCGCGAACGGACATCTTGCGATGGGCCCCATGTCCAGGGAGCGGCTCTTCCAGAGCCCGGACCATCCAGTCCGGATCCAGGGGAATTTCTGTTCGCCCTCGTTGCATTTTCTTCACTTAAGTCTGGCGGCGCATACCGGCCGAGTCATTTTTCCTGGCTCAGCCAATTTTGCCTTGCATGCATTGCCATCGGATGGCATCCTTCAGTCATGAGTCATTACAAGCCCGTAAAGAAAACATCGTTTCTGGAGGCCGTGGCAGCCTGCATTCAGCACGAGAAAAAAGTATTCGAATTCTATATGAGGAATTCAGAATCGCTGAAAGATGGTTCCGTAAAGGACATCTTTACCCAGTTGGCCGAAGATCAGGACGATCATATCAAAATGGTATCCGACCTCTATTCTCAGATCAAAGGAGGAGAAGCGTTGCCCAACCTGAAGATGGCGGCCCAGGTTCAGGACCTGAACAGCTCCTCCATTCAAAAACTTATGTCCAAGCTTGATCGGAATACGGAAGCGGATGCCGGCGGCGATGAACTGGATGCCCTGGCTCTGGCCACGCGAGAGCATGAAGATGCGGCAGAGTTCTTTGCCAAGACGAAAGAGAAATTTGAAGATCCTAACGCTCGTTTTCTTTTTGCACAAATGGAAAGCTTTCAAAACGAATGTCGCATGCTGCTGGAATCCTACAGCGCCTACCTTTCCCAGGGCACGCCTTACAGTCAGCCCTCCGGTTACTGGGACATGGAAGGTCAGGCATAAGAAACAAAGTGAGGTTCTATTCCTGTGCATCGCCTCCTAGAGCAGATTTCCTGGACCGCAATCCCCACTTTCCTTGAGGGCTTTTCTTCGGTAAGCACGGGACGTTGGTTCGGGAAGATGTTTGCAGGAGGGCGTCCTGCCCGGAATGCAATCCTCTTTCTATTTCTTTCCGGATTTCTGTCCGGTTGCTCCGGATTCGCTTTCAAGACATTCTATAGAAATCTGGATACAGTTCTTCAGGCCCGGGTAGACAACTATCTTGCTCTAACCGACGAGCAGGCAGAGTTTCTTGAAGGCCGTATCGATGAGCACTATCGCTGGCATCGCTATGTGGAGTTGCCCAGGTATGCTGAAGCCAGCAAGTCTCTGGCAAAACGAATCGAAGCGGGCCTAAAAAAGGAAGATCTGGATGAAACCTATGGCCAGATGCGGGCTTTCAGGATTCGTCTGGCCTCTCGTATCTATCCCGATGCTCTTCAAGTGCTAAGGAACTTTGATTCTGCCCGCATAGAACAGCAACAGCGCCTGATGGATGAGTACAATGAGGATCTGGCGGAGAAGGCGGCCCGGCCGGCGGCCACCAGGTTTGCCGAGCGCCTGGAATCCAATATTGAATTCTTTGAATTCTTTATGGGAGACCTGAATGCGGCCCAGAAGGAGCGGGTTCGCAGATATACATCCGAAACAGCCGATACCACGGTGCTCTATCTGCTCTATCGCAAACAAAATCAGAAGCGATTGATTTCCATCCTGAAGAAAGGGCAATCCGGGCATGCAGAACTGGAAGACTTTTTGAAGCAGTATATGTTTGGCTGGGAAAACCTTTATCCGGCTTCTTACCGCAACGCAGTGAATCGAAATAGAGCGCTGTTCTATGGGGTTGTGCTGGACCTGGACAGGACGCTCAGCAAAGCCCAGCGCCAGCATGCTGCGGGTCGGTTGAGAGAACTGGCTACAAATTTTCTGGAACTGGCAGGCAAACAATAAGTCGCTTAGGGCCGAAGCTGCACTGATTGCGTGAATCTATCTAATGGCTCCAAACTGTACCCGGGTAGCCTATCTGGATTGCTTCAAGAATTCTTAAGCGGTAGAAGGTCTTTTCGTAAATTACTGGACCGGTTTGCAGGCTTTTGGCGTCTAATGTTAAGGATACGGAGGTTAATCGTGAATACTTTCAGATTGCTGCTTTTAGCCACAACGGTGGGGCTTGCTCTGTGGGCTCCAGATGCGGTCCGCGCCAACGGACCGGACTATGATTGCGATGCCAGCCGGGATTCCTGCGTCGAAGGATGCGATAATCAGGCGGATACAGGGAAGGGCGCCAATGCCTATAATGCCTGCCTCAAGCGCTGCGAAAAGGCCTACAAGAGCTGTACCGAAAGACAGGAAGTAGCCACCGGCTGTGCGGAAACGTTTCGTTCCTGCATTGGAAATGCTCGGGGCGACGAAGATGCCATGGAAGCATGCCGGGCGGCCTATCGAGAATGCAAAGGGGATTAGCCCTTGCGGCTCTGGCCCCGGTTGCAGGAACGCTGGAACCTTTCGCGCACCGCAACCGGGAGTTGCTCCAGGTTGCCAGCGCGGTAGGCGTTGCAGTTCTGTAATCAATCCGGTTCTACCGGCTGCGCCTCCGGAATGTCCCGATTCAGGCTGGTCTCCCGGGGGACCTCCTCTTCCGGATTCATCAGTGGCTGAAAGATCTTCTTTCTTTCCACAGCCCGATTCTTCTCTTTTTCCTGATACTCTCGATTCGTTTCTTCACGAAAGAATCGCTGAGAGGAGAATCGCTGTTCATTCCCTTCAGGCTTCACCGCTACATAGGTGCCGTCCTGTTGGAGTCTGCGGGCATTGTGATTGTCCCTGAATATGGCGTTAAGAATTCCTATGAATCTCTGTTTGATGTCTTCATCGTCCACAGGCATCATTACTTCCACTCGCCGGTTGAGGTTTCGGGGCATGAAGTCCCCGGAGGAAGTGTAAATCTTTGGATCGCCGGCATTCTCGAAATAGAAGATTCTGCTATGTTCCAGGAAGCGACCTACAATGCTTTCTACCCTGATGTTTTCGCTGAGATCCGGAATCCCGGGCTTGAGGCAGCATATACCACGTACGCTCAGGTCGATGTTTACGCCGGCCCTGGATGCGCGATAGAGTAGCACAATCATATCTGGATCCACCAGAGAATTCATCTTTAACCGCATGCCGGCAGGTTTTCCCGCCTCCGCGTTCTGAATCTCCCGGGTAATCAACCGAGTCAGCGTTTCGCGCATATTGATGGGCGCGACTGCTATCCTGGATAGCCTGGGTACTGTGGCATAGCCTGTAAGGGTATGAAACAGATTGGTAACGTCGTTGTTTATTTCTGGATCGGCAGTGATAATCCCTGTATCTGTGTAAAGCTTGGCTGTGCTCGGATTATAGTTGCCGGTAGCAACATGAACGTAGGAGTTCACCTCCTGCTCTTCCTTTCGCACCACCTGCAGAAGCTTCGCATGAATCTTTAGTCCAACCAGTCCGTAAACCACATGAACTCCGTGCCGCTCCATTTCCCGTGCCCATACGATGTTTCGTTCTTCATCGAAGCGAGCCTTTAGCTCTACAAGCGCAGTAACCTGCTTTCCGTTTTCTGCAGCTTGAATTAAAGATTGCACTATGGGGCTGTCGCCGCTGGTACGATATAGCGTTTGTTTGATGGCCAGAACTCTGGGATCGTTGGCGGCAGCTTGAAGGAAATCGACAACGGTTTGAAAGGAATCGTAAGGATGATGAAGAAAGATGTCTTTCTTTCGTATCAGAGAAAAGATCTTTCTGGGTTTATCCAGGGTAATGGGATTTTTGGGAATAAACGGTTTGTCCCGGAGATCGGAACGCTCGGATGTATTTCCGTACACCTCCATTAGATCCGATAGGTTCAAATAGCGCGGTCGTTCGTAGAGTTCATCCTCCATCAAATCCAGTCGATCTCTGAGGAAAGTGCGAATATTCTCGGGCATTCCCTTGCGATAGTTCATTCGCACCGCTTCGCCCCATTTTCGGTTCTTTAGCTCTTCTTCGATGGTTGAAAGAAGGTTATCGGAGGAGACCTCCTCGATGGAAAGATCGGAATTTCGCACGATGGTGAAGCCGTGGATGGAGACAATTTCTGTCCCGGCGAACAAATCGGCTGCATGTAGCTTGAGAATCTCTTCAAGAGGGATAAACCTTCTTTCCGTGCTCTCCGGGTTTTCCGGATCTCGGGGTAGTTCCAGAAATCGAGGGAATACGGTGGGTACTTCCACAATGGCATATGAATCCCTCTGCTTTTCTTTCTGATCCATTCGCTTCAGAGTGACAGCAAGATTCAATCTTCCATTCAGAATGCGCGGAAAGGGATGGGAAGGGTCTATAGCCAGGGGAGTCAGAACTCGAAATAGTTCCTTATTGAAAAAGTCCTGCAGGAACTCCCTTTCATGTTGTTTGAGCTCGGAGCCTTCTTGAACGATAACAATCCCCTCCCTGGCCAGGGCCTCCGTTATTTCTTCCAGAAGTCTGTACTTAAGAGCCACCATGGCATGGGCTTCTTTATGGATTTCATGCAGCGTTTCTTCTGCAGTCCGGCCATCCAGCTGGACCTCGTTTACGGAGGATGCAACGACCTGTTTGAGGCCGGCGACCCGCACCATAAAAAATTCCTGCATATTGGATTCCGCGATGGCAATAAACTTGAGCCTTTCCAGATGCGGATTGTCTTTTCGTGCCGCTTCCTCCAGAACCCGATAATTGAATTGAATCCAGGAAAGCTCCCTGTTGAAGAACAGGTTTGGATTGTTCCTATTGATTGAGCTGGAATTCCTGCGCGCAGGGATGCTCTTCTTCGCGGAAGTAGCGGTCATGGCTGAAGGTTCCGGGTACCGGCGGACGAATCAAGAATATTCTTTCTGAAGCCGATCCAGTTGGACTTTCTCCCTTTCCTTGAATGCATCCACAAAGGGCTTCATATCCTTGATATTGCGGGAGATCTGATACCCGGTTTCCATGGTATCCACCAGTTCTCCGGCGCCCACCAGGGAGGCGGCTACACGGATCGGAGCCATCACCAGTTTGATCAGTGGCAGTTTGGATAGAGTAAAGAAGAAGGTAAGTGTATTTCCAATCATGTCCACCTGGCGATGCCTATCTTCCCAGCAACCTGCCAGTCCAATACATCGATTGAGCTCCTGGGTGGTCATGGAGGCTTCTGCAATTTCGTCGGCGGACTTGCCTTTCATCGGACCTTCCAGGACGACCTGGGCGGTCTGGAGATCCAGTGCATCGGTGAGTTGGATCAGTACAATGAGGTTATGAATGTTCTCCGTCATCTCGGGGCCGGTGACGGACTTAAGCTTTTCGTAAAGATTCTCCAGAGCAGCGTCTCGCTGATCCTTGTTAGGCGGAGAGTAAAGATGCTCGCGAAAGAATTCCGGAATGCGGTCAAAACCTTTCCCCTGGATGAAATCCGAATAGGTTTCCTCCAGACGATTGATTGTCTGCCTCACAACCAGAGCCTGCGCCTGTCTTACCTCTGGAGTCACGTTGTAGTATCTGGTCGGCAGACCGGCTGTGGTGACAAGCGGAAAACTGAAAACGAAGGCTCACTGTCCTACGGTGACGGTTATGGGACGAAAGCGCGCATCTCGCAATTTTTTTTCTTGAGCGGATAAACCCTGCTGACTTTTGGACCGACCAAGTCGCACCAGATGCAGGTTCCCGGATTTTACCACGTAGGGTTCCATACCTTCTTTGCGAATCTGTTCGGCCATTCTATTGGCGGCCCCCCTGGAGCTAAAAGCGCCCAGTTGCAGAGTAAACATTTTTTGCGGCTTGCTCTCTTCTTTCTTCGCCACTTCTGTTTTCTTCTTTGTCTGGACCGGTTTTTCTGCGGGCTTTGCGCGAGGGGCCGGTTTGGATGGGCTCACTTGCTTTTGCGGTTTTGATAAGGTG
This sequence comes from Leptospiraceae bacterium, assembly GCA_020440915.1. Lineage (GTDB taxonomy): Bacteria > Spirochaetota > Leptospiria > Leptospirales > Leptonemataceae > UBA3465. The sequence goes on along the minus strand of JAGRNE010000068.1, from coordinate 6,282 downwards.
GAAGGTTTGCTTTCTTTGCGAGGGGCCGGCTTTTCCTGGCTTTTTTCTCTGGATGGGTTGGCGCTGGAATTGTTGCGTGCGATATCGGAGAAGGTGACCGAGTTTCGCGGTTTCCGGTACGCAGGTGTATCCCCGTTCTCTTCCGGGTTCGCCGCTTTCAGAGCTAGCTCTCTGGAGGATACAGTCTCATCGTCCCTGGAAGCGGATTCGTCTGGCTCATCATCTTTCTTAACATCCTGCGAACTCAGCGAAAGGGTTTCCGGATCTTCGCCTGTATTACGTTCTTCCATGGGCGCATCGAAAGCCGTGGGATCGTCGGACAGTCCGGCAGGTCTTTCGTTTTCGGAGAGTCGATCCGGAGTGTTTCCAAATCGGTATCCGGTGGCAAAGGCAAGCGTAAAGGCCCCCACTGCAAAGATTCCCAGCGCCAGAATTCGGGCTCGGTCCAGGTTCACTACATAGAATACTCTGCGTTTCATTTCTGAATTTCCTCTTTTATCTGATGAAGGACTGCTTCCAGCCCGGTTTGCAGCGCTTTCAGATCGGTATTGTTTTGCACCACGTAATCCGCGCGAGCAGCCTTGTCGGAAAAATGATGCTGGTCGCGATCCTGAAGCTGCTGCTCGCTCCATCCTCTTTGCCTGACTCTTTCCAGCCTTACGGAAAAATCGCATTCAATGACCAGTGTTCCATCCATGTCCTTATCCAAACTGGTTTCGAAGAGAAGAGGAACATCGTAGACAACAACGCCGTTTGCCGGTGCGGATTCTATTCTCTCCCGGGCAAGGCGACGTACTTCTGGATGCACAATATCATTTAGACTCTGCAGTTTTTGCGAGTCCTTGAATACTAGATGTGCTAGGGCCGGGCGGTCCACTTTTCCTTCTTTAATCACTTCTTCTCCAAACAGGACTGCGATCTTACTCAGCGTTTCCGGCAAGTCCAGGACTTCATGGGCCAGAGCATCCGCATCGAGGGCGTAGCAACCCATTTCTTCCAGGATCTTGCGCGCCGTGGATTTTCCGGAGCCGGGCATTCCTGTCAGACCCAGAACATAGCGTCCCCTCTTTTCCACGGCCTCTACCATCGGAGGTCAGGCCGGAAAGTACAAGGAAAAATTATCTTTGCCGAAGAATTTTTTCCATGCCGGGATCGGCTGGAATGAAGGAATGATTTCGCGTAGCTTCGTCGAAACCTACCCAGTGCTGAGAAACGGACTTTCGATTGTTTCGAAAGTCAAACTCCATCTGGCAGAGCTGACCTGAGGGGATACGACAAATGGTGGACCCTTCTGGAGTCTGGAAGAACGCCCGATGTCCAGGCATCAAAAATAGAATTTTGCGGTACGGAAAATCTGGGCCAGCGGATTCATCGGCGGATAGTGGATGAAACAGGTTACCGTTCTCCTTGTTCAGAAAGGCAGTCAGGAATTGCTCGGGGCTCAGTCGTTGAAAAGCATCAGGATCATCATGGCTGCCTTCTTTTTTGTGAGTGGCGAAAAGAAGCACAATCAGATTGGCGGCCCGGTTGTTGTAAATCTCTCTTCGAAGAGATCTTATCTGCACATTCAAGGAGTCCATATCGCCGGCCGGTTCTACGGCGCTTACCCAGACAAAGGTTCTGGCTCCTGTAAGAATTCTAAAAGAATGCGAAGGACCTGGCTGGCTAGCGGCAGTAGTCCAATCTGGCTGCGAAGGCCTGAATCGCAGCAGCGAAGTCCAGGAGGTATCGGAACTCTTTTGCAAGTCCTTCTCTTCGGTGCTACGAAGGGCCACTCCATCAAAGCCAGCGTACTCCAGTAGATCCGCCCCTCTGCGGATGAGTAATTGGGCTGTGCGGGACTCTGTATCGCCCATGGGATGAGCGGCATCGAAATATGCGGAGCCGTTTGGAAAATCATGTGTGTCAAACTCAAGGCCGGATAAATCCCCGGTATGAAACAGATAGGCCGTGGAGGCCGCATTTCTACGGTTAAACTTTACCTGCCTGGCATAGGTGCGCAGGACGGACCAGCCGCGGGATCCTTCTTTGTTCAGTTCAAAGCTACCTGCGAAGTCCGAAGTCGCCATAATCGTGATTCGAGTTCTACCATCGGAAGGTATTGGTTCCCCCCGGCCTTTATGCCCGGGCAGGACAAAGAGCAGCAATGTAAGCGCAAGAATCGGATATCGGAGTCTACCCTGCCACAGCGCGGATCGGAAATCCTTACCCCTGGACTTCCTCGGCGAACCCGGGGCATCGGTAGAACCAGTCCACGACTCTGAAGCCAATCCATCGGCTACCGCGAATTTTGTAAAGAGCCACGCTGGAATTCCTGCCTTCTTAAGCAAGCGATCGGGTCTTAACGGCGCGAATGGCTTGAAGTGTAGTACTCTTGATGGGCGCACTATATTATCATCGGCATTTCTGGAGTATAGGCCGAGCCCTCCGCTCTTGGTGCGGGCTGGAGCCTTCCAGGTTGGCTTTCACAATCCGGCGAGCGCTTGACTGTATCCACTATTCGCACCCTGGATTTGCGCAGTTTGCGCAGGGCTTCTGGAGGGGGCCGCGTTATCCCTCTCCCGCAACACATTGGATGGAGGACCGATAGAATCTAAAAAACTGGACATACCGCTGAGTCTCTGGATCCCGGGAGCCCATGGTCATGCAGGCCAATCTTGTTTCCGTCGGGCCTTTCAGAAATAGCATGAGGTCCTGTTCCGGCAAAGAAGAGAAGCGGTAGAATTGGCCAATGCGGATGAGTTCTCTGTGATGCCATCCATCCCGGCCCAGACCAATCATAGTCCTGTAATCGATTTGTCCCTTCAGAGTCATCCACCCTGAGCCCGGATTCATTCTATCTATTCTGGCCGCCTGGCAGGGCTCCGTTGCGCACAAATCCGCATATTCCGACCGAGGCATCTGGCTCCTGCTGGTCCCCATGGGACCAATGATCTGTTCCATGAAACCAGGATAGTAGTCCCGGCCTCTGGAGGCGCCCGCGCTATGTTTGCTGGCATGGGAGGACCGCTCTTCTGCCTTACATGGATTGGCCGGATGGGAAGCTTCGAAGCGAATTGCATGGAACAGAGCTTTCCTGCCACCCGTCACAATCGCTTCTTTACTTTCTCCGAAGCAGAGTTCCCCCTGACGTCTTTCTGGCAGAGAGTGGTATGTTTCTGTCGGAGGACGAGCCATGGGTCGGGCACGGTATCTGAGTCGGCCAAATTCGGCCTGGAAGGCATCTACGATACGCGGGCGATCAATGATAAAGAAAATTTCCCGGTTCTGATCCCGGGCGCTCAGGCTCCAGTTGTAGGAACCTGTAAATAGCCTTCCATCGATGATGGCCGACTTGTGATGAAGATGCCCTCCGTGGTAAATTCCGTCCGCGGATTGATATCGGTTCTGGTTTCCATCCAGAAAGAGTCGCAAAGGAATGTTTCCCGCTTCATAGTAAGGATCCTCCAGAGCGCTTCGACCGGGAAGGGAGCTTCCGTTGCCATCCAGTATTCCCTCTACCGGGATGCCTTTTCTTGCGCGAAAATAGATCAACGAGGACAGTACAGGATCTGTGAAGCGAAACATCAGAAATCGAATGCTACGGCGAGCCTTGAATATGCTCCGGGCCAGTATACTTTGAATAAGATCGCCTCCCTCCGGGCTGAGAACAATTGTCACTCCTGGAAGACGCATAAAGGGTCGCCCATTATCGGGATCCATGAGCTTGCTTTCCAGCTCCCGGCCGCGATCCGAAGGCATGCGAAGAAACAAAAAGGCGTTGTTATTGTAGAACATCCCGCTGCGCGTGAAGTTTCCAGTGCCGGAGATCAGCATGGAATGATCAATGAGCAAAGCTTTCACGTGCTGCAGACCGGATGCATTTCGCACTTCTCTGGCAATTCCCGTGCCGTCCAGGCCCTCATAGTTCTTCTCTGGCGAAAGTACAGTGCGGATGCGAACCCCCCTTTGCCTGGCTCTTATCAGTGCATCAATTATCAGAGGGTCCTCAAGGCCATAGGCCAGAAGAAGTATAGAATGCCCGGCATTATGGATGAGATCCAGGATGCGGGAACGCACCGCCCTTTTTTGTTGAGCGGAAACCGAAGCCTCCGGTCGAGTAAAGATTACGGAGTGCTGAAATGGGGTCAGCAGCCATTGAAACCTGGAGGAAGGCTCACAACTCGAAAGTAGCCATAGAAGCGAAAGCGCCGAAAGCCAGACTGTTCCTTGCCTTGAGGCAGGACGTCGCATTTTGCCCCAATACCCGGAAAAGGGCCAGTTCTTTGCAGCGCATTCTAGCAAATTCAACGGGAGCCTCCCACATCGGACGCATCCGCTAACTTCATGGACATTTGCAGCTTCAGGAACTCTCCAAAAGCCCGGGAGGGTCTTGTCTTTCGTATGTAAATCCTTCCATAAGCGATCTGTACATCCATGGTCTGGTCTACTGTATGGATCTTGCCCGCGAATTTAATCTGGGCTTCCAGGTAGTCCGGCGAATTCGGATCCGGGGAAGTGTTCTGAAGGCCTCCGGCAGAAGGCTGACGCGGGCTTGAATAGAGCAGGGTGATTCTGGCGCTGTATTGATCCCAGGAAACCCAGGCAGAGGTAAACAGCTGTGCATGGATTGGAGACCCCTGGATCCCGGAGCAATGCTCTCCGTCCCCGGCCTGGCATAGTCTGGCCGCGCTGCTCAATCCGTAGTATTCCGTCAGTGGCATGCCCCAGGGTTCCATCCCCGGATGCACATAACCGGTAGTCTCTTCTTCCTGCCTTTTCTTCTCTCTTGATGCCAGTTCAGGCGGTTCCGGCACAAAGAAAGAAACATTGAATCCCCAATCGGGATGGCGGAAAGTCAGAAATCCGTGAATCTCTGCGCCGTGCACCCTGGACGGTCTTTCTTTTCGTATTCCTCCGGTCCGAGGCGCCGGATTGAATTCGTCCGATTCACTGTTTCGCTCCTCTTGGATGCTCCTTCGCTTTTCTTGCAGGGCGCCTGCGCTTCTGGAATAGCCCAGTCCTATCTGAAACGGTCCTCCATTGTATCCCATAAATGCGTGCAGGTAGTTGAGATTGCCCGGAATGTAGAGCCGGCTGTTTCGGCGTATAACATGATTTCGAAAGCCAAGGCCAAATTGCCATTTCTGTCCGAAAACGTAAAAGGCGCTGCTCCCATAGCGAGAAGAGTTCCAATTTCCGGTGCCCAGGATTTGCTCCGAGTGGACAAAGCTTGCATACTTGCTTTGCCACGGCTTAACGATCCTGGATGGACTATCCAATAGATAACCGGGGGAAAAGACTACTCTGCCGAATCCGCCGGTATCCCAGGCCAGGTGCAGACCTGCAAAGTGACCCGGAGATGCCAGCAACCTTTGCTGGATTTTCGATTTCCAGGGGTATCGCCCCAGGGCAATGCGAAGAACAGGCGCATCGTCGCTTCCACCTCTGAAGAAAGCCAGAGGATCCGGAGTGCGAATGCGATAACCGACGTAAATGGCAGAAACATGGCTTAGAAGTAGATCGCTCTTCTTTTTAAATCCACCAGTTTCGATTTCCGAGTCTGTGCGAAAACGGTGGTAGTCGGCGGATGGTCTGGCCGGATGTTCAACGCCGGAACTTCCCAGGTTGAGCGCCAGCGTTAAGTGAGCTCCGTAAAGAATTGGCGCCCCGGTCTCGCTGAAGCTTCTAAATCCCAGGCCAGAAAGTAGCCATCTGGCGCTATCGCCAAATCGGAAATTCAGCGAAGGGGACGCGGAAAAGGAGTGTATCCCTCCGGCCATAGTCTCCAGAGTATAGGTTCGGGCCTGTAATGGAATGCCAATCAAGCCGCAGAACAACATGAGGCAAAAGATGGTTCGATTCTTCCCGGGGTTACGAAATATAGAGCCAAGGACTGCTATCGTCGGCGCAAGTAACCAGCCGCGCAGCAACTCTGCAGTTCCGGCGTTGTGGCCAATGGCACGGTGTCTTGCATCTTTCGATGAGAATTCTAATGTTTGCCCTGCCCGGATAGAAAGCTCTGAAGCAAGGCCCATCCTGCCGGAGGCAGAGCCCAGGATGAAGGATAACCTTGCACCTCTCATGGAAAAGTGCTCCCTGTAGCCTGGAAGTTTTCTGGAATATCCTGTGCTGTATTTCCCAATCGCCTTATAGAATCGGAAGTAGGATACTTACTTTGTGGTAATCCCTTTCGAAATGTGCAGAGTACTTTGCCGTCGGAATCGCTGAGGGTCAGGGATTCGTCTGAGCGAAGTCCGTTTCCGAGGGCGCTTCCCGTCTCGGGCATGAGCCACAGTTCAT
>JAGRNE010000067.1 GCA_020440915.1 Leptospiraceae bacterium | reverse complement strand
AGAACGTACTTCGTCACATGGGTCTGCACAAAGACATGGGCGAAATTGTCTTTCTTGTGGGGCATGGATCGGATACCACCAACAATGCATTCTCTGCGGCTCTGGATTGCGGGGCCTGCGGAGGTCATGCAGGGGACATCAATGCTCGATTGCTGGCTCAGATGCTAAACGAAGCGGAGATTCGCCAATCCCTGGCCCAAAAGGGACTTTCCATTCCCGTAAACACTCTCTTTGTTCCGGCCATTCATGAGACGGTAACAGATAGCGTGCACATTCTGGACGAAGATCTGATCCCTTCTGACAGACGATCGGAAATCCGCGATTTGAAAAAGAAGATGGATTTCGCCTCCGGGCGGGCCAGAAAAGAAAGAAGCGTTTCGCGGTCCGCCGTTCTGGATCCTCACTTCAACAGGCGTCCTAGAAACTGGGCCGAAGTGCGACCGGAATGGGGGCTTTCCGGCAATGCCTGCTTCATTGTAGCCCCCAGGTCCAGAACGCGTTTCGCCGATCTTTCCGGTCGCGCCTTTCTGCATGACTATGACTACACCAGAGATGAAGGCTTCGCCACTCTGGAACTGATCATGACCGCCCCCATGGTCGTAACGAACTGGATCAATCTGCAATACTACTGTTCCTCCGTCGCTCCAACGGTGTACGGCGCAGGTTCCAAAGTACTGCATAACCTGGTAAATGAAGTGGGAGTGCAGGAAGGAAATGGAGGAGATCTGCGAGTTGGTCTGCCATTTCAATCGGTGCACGATGGCGAGAAGCTGGTGCATGAACCTCTGCGACTAAGCGTATTTATAGAGGCTCCGCAGTCAGCCCTGGAGGAAATCATCCATAAGCATGAAACGGTACGGCAGCTGGTGGATCATGGCTGGCTCCATCTGCTGCAGATAGATGGGAACCGTTCCGTAATGCGTCGCATGCCTGGCGGAAAATACGAACCGGCCGAAGCAGAGGGCCTGGCCTGAAACCGGGCCGGGTATCCCTTCCGGCAAGGTTGGGCGCGGCCCGGTTAAGCTGGCCTATAGCAAGAAGCTCTTTAGAATGCGAGCTGTGTCCTCCGGACGTTCGTACTGGGGCGCATGACCGGTATCGTCCAGAATGATCAGTACCGAATTAGGTAGCAGACGAGACCAGACCTGCGCATGGGCCGGACTTACGATGGTATCCGAATCTCCCCATAGAATCAATGTTTGCGTCTGTATGGAGGCGGCCCGCTGGTTGAGGATATAGTCCTGGCCCTGGCGTATGTCTTTGCGAATCCCATTTAACCAGTCAAAATTTTTGATGGAATTAGAAACGAAATGAAGCTTGAAGGCATGGGGAATAAAAGGCTGTCGAACGAAGGTTTCGCTCACGTAATTATCAAATTCTTCTACCGTTCTAAGCGGCGCCGCCGAGGGTTTGTAGGGCACCGGATCATCGACTCGTAAACCTGCTGCATTCATCAAGACCAGCTTCTTTACTCGGTTCGGATGCATGAGCGTGTACGCTGCGCCAATATGACCTCCCATGCTATTTCCTGCCAGAAAAACTTCCTCTGCTCCTACCTTTTGCAGGAATGCATGTAAGCTGTTAGCCTGGGTGCGAATATCGTATGATCGATTTGCGTCGTGCTCTGTATCTCCGAATCCCGGCACATCGATAAGAATTACATCATAGGAGTCTGTAAGAAAGGCTGCGGTCTGCAGGAAGCTGATCTTGCTATCGCCAAAGCCGTGGATTAGAACAAGGGTAGGCCCTGTACCGCCTCTGTAATAGGGGATGCTGTATCCATCCACAGAAACCACTTCCGATGTAAGGTCTGCGCGAAAGGCATAGTAGCGGTACATTCCTCGGAGAATGAACTCCGGAAAGGTATTTGCAAGAACCTGAAAACCTCCTATCAGTAGAAGAACCAGACCTGCTACAATGAGTATGCTCTTCTTTCTGCCTTTGCCCTGGTTATTGTTCATTTACTTCGTACCTTCGTCCAGGCTCTGGACCTTCTGGCTCCAGTAAAGCCCTGTTTCGCTGCAGAGAGCTAGCGTAACTTTTTTTCTATTTTTGCTTGACCGGGCAAAGCGCTGCGCAACACTGTCCTTGCTGGCGCCAATAGAGAGGGTGTTACACCTGTTCCCATTCCGAACACAGAAGTTAAGCCCCTCATCGCCGATGGTACTGCAGGGTTCGCTCTGTGGGAGAGCAGGACGGCGCCACACAGCAATTATACCATCTATCTTCAGAAGGCGCCACAGAGCGCCTTTTTTTATGTACTTGTGCCACCGGGATCCACCTTGCCCGCACCGCGCTACTCAGCGCTGGCATCTGCCACGGATGGCCCGGGAAAAAGGTTGCCCCAGCCGAGGGCGGTGACAGAATTCTGCTGTGTTTCCTCTCTATTGTTTGGTTCGCTCTCTGGTCCGATCTCTGGATGGCCGGAGGTCAGCCATTTCTGCCTCAGTGGCCGCCGCCTTCCTTCTTCTGGCTCTTCTGGGACCGGCTAGCAAATCCCTGGAGTCCAGGGAGGCGCCGCGATACACCGGCCGCGTCAATGACTATGCCAGCCGACTGAGCGAGGATTCAGAACTTATTCTGGAGCATATTTCCTTTAGACATGAGAAGAAATATGGCGATCGCATCATCCTGCTAACGGTGGATTCGCTGAAAGACGTTGATGCAGAGGACTTTTCCCGGAAGGTTCTGGAGTCCTGGAAGCTAGCCGGACCGGAGGCGAAGAAAGAATCAGTTGTTCTGGTTCTGGTCGCAGTTCTGGAAAAGCAGGTAAGAATCCATACTACAGAAGCGGCCCGGGAATTTCTACACCCGAACGAAGCGTCCTCAATCCTCGGAAAGTCTGTGTTACCGGAACTCAAGAAGGGCCTGTACTCGGTGGGACTGTTTCTGGCATTCGAGGAAATCTCCGGAAGTATGAGCGCGGAGCATGAGAAGCGAAAGCGTCGAGAAAGTGGACCGGAAGCCGAATCCGCAGAAGACCCTGCGGACAGCCAGAAGTCTTCCTCGCAGGAACCGTCGGCAAAGCCGGCGGCAGACGAAAAAAACGAACCCTGAAAGTGTAGCCCGGCAGCCGGGGGCGCGAACGAAACAGGACGTCGCCTTTGTCTGCGGATTCTACTTCCGCAAGAAGTAGGCTATGGGTTCGCCCAGTTTTACCTTGATACCTTCGTACATGTGGGGCGCGAACTCTATGGTGTTTCGTTCGAACAAAAGAATAACCGTAGAGCCCATTTCGAATCGGCCGATTTCTGCCCCTTTGGCCATTTCCAGGGCTGGATTGTACTGTATGTCGCGCTTTTTTCGAAAGAAGCGATTTGTGCGAATGCTGTCGTAGGTCACCCGGATCTTACCTACGTTTGTGGCCCCGACCTTTATCATCGCTATGCGCCCCCGTGGAGTTAGAAGAAAGGAAGTCAGCCTTTCGTTCTTTGGAAAGAGCCCATGCAGGCCTTCCACGGCAATGTCATTTACCGGAAATAGCTTACCCGGTGCATAGTTGAAGCCCTGGATCTTGCATTCTACGGGACTGTGCATTCGGTGGTAGTCCTGAGGGCTGAGATAAAGCACCATGTACTGCCCATCCATGTAATGTTCGGTTTCCTCCGATCCTCCCAGCAAATCTTTCAGCGTATAGTATATACCTTTCGTTTGAATCAGTAATCCTTCCGAAATCTTTCCGAAGCGAGAGGCGCGGGCATCTACGGGACTGACGATGCTTCTGGGATCCGCATCGATGGGCCGCACTCCTTCTTTCAAGCGGCGAATGAAGAATGCGTTCAGCGAAGGATACTCTTCCAGTCCTTTTTCCGCCTCCTCCAGATTGATTTTGTAGGCCGAAGCGAATGCGCGAATCAGCGGCCGTCGCAAAGGCCCCGGAAAAGGAATGAGGCTGAACCAACCAAAGACTTTGCTAATCAGGTTCTGGGGCAATACAGAAATCAGAATTAAGAAGAAGTCTCCTGCCAGAGCTGCCTTGGCTTCTCGCGACTCAAGAAAGAAGTTCAATTCGTTTCTACTGGCTCGCATCATGATCAGGGCTGCGATGGCGCCGGAAAGGCTGGCTACCATCAAGGCAAGCACCGTACCGGCCAGCGTCCAGGAGAATACCTGCGGTCCCAGAAAATCCAGAGCCAGGCCTGTCAGAACGATTGTGAAAAAGAAGATCAGGCTGAAAGCCACCGAAACCTTGCGGCCACCCAGGGAAAGAGCATTGTGATAGAGAGAATACCACCAGGCAGTAATTCCTGGAATTATTAGAAGGAAGGAAGCGGCCAGAAACACCATTCCGGAAACATTTGCGCTCTGCGGTGCGCGAAAGAAGAAGGCGCGAAATAGATCAAAGAGCGATGGCTCGAAAATCTGTGCGAAACCCTGCCGGGCAGCGCCGGACGTTGTGTACCAATCATACAAATGCCCGGCTCCAGAGATGCTTGCCAGAAAAAGCAGAGTCATTATGGACACTGCGGATTCCAGGAGCAGTGTAAGCTGCATGGACAATCCCGCTTTGGCCGGATGATCGGTGCGTATGGCCGCCGAAATGGCTGCCGCTTTGCCCGAACCCGTTTCGGTAAGCGCCATATAGATGGTAAGGCCCAGGATAGTCGCAGGCAAAGAGCTGCCGCCGCTGTCTTGAAAGGATCTCCAGATATCTTCCCAGATAATGCCCATTTCCGGTAGAGGGCCCAGGAGAAAAGAGATCAGAAGAAGCAACACACCGCCGTAGAATGTAAACTTGGAATACAAACCTATGCGACGAATTCCTCCGGCCGTGATCCAGACCAGGCCCATGGCCACCAGGATAGAAATGGCCGTGGGCCCGGGCAATAGCGGATCTCCTCCTGGTCTAAATGCAAAGGCACCGGAAACCCCGCCGGAAAGAAAAAGAACGGGCAACGCAGCGCCGGCCAGCAAAGCGGCCGGAATAAAGAACAACGCGGATAATATGGAAAGCCACCTGGATCGTGTAAGCTGCCGAACCGCATCTGGCACGGAGCCGGAGATGGAGCCGGAGGAGGTGCGCTTCCTGGATCGATGGGCCGCAGTCGAGAGCACAAAATGGACAGGAGAGATAAAGAATGAAACAATCCATATCCATACTACGACGCCGGGTCCGGCGATGAGCACGGCCAGAAGAGTTCCCAGAAACGCTCCCGGAATCATTGCTGTAAGCGTTCCTGCTGAAAATGATCGGCCAGGGGTGATTTTGCCTCGGGTACCGGACCAGTCCAGGGTGCCCAGGATGATCTTAAGGCTCAAAAATGGGTATCTTAGCTGAGGAAACTTCAGGTATATGGTCAGGACGATGCCGGCCAGAGTGAGAACGCCCGCGAGGATGATTGAGAGGTTGCTTGCCAGGATTTCCATCATTCTGCCGGTCAGCACATCTTTCCGGCAATTTGCTGTCTATTTCCTTTGCCTGTCTGCATTCTCGGGCGGATTATCCGCTCAGACCGTTGAACTGGGTCTGCAACTCTCGGCGAACCATCGTTTTGACGATGCCTTCAGTCAGGGAATCAAGAAGTTTCGCACTTCGCTGTTTATTGAGCCAGTGCGCTACAGCGATGCGGATTCCATGAACCGATTCTATCAGCGGGAATTCTTTTTTCGCTTTAACGAGTTTATCGGGCCCGAGCATTATACTGGCATCACTATTGGCTCCCTTTCCATGCCTTCTTTTGGTGTGCGCCATTTTGAGAGTTCCGGGCGGTTTCTGGAATCCTCGATGGATTTTTCCTTCACCTATTTCTTGCTGGGTTACCACTATGTCCGTCCCATGCGAAGCTATTTGCGCGGCTGGCGATGGGAAGTGGGAGGCGGATTCGGTCTGATTCCTACCGCCACCTGGAGGGTGCGAGGTGTGCAGCGCACAGCCTTCGAATTGCGGGACTACACCGCCACGCACAGGGCCCGGAGCGGTACCATGGCTCGCCTGGAAGTGGCCCTGAGTCGACCGTTCAGTTTTTCTGTTTTTCGCATGGGCCTTCGATGGGACTATGCATTGCTCGGAGATTTTCGAGGAAACTTGCGGGATTCGGACGCACAGTACTATACCCTGGGAGATGGTAGCATTGCTCTTCTGCCGGACATTCTGGATCTGGCCAACATCAACCAGCAACTTGCAGAAGCCAGCACCAACGTCTTCACCAATGCCGCCGTACGCGAACAGACCAGGGTGACGTTCGGAAGCATGGGAATTTTTGTTTCCCTGGGTTTTCGATTCTAATCCTTACAGAGTGTCCGAGTTATTGTCCGAAGCTCATTTTCCGAAATTGATTTAATTTTCGCTTGTAACTGTCCTTCCCCGTGTCAGTGGATTACCAATGGAAAAAGAAAAGCTGATCTCCATGCCCATCAAGGATCTGGCTCAGTTAAAGATTGTTCTGGCGACCTGGTATTCCTTCCTGAAAGACCAGGCAGGAAACCTTTCACAGGAAGCATTTGCCAGCTCTTTGAAGACTCCGGTGCTTTACGATCTGGAGAAGGATCAGGTGGAGGTGCTCTTCACTGGTTCCCAGGAACTTCTGAAGCAATTCAGCGATTACGTTTTTCAAACCTCGGACTCATCGGATTCGTCCGATTCCTGATGGCATTGGACAAAAAGCTCTTAACTCTACTTCTGCTCGGAGCGCTGGCTCTGCAATCCTCCCATGCCCTTCCTCCAATGGAGCCTCCCATGGACAGGGCCAAAAAGAGTACGGTTATCCTGCATGCGCAGATTAAAAGCAGCCAGGAAGAAAGGCTCAACAGTGTAGCCCATTCGGCGCAACTAGGTATTCAGGTACTTGGAGTGCTAAAAGCACCGTCCAATTTCGATGCGACCAGGATCCGAGCCCTGCACTTTCTCGTCTTTCCTCAATCCTTTGAATCCGGAATGCGCGAGCCCCCTGGACCGGGAGAATGGATCATCTTTCTTAATCTTAGAACGGTCGATACAGGCGAAAGGAAGGTTGTGGTTCCCGTCCTGTACGATCCACCTGTATTCGCTTTTCATCCGTACGATGCCATTCTGGCCGAGAAAATCCAAAAACTCCCATAAAATCGCAAAACGGTTGCGCGCAAACAAACCAGGTTATGATTATTTCCGTCTGACTTAGGTACCCTTCCGGGAACGAGAAACAGGAGTTACTGAATGAACAGATTCAAGGGAAGTCCTCTGAAAGAGCCCATCCGTACGGCAATGCGCCGTTCGCCGGTATTTGCGGGAGCTATTCTATTGCTCTTGCTTGTCACCGGCTCGCCGGCCGAGACTGGATTTAATCCAGAAAGCGTGCGGCCTCGCGGCTGCGATGGCAATGAAATGAACTGCGGCTTTCAGCCAACGTCTCCTGCAGCCATGCGATCGGTGCCGCTGGCGCCCAGCACTCAGATTCGCCATCGCGGTTTGCCCTCCAGCGTCGATCTGAGTTCTCGCATGCCCCCGGTAGGTAATCAAGGTCAGCAGGCCAGTTGCGTGGCATGGGCCGTGGCTTATGCTGCAAAAAGCTATCAGGAGCGGGTGGAGCGAAACTGGCAGTACGATTCGCCATTTCAGGGCGGCAGCGGGCAACGAGTGTTTTCCCCGGCCTATGTCTATAATCAGATTAACGGCGGAAATGACAATGGCTCCGTAATCGACGATGCCATGCGAGTGGCCGTAACCCAGGGGATTTCTCCGTGGGCAACCATGCCCTATAATCAGAACGATTTTAGAAGCCAGCCTTCCTCCCGTGCTCGTCAGGATGCGCAAAATTACAAGGCAAGAAATTACAAAAGAATTCCAGGAACAAATACGGAAGCTATCAAAGCCGAACTGGCAGGCGGAAATCCTGTAGTATTCGGAATTCCCGTGGACGATGCCTTCTATAATCTGGGCGCGCAGGTTTATGACCGGCAGTCTGGACGGAACTACGGCGGGCATGCCATGACCCTGGTGGGTTATGACGACAATAAGCGATCGCCTAACGGAGACGTAGGGGCCTTCAAGCTCATCAATTCCTGGAGTACCTCCTGGGGCGATCGCGGTTACGGCTGGATCTCCTACAACATGTGGAAACGACTCAATCCTTATGTCCTGGTGATGTACGATATCCAGGAGTCGGAACCCAATCCATCGCCCGGACCGCAGCCCGGACCCGAACAATCCGAAAAAATTCAACCTCCGGCCAACGTTACTGCGAGTCGAGGTACCTATGCGGATCGCGTGGAGATCAGCTGGTCTTCCGTAACTGGAGCGGTGGTTTACGTTGTTTATCGCGCCGAGCCCGGCGGCCAGGGCTTTGAGCAGATTGCCTATTCCGAAGCTACAACCCATTCGGATACCATGGTTCAACCGGATGTAGCCTACAAATACCTGGTCATCGCAGTTGCAGGCGAAGACAACTATTCGGATCCTCAGAGCTCCAAAATAGTTGAAGGATACGCTTCTGCAGGCTCCAACACGGCGCCCCAGAAAGTGTCAGGGCTACAGGCCAGTCTGCGAGCCGTGGCCGGAGTAAGCGTCTCCTTGAACTGGAACGATGTTTCTGGAGCCACCAGCTATCAGATTGTCCGGTATAACGCTTCCACAAAGCAATGGGCGGTGCTGGCCACAACCAGAGAATCGTCTTTCAACGATACCAATCCCGGCTCCAATTCCATTACGGGCTATGCGGTTCGCGCCATCAACAGCAAGGGAGCAGGGGAGTGGTCGGATCCCGTGCAGGTGAATCTGCCAGGTCAGACCACAAAACCGGAAAAGCCTTCTGGCGTAGAAGCCTCAAAGGGAATCTACAACGATCGCATCGAGATTTCCTGGAATCGCGTTCCCGGCGCCACCTCCTATCATGTGTTCCGCTACGACTATGGCCGCAAGGTCTGGGAGGGTCCTCAAAAAACCAACGGCACCCAGTTTGTGGACCGCGATCAACGGGTTCGCACCGGCGGCTGGTATGCGTACTCAGTTGTGGCCAGCAATCAGGCTGGCGCCAGCACCTACAGTCGGCCGGCCATAGGCAGGGCCAATCCCAACGCGAAGCGGGCCGGTCTCATCCTTCCGCCGCCGAAGAATGTCAAATCAGTAGTAAAAGCCGAAAGGGTTACAATTACCTGGGATTCCGTGGAAGGGGCTAGCGAATACTACGTATTTCGTGCCCAGATGCGAGGCCAGGGAATTCTGCAGTCCGCATTTTCTGGCGGAGAATACGAATTTGTGACTTCGGTAGAATCCGGTAAGACCACCTACACGGAAGAAATTCCGGGCAAAGCGGGCGATCTGTATTTCTATGTGATTCGCACCAAGACAGCGCTGGGCGGAGAGTCCGAAAACTCCGAAGCGGTGAGCGCCTACCGAAATCCAGAGGTGGTCCAGAAGAGACATCGCAGCCTTCCGGGCGACGGCCTGGATCGTTTCACCGGTAGCTGGGAAGGACAGTACTTCGACGGCGCCATGCGAAAGGTAAAAGTGCAAATCACTTCCGATCAGGAACGCTTCACCGTGAAGCTTACTGTGGACGGAAAAAATAGCGCATACTCCGGTCGCTATGCCGCTCGTAGCGATACTCTGGAGGCCGGCGCTCTGCGCGTTGTGCTGGACGAGGAGGCCGAACTGCTTACCCTTGAAAGCAATGAAAGTGTTCCGGGTCTGCAAGGGTACTCCGTCACCGTGGGCAGGCAGGAGTAAGATTTGACTGCTGGAAAAGGAGACATCCAGGGCCCGCGCCATGGTAAGATATTTCTGCCACCGGATGATCGGCGGGGCAGGATTCTGTTCGGAGGGGCTTCTCTTTTTCTATGGCTGCTGGTCGGCTCCTTTCAGGCCCTGAGCGCCGAACCATGCCGGGATTGCGGATACCGCCAGGCTGGCTGGCAAAAGCTATCTGCCATCCCGGGGGCCGGGCTCCCGGGACAGATACAACCGGCTCCTTTGCCGGCAGAAATGGATCTTTCCTCGCAGATGCCTCCTGTGGGATATCAGGGCGATCAGGCAAGTTGCATCTCCTGGGCGGCCGTCTATGCAGTGAAGTCGTATTATGAGAACCGTAGCAGGGGCTGGGGTTTCGATAGTCCGGTAACTGGCGGTCCTGGCCACCATGTGTTTTCCCCCGCCTTCAGTCAGGCCTTGCTGGGTAATTCAGCCCGGGGTTCAACGTTCCCGGAAGCGCTGGATGTTTTGCTGCGAAACGGCGCCGTGCCCTGGAGCGCCATGCCCTACTTCCCGGACAAACCCGGAGGAAAGTCCTCGCCAAACCATGAGAGGATTGCCCGCGAATTTCGCATCCAGGGATACCGTCTTCTCTCCAGCCATGAACCGGAAGGGATCAAACGGCAGGTCGCTTCCGGTCATCCGGTAATGGTGGGCATCCTCCTTTACGAATCGCTTCTGGACCTCAAGGGTGGAGTCTACGAAAAGCCCGAAGGTCCTTTCCTGGGCGGCCATTCGGTGGTAATCGTTGGATACGACGATGATCGGGGAAAGAATGGTGCCTTCAAGATCATGAATTCCTGGGGACAGGGCTGGGGCGAAAACGGCTTTGGCTGGATATCCTACGATGCCATGAGCTATATGATTCGCACCGCTCTTATCATCGAAGATGGTCCCGGTGCGCGAGATGAAAGCGAGCCGCCGAAACACCTTCCTTCGCCGGAGGACATTGTGGCGTCCACAGGAAGCTCTTCGCAGCATGTTGCTCTTTCCTGGAAAACGGTGGACTCTGCTCTGGCTTACGAAGTTCAAAGAGCACCCCTGCAAAAGGGAGGCGATCTGGAGTTTTTTACCGTTGGATACTCAACGTCCACGCACTTCCAGGATTCCACCGTCGATCCCGGCCGGTCCTATGCTTATCGCATCTTAAGCCTGGATGAAAAGGGTCGCACCGATTTGTCCAGGGCTCCCGTAGTAACAGGCTATGCCAGTCGGGAAGCCTCGCCGGATGCCAGGGTGGAAATCATCTCCGGCAAGGTTCTGCGCAAAGGCACCCAGATATATGCCTTGATTACCTGGAATGAAGGCAGCTTCTCGGCCGAACTGCAACGCTGGAACGAATCCCGGGGACGCTGGGATGCGCTGGGAGTTTCAACCGGCGCCGAGTTCAAGGATTATCGCATTTCTCCCGGAGGGCGCTATACCTATCGAATGCGTCCCGTATCGGGAGGAATCAAAGGATTGTGGAGTCGTCCGCTGGTTCTATCCGCAGCAGGCGCCAATCTGCCTCCATCCATTGTTACCGGGCTGCAAGTCAGTCGAGGAAGCCTTCGCGGCAGCATCAAGTTATCCTGGGATTCCGCTCCCGGGGTAGACGAGTACCTGGTCTATAGGTTTGATCCCGGTAGCGGAAAATGGGAGGGTCCTTTTCGCACACGGCAGTCTTCATTTCAGGATACTTCCGGAAAGCTGGAACCCGGGGAATGGTACGGCTACAGAATCGTGCCGGTGAATTCGGCGGGCTCCGGTCCCAGTACATCGGTTGTCTATGGTCGTACATCGCCATCGCTTACAGCGGAGCGTACGTTGAAGAAGCTGGAGGCGCCGGAAGGCTTGGAAGTGAGCCGAACCGGGCCCGGTTCCTTTTCTCTGGAATGGAAGTCCGTGGGCGAAGCAGATTCCTATGACATTGTATCCGCTTCTCTTCCGGGAACAGAGTACGCCTCGCTGGGAACCGTGCAGGCCAGACCGGGTACTACGCAGAGCTATTCGCTGAAAATATCGGAACCCGGAATACAGGCCTTTCGCATTGTGGCCCGATCGGGGCCTACCAGATCTCCGGCTTCCGAGCCGGCGGTGGCTTTCGAGAATCCACCGGCAAAGAAAGATCGATGGTTTGGCCTCCAGGATGATGGCCTGGCGCACAGGTCCTACCGGGCGGTGGACTGGAGCGATGCAGGAGAATTGATCGAATACTCTATGAAGGTGGATCGCAAAGGAAACGAAAGCCTGTTCCAACTCAAGGGCGGCGGAAAGGAAAAGGCCATTCGGGCTCCGGCTCCTTCGGACGCTCGCATCTTTCAGAGCTCCGGCTGGACTATGATTCGCTCCGGCGATGGACGCTATATCCAGGTAATAGATCGGGGGGATGCAGGACTCTTCACCAATGGCAGCCTGCTTTTTGTGGCTCAAAACTGATTTGCCAGGGGCTCTTTGCTTCGGCCGCCTTTTCCTGAGACGGCCTTCAATGCTCCTGGATCACTTCCTCTCTGGATCTGTTTCTCTTTTTCCTTTTAATTGTGAAGAGCGCCAGGTCCCGATGACGAAGATCATCCCTTTGCAGGTTTCCACGGTATGAGCATACTTGTGCCATTGCGATACCTCAGAAAGTCTGCATTGTTACCGTACTTCTCTTTGTAACGTCTTTCCAGCGGAGGAATGCCGCTAAAGAAGAGCAAAATGCAGGTAATGAAGACCGGTCCTATGGCTGCCAGATACAGCCAGCCGGTGAGGGCTGGCACAGTGGCGATAAACAATCCCCACCAGAGAAGGATTTCCCCGAAGTAATTTGGATGCCTTGAGTACTTCCACAGTCCGGAATCAATCCAGCGGTTCTCGTTCTGGGACTTACTCTTGAATACGAATTTCTGTTGATCGGCTACGGCTTCGATGCAAAGACCAATGAGCCAGAGTGCGCTTCCAACCAGAAAAGCAGTTCCTGTATGCAGTTCGCCGCTCAGAGCCACCGTAACCGGAAGCATGGTGGCCCACACCGTAATTCCCTGGAAGATCCAGAACAAAGAGAAAGAAAGGAAGTTCTCTCGAATCCCATCGAAGCGCCGATCGCGTCCCATTTGAATAATCCGAATCAGCAGATAGGTGCCCAGGCGCACGGACCAGAGCATGACCATTCCTGCAAGAATCCAGTGTCCAACCTCTGCACCAGGGTTGTTCAAGGTCAGTCCCAGCGCCAGAAGGAAGAAAGTAAGGCTGTAGGTTAGGTCCGTCACTTTGTCGGTTTTCAGGGTGGCTGCGAAGACAAAAAAGACAGCCTGCAGGGCCAGAGATACCAGCAAAGAAAACAGAATATTCAGCGGATCAAAAGAGAATGGATTCATGCTTCAGCTTAGGTTCCGCCGTCCGCTTCGTCCATCAAAATCCCTGGACATACTTCGGATTCGTGTCCAGGGATGATCAGGCCCAACGAAGCGGGCAGCAGCCCGGACCAGGACCCATTCGCAGGAATTTCCCTTTCTGGCCGCACCAACTGGAATAGCACTGGCCTTCCGCGATATACAGGACTAACCTGGCAGCCAGAAATTCCTGGAGTTGATAAATGGATCGATATTCACTGGATCATTATTACTGCAAAATGAAGTTCTGGAAATTGTTCGGAAATGAAATCCGCATTTTCGACGGAAGCCGCCAGAACCTTCTCCTATTTGTGAAGCAAAAGGCTTTCAAGCTAAAAGAATCTATCACCATCTACGGCGATGAGTCAAAATCCGAGGAGCTCATGCGAATCAATGCCAGAAGCGTCATTGACTTTGGAGCCTCCTACGACGTTGACGATGCTAAGACCGGGCAGCGAATCGGCACCCTGCGAAGAAAAGGACTGAAGTCCATACTCCGGGACTCCTGGCTCATCCTGGACGCTTCAGAAAACGAAATTGGCACAATTCAGGAAGACAGCATGGCTCTGGCCATGGTGCGAAGACTTCTTTCCAATCTTGTTCCTCAGACTTTCAGCGTTACCGTTAACGGACAGGAAGCGGCGGAATTCAAACAAACCTTCAACCCTTTTGTGCCTCAGGTCAATATCCACTTTGCTCAGGGCAGTTCCATGGATAAACGACTGGGGCTGGCGGCGGCCGTACTTCTTCAGGTAATCGAAGGGCGACAGCAATAAGGAATGCATTAGAAGCTTTCATGGGCCGGACTGTCCTGGTCCGGCCTTCCTTCTAATCGGATGCGAAAAAAAGGCTGAGGGCCCGACGGCCATGGATCCGGGTGAATTCAAGCGCCACCTGGATACCAGAATTCCGTACTCCCGCTGGGCACCATTGGTGTTCGCTACGAACCGAACGGCGATCGTCCGACCCTGAAAGAAGCGCTGAGTCGCGACGCCCATTTCCGGGCCGCGCCAGGAAGTGAATTCTTTTATTCAAACACCGGTTTCAATCTGCTGGAGCTGGTTATCCAGGAAGTGACCCGGGACGGAATCGTTCTTTTACCAACAGTCAACGTAGCTGGCCACTTTTCTTGGCCATTCTCACCGACCGGGCTCGTTGGATGGGGTATGACTCTATTGGCATGGGACTGATTGCTCGGAGCGTGCCGTATCTGAGTGCCGTGGTCTGGATGACCGTTCTGCTAGAGTTTGTGCT
>JAGRNE010000066.1 GCA_020440915.1 Leptospiraceae bacterium | reverse complement strand
TCGGGATTATCTACGGTGCGCAGAAAAGCAATCAGGGACGGCATGGATCTTCGGTCCCGAAACTTGATATGCGTTTCGAATACGGGCTGCAGGTCGTAAGGCTGTTTATCGCTTCCCAGAATTCTTATCGCATATTCGAGGACAGGCCCGTATTTCCATTCAGTGAGGACGGGACAGATAGTTTTGCAGGAGAATTCGTTTTCATTTAGCAACCGCATGAGATTGGGGCCAGCCGAAGTAATCCGCCTTTCGTGAAGGAATCTGATTAAACGGCCCTTGTAGTCCAGGTAATCAAGGTCAGAGAAACCGGGTTCAAGCATTCGTAGCAACCTTTCCTGCGGTATCTGCTCTAGAAGCAGGACGTTCATTCCATCATAGAATCCCCCGGCCAATTTGAAGGCGTCTCCATATGGGGCTTCCGCGGGATCCGGATCATCTTCGCCTTCCCATCTTTTGGCAAGGAACGTAGGCTCCTGGTAGGAAGAAAATGAAACAACCATGGGCTCCTGTTCAGCCACCACCACTTCTATTGTCCCGGCGCTCCGTACACCTGTATACTTATGGAATGATTCCCCGTCCCGGGTGACGTATCTGGTCTTAATCGGTTCGGTTCTTGTTCGAATGATGATCTGGAAGTCGCTTCTGCCGGAATCAGCAATCTGGAAACCGGCCTTCTGCAATATTCTTTCGGCCATCGATTTGTAGGGAGCCGCATGCACACCTGCGTTATCAGTTTCTTCTATATGTTTGACTGACGCTTTACTCAGCGATCCAAGTAGACTCTCCCGCAGGGGAGATTGAATCGTTGGATAGGTTGTGCAGCCAAAGATTAGAATGCATATGGCTGCTGAGGTCCATACTCGAGTCTTCCGGCTCCTTGATATGGTACGAAATCTTTCTGCTTCCATGACCCTTCCTCGGTTGAGAGAACAGTTGGACTAACAGGTTCTCTGCATATCCTGTACGGCGATCCAAAGTGCACTTTCGTCGCTTTGTGAGTCCGAAACCCGGACTTCCTCGTTTGTCTGTGGCCTTCGAAATTTCCGAATGATGTCTTCTCTATCCTTCGGAATTTCAGAACGATGACATTCTTTTCCGTCAGGAATCCATTGTAGAAACAGTAAGGAGCTCTGTATTACTGAAGTATAGGTGCAAATTGCGAAGTGATCGTTCAGCTCGGTCGCGATGCTGTACTTTTCATTGGCTACATCGAAATGCTCCGTATGGTGCTCTCCAGAGGAGAGAAGGTCATCGAGCATGGAGACGGCCTCCGCATTGGCCTGGAAATGATAAACCTGCAATGTTTCACCTTCTTTCGACCATTCTCGGGAATTAAGGGCACAGACCAATCCCACAGTTCTTGATCGCTTGCCCCCTGTTACGATCTGCGCCAATTCTGCATCCAGTCCCAATTGCTCAATCAGGGCGTCGCATGGCTGCGAGTCTCCGCCAGAGCAATAGAGAGAAAATCCGAGGAGAGAAAGAAAAGTCAGCCTTGAAATTCGCATCGTAGCGAGTGTTCGCAATTTCGCAATCGGGTCAAGGCAAAAAGGCCGCAATGGGCGTTACGAAGGACTGGTGGTAGAAAGTTTGATTTTTTTGATGGACTATTAATCGGGCTTGTGGACACCTAATGCTCCATGCAAATCAAAGCATCGTCAGGTCGCAATTCGCAGAAAATAGGACGCAGGTGTGGCCCGACCGCTGCCCTGCTGTTCGTGGCTGGAGCATTATTGTGCATTGGCTGTAAAGAGCCGGCCGTGGAGGTATTGATTGATCTTTCTCGGATTGCCGGTGAGTCCCGGGACTCCATTGAAGCGGTGCATGGAAAACCGATGGTCTGTGCGGAGGCTATTCCCGGTCCTGAGTGCAAATATTTAGACGGAAACCTTCGAATTATCTATCTGGATGACGCGGCGATCATGATATTCTTCAAGCCGCAGGATTCGATTCCTCTTGATGATCGATCGATTGAGAGGATTGGTTTTCAGGGTGAGCCATTCATTCGAAATCCCGGTGGCTACGAATACCGCGCTCTGAAAGGAAAGAACAGCGTTACGATACTTGCCGACGATGACAGCCACGTCTATCGATATGAGGTAAGGAACTACAACGTCGAACTCTAAGGGGCGAAAGAGGTTTCATTCATGGACAGCCGAGAGCAAAATCCGGGACGGCGCAAAGGCCTGCCGGTCCTGGTTTTCATTCTTTCATTTTACATCTCCGGATGCAATATGGGTCATATGGGGCCTGGAGTCTCCGAGAGGGATATCTGCAAGGATGGGGATGGATTTTTGGAAGAAGGGGCTCGGTCTCAGCGGGACCAGTACTGCTCAATGTATATTGCTCTTCGAACTCCGGAGGAATCGGAGGAAAGCAGCTTTTCGGATCTTACGCTCAGCCTGTGTGTATACTATCAGATACAGCTTACTGAATGCGATAAAGAATCCCGGTACCCTCAGTATTTGATTTTCTAGGAAACCATGATGCGACGAATGATCCTGATTACATCTCTGGTTTGTTGCCTTGGCCTATCTTCCTGCATCACTGTAAATGCGGCGGCTGCTAGCAGCGGACTTTCCGGGAAGTATGTGGGCTTTTATGAGACCACTCTGGGCCTATTGCTGGATTTATGGCTGGCCGGGGCAGCCGTAAGCAGAGGGGCCGCGACGGCAGGCTATGCCTATGGCGGCCTCTCGCTCATCGTTTATCTGTCCTACGTTCTTTACACGGAGGATCTCAGATTCTATCAGGGAACCCCGGACGACCCACTTTCGTCCAACACATCCGATAGATAATCCTTGCCGGCAGGAGGGAGTATCCGCTAAGTAGGCACCACATGAGCACGGAAACCGTTCCTTCATCATACTTCGGCGCGGCCCGGGAGGGAATCCTGCGGCTAATGGCCAACATCAAAACCGTCATCTACATCGATACAGGCAAACTGGAATATCTGGTAGCCTCCAAGATTGCCGGCGGGCACGTTATGCTTGCGGATTCCCATGGAGTGGGCAAGACCTCCCTTGCGCGGGCCCTGGCAGGCTCCATTCAATGGGGCGATGTGGATCAAAACAGGCAGGGAGTGGACATCGAACACTTTAGCAGGATTCAATGTACGGTGGATCTTCTTCCCCAGGACATTCTGGGATACAACCGATTCGACATGAAGACCAGTCAGAATCAGTTCAATCGCGGGCCCATCTTCGCGCACTTTATTTTATGCGATGAAATCAACCTTCTTACGCCCAAAACCCAGGGAAGTTTTTTCCAGGCCATGGAAGAACAGTCCGTTTCCATTGAAGGTCGAACGTATGACTTGCCGGATCCTTTCTTTATTATTTCAACCATGAACCTGAAAGGTTCGCATCTTTTTCCTCTACCCGCGCCCCAGCTGGATCGGTTCATGCTGCAAATCTCACTGGGCTATCCGGACGAAAAGAGCGAAGGCGATATTATAGAACAGCACGGTAAAGAGGTTTCCTGGAAAGGCTTTGGACCGGTCATAGATGTAGGGGAACTGCTGGCCTGGCAGCGACTGGTGGACGAAGTAACAATCCATCGGGAAGTTGTGGATTACATTGTGGCGCTTGTGCGCAAGACCAGGACCTATCCTGGCGTGATTACCGGTTGCTCGCCCCGAGCCGGCATCAAACTGGCTCGAATTGCCCGAGCCCTTTCCATTATGCGGGGTATGGACTACGTAAATATCGATACGGTCAAAGAACTGGCTGTGCCGGTACTGTCCCATCGACTGGAACTGGAAGACCCCAGGGTAGCGCCCGGGGACGTAATCAAACAGATCCTGAATGAAGTTAAGACCACGCGATAATCTCCGTGCATATTCCAATTGCCTTTTGGGTGCTGAAATCGCAGACCTCCAAAACGCAGCAAGGCAGGTCCTTTGAAAGAACTGGCGAAATCCATTTACCGGGGCTATCCTCTGACGGCAACAGGGACGCTGCTACTAATAGCAAGCATCTATCTTCTTGGAATGGCTTTCGGTACCGAGAATCTGTACGCCCTGGTATTCGCTGTGGCGGCATTTCTGGTATTGCTTTTTCTTACCGTGGACGGATTTATTCAGAAATTCCGGTTTCGCAATCTTACGCCTGTCATAGATAGCGGCCATGCTCTCTTTGCGCGGCTCAACGGGCAGGTGCGAGCGGTGCATCTGGGAGATCAGCGATGCCACTATTTCTATAGATTCCACTTTCGCATCCACGGCAAGTTCAAGGCCGGTCGCTACGCATTCTTTCGTTACAGCGGCGAAGGTTCCAGCCCGGACGGTTCTCTGATTCTTGTGCCCATGAACTTTCCCTATTGCGGCTATGGTCGCCTGAAGGGGTCTTTGCTGCTGCGCGATGTATTTGGTCTGGTGCGGTTCTATCTCGGCCAGGACGAACTGGTAGAGACCACCGTAGAAGCGCCGCTTTTTCCGGAGAAGGCGCCGGTGCACTTTCAGCCCGCTTCCTCCATGGAAAGTTCGAAGAAGCTTCAGACTTCTGAAGAAGAGAAATACTACATGCGGGAGTACATTCCAGGCGATCGCTTGAAGGACATTAACTGGAAGTCTTCCATTCGCATTCAAGAATTGATCACAAAGATCTCTCCGGTAAGCCCGGAGCAGTCGCACCTGCTTCATCTGGATTTCCGCGCCTTCAGCGATCATTATGGGGATAGCCCGGAGGCCATTTTGCATTTGAACTATTTGAAAAGCTGGTTTCTCTCATTTATTCATGTAGTGCACCGCGATCATCCGGAGTATCGCTTTCGCATTCGAACTCCGGCCGCCGTTCATCTGCTGGAAACCGGCGACGACATTGAGCGCTTCTCCCAGAGTCTGGCCTCTTTGAATTACTTTATCCCTGGCCAGGAAGCAACTGATCCGGACGCTCCACGCACAGGAGAGCGTTTCCTGTTCACCACCTCCTATGACACCCGGATTGCTTCCTTTTATCAGGAGCATTCAGCAGAACGATTACACGTTTTTGGCACCGTGCGCGGGAAGGACCGAGAAGTGAGGTTTTTGCCGGACTGGGATTTGAGCTGCCTTCCCGGCTCCTGGATTACTCTGCGGCACAAAGCGCCGACCCGATTGCCGGCGCCCCAGGGCGGAAATCTTGTGGAAGAAAAGCTTCGGCTGAGGTTGGTTTAAGTATGCAGATCCTGTTCTTCACAAGGATGGCTTTGTATATCGTAGCCTTCTCCATCCCATTTATCCATCCCGGGGTGGCTGTGGCCTACGATTCCATCACCCGATGGATAGCCTTTGTTCTGATACCCGGGGAGATGCTCATCGCCTTCTATGCTCGGCCGCCACGACTGGCTCTCAAGTGGGGCCTGCTCATGGCTCTGGGCCTCATCCTTTTTTCGGTGCTGGTGATTTCCGGGCTGGAAGAGGGCGCCTACTGGATTGTGCTGGCCGGTCTGCTTTCTTACATCTGGACCTTTCTTGTATTCCACGGCCAGGGCCGCTTTCCGGTATTGGCTGCTCTGGAGACGTTTCTGCTGGCCAGTTTGTACTATCGCATTCTTAACTTTGCCCGCTCTTCCCAGGAAATCTCCGAAGAGGCAGGTCGCCTTACTCCGTTCCTGATTGGACTTACGGCCGCACTGTTCTTGATCCATGTTCTGGTGCTTTACTTTGCCGCTTTCATGCGAAAAACTCCGGATCGCGCCTCCGATGAACAAAAGAGTCTGCAATCAAAGATCAAGAACCGCAAAGAGGTACTGGTATTTTCCGGTGTAGCCATCATTCTAGTAGTTACTCTTTCGCTGGTGATTCCTCCCGATTTTGTCAAACACGACATCGAGTGGAAAGCACTTCAGGAAGAAGCTCCCCGAGGAGGACGCCGGGGCGACCTGGAGCAGTGGGAGAATCCTGAAGAAGGTCAGGGAGGCCGGCCCCAGGGCGGCGGAACTCAGAACGGAAAACCTCTGGGCAATCGAAACGAAAAGTATCCTTCCGAGCTTCAAAAACGCGGCGGAAACAATCAGGGCGGCGGTCAGGGCGAAGATTCTGAGAACGGCGAAGGCGGCCAGGGCGGTCAGCCGGACGGCGAGGGCGGTCAGGGCCAGGACCAGCCCGATGGCGGACAGGGCCAGGGACAGAACCAGAACGGTCAGGGCGGACGTCAGTACCAGAATCGCCTGGGCAAGGTGCCTTCCGATCAATGGGATCAATACCAGCAGTCCGGTCAGGGAAAAGGAAAACAGAGCGCCGTCATGATCATTGCATCGGACAGCCAGCCCATCTATGCTGCCGGCGAATACCTGGGCAAGTTTGATCCTCAAGATGGCTTTGTCTACGATCCCGACGAATTGCTAAACCGACTTCGGGATCGCAGGCTTCTGGAGACCTGGAAGGATCCGGAACCACAGCGTCAGCCCAGGCGAGTGCCCGTGGACATTTTCTATTTGTCCACCATCGAACAACGCGTGCTGGCCTATCGTCCTTTTTCCATTGAGCCTACCATTCTTCAAAAGAAGTATCATCCATTTGATCTTTCGTATACGGCTACCAGCGCCATCAGCATGTCTGGCCCAGAACAATGGGTGGACATTCCGGAGCCTACGCCTGCCGAGCTCAGCGATTACGAAGACTACCTCAAGGTGGATTTACCTGCGGCCCAGAAGGACAGATTAAAAACCTGGGTGACTTCCAGGCTGGGGCAGGAGGGCGGATATTTTGCGCGTTTGAATGCAATCTTGCAGGGGTATCGCGATTATCGCTACAAGATGGGCTTCTCCGAAGACTCAAGCGTTACGGCCATCGAGAAGTTTCTTTTTCAGACGAAAGAGGGGGATTGTACCGAATTCGCCCATGCCACCGCCCTGCTGGCCCGCCTTTCCGGCATTCCTGCCCGTGTGGTGACCGGCTATCTTGCCAGTAAGGATCTGCAGACTCCGGCGCACAATGCAGGTCTGAAGGAGCTACGAAGTCGCATACCGGCCCTGGAAAAATTTCCGCTGGAAAATCTCTATCTGGTCACTACATCGCACAAACATGCATGGGTGCAGGTATACATGCCGGGCTATGGATGGGTGGACATAGAAACCACATCCTTTGCCATTCCCCCCACTCCGGAAAACGACCCCAACGCCATGGATGTTCTGATTCCGGACATCGAAGAAGAGGACAACCCGGAGGACAAAAAGGGATTCAAGTTTCCCTGGATTCTGGTGGGAAAGGTGCTGGGAGCGCTGGCAGCTGTTGTCATTCTCTCGCTCTATGTATTTCGCTTTCTGAGACTGGCTTATCATGGCTTTTTGGCTCGCAAACAAAACCGCAAGGGTCTGGACCACATGCTAACCCTTTTCTACTTGCGATTGGCCGAGCATGCGCAGCCCATCCGAAAGCTCAGCGAAACGCCTCTGGAGTATGCTGCCCACAGCCGCTTCACCGCACCCTTCGCCTCTACCTACACCATGCTGCGGTTTCGAGAGCGTATGAGCGATGGAGAGAAACAAGAGGCATTTGACCAATTGCGACAAGAATACAAAGAAGCTATTCGCGCATCGCGCAAGCCGGGTGTTTGGAATGCCATCAAGCGGATCGTCACTCTCAGAGGATATTCCTACTGATGCAATGGGCGCGGCGGATGCGAATGGCGTGGCAAATGCAATGGGTGCGACAGCTGCGGATAGCGTGGCAAATGCAATGGGCGCGGCGGATGCGAATGGCGTGGCAAATACAATGGCCACGACAGATGCAATTACTGCAATTAAAGCGGATGCGAAGGCAAAATCTTATGAACAGTTCTAAACGCTGTGGATGGCTCGGATCTGAATCTGCACCGGGCTTTATTCGCAGAACACCTGGGAAGCTTCCGGCCTTATTTCTTTTGATCGTTCTGTGTTTTGCCTGTAGCGAGCAAGTAGACTGGGTCGAGTACCGCGGCGAACACGGGCAGGGTTATACCAGCAATGCACTGTATCCTCCCCTGGGGTTGCGCTGGAAGTTAAAGCTCCAGGAAAACACCGAGAAAGCAAAGGCCTTTAATCCTCCGCTCTTCATTGACGATGTAATCTACTTTGGCTCCACCGATGGTAACTTCTACGCTCTGGATGTGACTACCGGCTATATGAAGTGGATTTTCAAAGAGCCCACCTCAGCCATCAATTCGGTGCCTTTTGCGGACAAGGAAGAAGGGATCATCTATTTCGGCGCCAACGACGGTAATGTCTATGCCGTAGACATGGAAACGGGAGAAGAGAAATGGCGTTTTCCCACCGGTCGTACGGTGCAATCCCTGGTTCTGCGATACGAAGATCATGTTATCTTCACCAGCGATACCGGCGCCACCTACTTCCTTACTCCGGATGGTCAGGAGGAATTCTCCCTGCCCAATCCAGTATGGTCCCATCATACCTTTCAGGTGTATGATGGTGTAGTGTACTGGGCTCCCCGTGGTCGCCAGTTCGGCGCCTATTCTATCGAAGAGCGTGAATTCCTGTGGATCGTTCCGGTGGATGTACCCTATGCTCTGTGGTACTCCTTCCCGGCGGTGGATGAAGACATGGTTTATTTCTCATCCAACTTCTTCAAAGGCATGGATGCTGAGCTAAACTATTATGCCATGGACCGAAAAACCGGTCGAAAGATCTGGCAGGTAACAGACGATATGGACCTGGGTCAGAACGTGCCCAGGAATCGCTACACCATGTTTCTGGATCATGTGGATCTCCTGGATTACATGGCTCCGGCTCTGTACAAAGATCTGGTGATCTACACCAGCGGCGATCGCAAGGTGCGGGCCTTTGATCGCGACGACGGCGATGAAGCCTGGGAAACCGTATTCGACCGGCCCACTTCGTCGGCGCCCACCATTGCAGGTAATCGGGTCTACATTGGAGTTCGGGGTTCCCAGGTGGTCACCGAATCCGGCGAACTAAGCGACCCGCCTCTGCTTGTATGTCTTTCGGCGGCGGATGGAAGCAAGCTCTGGGAAATGGAAGTGGACGGAAACATTCTTTCTGCGCCCATCATTTCGGGCGACAAGATGATGTTTGGAACTGACCAGAACTACTTCTATGTTCTGGAAGAGGTGCTTTGAAAGAAGGCCGCGACGGAAGCCAGCAAACCAGGATCATTTTCTTTACTGTAGCCTGCCTCTTCCTTCTGTGCGGCTCTGTATGCTGTAACGGTCCTGATCGTAGGAGCTCCTGTATAGAGCGATCTCGTCAGGTTTTGCCTGTGGCTTCCTTCATTCACGCTTCCGAATGCCCGGCCGATGAACTCTATTCTGAAATCGGTTTGAAACCCCCATTCAATATTCCCGCCCGCAAAGTTTCGCTCATGCTCGATAAGTCCATCGACAGCAACGTTTTTCTGGCGCGATACCATGGTCTGAGTTCGGACCTGGTGCCCGCCACCTTTGTAGTGGAATTGACAAAAGCTTTAAATATGGAGGGAAGCCCGATTCAACGGGACTCTCGCTACTATGTTCCCTACGGCTGGCCGGAGCCCGCCGCTCACTTTAACCGTAAGATACATCCGGTATGGTGGGAAGTAAGTGAAGGCGAGGCAGGAGAGCAATTCCTTGTGCAAAAGCCTATGGATACGGCTCATGTTCAGCGGACGCGGGGGCTGCTCGTTTTTGTACGGGGCGATCAGTTGTTCTTGTTTCATTGGAACTTCCAGTACTTTGGCGGAAAACAATAAAGCAGCGACAGAAAATTTGATAGACAACCTTTGATCCGGAAATAGTCCTCAGTAAATAATTTGCTGTGATAAACTATATGCCATATATCAGAGTACGTAAATGGAGTTTGTCTGGAAACCTGCTTTGCACCGTCATGCTGGTGACGGCGCTTCTGCCAGGTCTTCTTTTCTCCGAAACCTCTTCCGCGGACTTGGATCCCTCGATCGTTGGAACGGATTCCAGCGAAAAGCCAGCTTCCACAGGTCATGATTATTATCTGGCCATCAATCCCGGCGTGGTGGTGGTGGGCGAGGATCTGGTAATTACTCGCAACGAGACAGAGACGGTGAAGTCCATTGGCGAGCTGGACGGAGGTTTGCGCGTGAGCTGGCACCTGGATCTAACCACCGCCGATTTGCGTCTGGGCCGCTATGCAGGATTTCACGTTCTGGCCTGGGCCGGCTCCATGCATTTTCAAAAGCAGGTAATCAACACATACGATGCCGAAGGAAAGCAGGACCGAGTAGCTTCGGATCTGGGTACCCGGATGAGTGGCTACTATAGCGTCATCGCTCCCGTTTTCTATATTGGATCGCAAAGTCGATACGATGGATTTCGTTTTGGTATTGGATACGGGGCGCAATCTCTTCGGTTGTCCGGAAATTTCCTTTTTCGTGATGAGGATGAAAGGGTCCTTCTTTTCTCCGAGACTTCTTCGGACCGCACCGCTTTCATTCGAAATCTCCGGGAGACAACGCTGCTTTCTTCCGGTTTCAATCTCACCGGCGGCGATCCCATAAGCTCTTACCTGATCCTGAATCTGTCGCAACCCGAAGTGCTGGAAAACTATGGTCGCTACATAATGCTGCGGGATGGCTTCAGCCTGCGAGGAAACAATCTCTTTTTGCTGAACTATCTTATGCGAGGACCGGTGTCGGGAAAGCTCAACCTTAGCTTTGAAGAAGCGTACGGCGCTATTTCCCTGGGACGCAACAATCTGAATCTAACTCGCCGGGCGGCAGGAACAGGATTTATTTTCATGTCTCTGGGCACCGATGCCCTTTGCCCAACGAAAGGATGTGTATTTCAGGCAAGTTACGGACTAACCATGTTCAAGGAAAGGGAGCTTCGTTTTGCCCTGACAAACTTTCGGCTTTCCTATTCCTTTCGTCTGGTCTTGCTCTGAATAGAAAGTTTCCTTTTTCGCCACCAGAAATGGAGACCGGAACGGTATTCGAAGCCCCGGACGGCTGCTGGAAATTCCTGTCCATCCCACAAAATCCCTGCACAGAAGCATTCGGTGTTATCGGCGCAGAACCCAGGCATCGCAGCATCGCAGAGATAGGAATCATCGCCTGGGAATCATCTAGGGCTTGTCGATCAATGATTTTCGATAGCTGACCATTCGCATCACCAGCTCTTCGGGAATCGGCTGATTTAGCGGGAACTGCACGGAACCCTTCCCCGTTTTGTATCCCGCCAGTTCTTCTTTAAAATGCTCGATGGCCGAAGGATGGGGATAGAAGCCAACATGCCTTTCGTAACCCGCAATCATGACCTGATCGTCCCGCTTTCCGTCTTTTTTGAGGGCGAATGCTGGAATACCGTAGTTGAACAATTCTCTGGCTTCCGGCACCGCCTTTAGAATACACTGCCTCAATTTTTCCAGGGCCCCTCGTACGGCTTCTGACTGGTTCTGAATATAATCGGTGACGCTGGCAAAACTCTTTCTGGAACTCATAGCGAACCTCCGGCTGCGAAAAGGCAAATAGAGCAAGACAAACAAGAAAAAAGCCAGAGCCTGCATCTCCAGCAAATACCTGGGCCAGGGACCCATGTAGTCCAGAAAAGAAGGATTCTCCGGTTTTTGCATTAGATAGCCATAGTTGGCATCCAGAGCAAGATTCGTAAGCATTGCCGTTGCAAAGTAGACCTGTGTAAATAGAAAGACACGTTTTACAGATCCCGGAGCAGGGCGAAGCTTCCAGACAAACAGGAAATAGAACAATGCAACAATCAACGAAACATGTCCTACGAAATAGATGAAGAAATATAGGTGAGGAAAATCGAACTGAAGATTTGGCGTAAGTGTTCCGTGAATGGAACCGGCCAGAATCCAGTAATAAGACAATTCGAATGCAAATTGATTTCGAGTAAAGGCAGTTATGACTACGGCGAACGAAGCCCAGGTGCACAGCTGCATGGGTAGGTCGTAGCGAATCTCCCACAACCCGTCATGGAAACGATACATCTCATAGGCCGCGCTCGAAACCAGTAAAGCCACGGCCGGAGCGCGATCCAGAAAAAGCGCAACTCTGGTTCCACAGTCCCTTCGGCCGGCCCAGACAAAGCCCCAGGTCAGCGCCACTGCGAGGAAAAGAACCACTACATGGGATGTTCCCAGGAAAGTGAATTGATTCTCCACTGGTTCTAGATATCCGGAGGCCCTGGCAGGTCAATTCCGGTTTTTGCCCGGCAGAAATGATGTTGACCTCGTTGTGTCCAGGGCCGACATTAGGAAAAATTCTAATGTCGGCCTTTCGGCAATCCGGCCCCGGGTAGTCCGGCAGTCCGTTAATGTGGCCGGTAGGAGAAATGCAATGAAATGGTTTCGGGATTTCAAGAAATGGTTTTCTCTGACCCTGGCCTCGCTGGGGCTGGTTTGCTATTCTTTACCTCGTGCAGAGGATTGGGAGCCCTCGGTACAGACAGAGGCGGAGCTTCAGGGACTTGTGGATGATGTGCGAAATGCCACCGGCATACCGGGGCTGTCGGCGGCCATTGTCTACCAGGATAGGATCATCGCTGCCAGTAGCGGTTTGCTACAGGTGGGGCAGGCGGAGAATCTTACTGTCCATCATCGAATGCACCTGGGCTCGGTGAGCAAGGGATTTACGGCCCTCTTAATTGCCATACTTGTTCGGCAGGGCCACCTCCGGTACAACATGACTCTGTCCGAAGCATTGCCCGAAATGACTTTAGATGAAGGATTTCGATCGGTCACCATCCATGATCTACTTACAAACCAGGCAGGTTTGATCGGCTTCCATAATCCGGAATTTGAAGACTCCTCGGACCTGACGTACCTGGATCAGACCTTACCGAGCAGCTTCTACGATCCGGCTATCCAGCGCCTGGAAATGGCCCGGAAATTGCTTGGCCGGCCGCCGCTCTACCCGGCCCGGAGTCGCGCTCTGTATTCCAATCCTGCCTGGGCAATTCTGGGACTGATAGCTGAACAGAATGCAGGCATGCAATACGAGTCTTTGCTGGAAAAAGCGCTCTTTGGACCGCTCTCCATGGAAAGCGCTCGCACTGGCGGCTGGCCGGCCAGTGCAAAAACTCCAGACCAGCCCAGAGGCCATTATTTGAAAGAAGGAAGCTATGAACCCCAGCCTCTGGACGACTCTTACGGGCTCCGGCCATGGATGAATCCGGCTGGAGGGATTCATATGAGTATTCTGGATTTTGCCCGCTACGCAAGGGAAGTGCTGCGCGGTCTAAATGGGCGAAGCGACTTGCTGCCGGCCCAGGATATGCAAAATCTTCATTCGATTCAAATACGGGCAAGGATCAGCGAAATGTACCAGGGAGCTGAATCGGATCAATTGGTCGGGTACGGCTATGGTTGGGGAATTCTGGAAACCAGCCGGGGAAATATTAGCGCTGGCGAAGGAAGCGCCGGCACCTTCTATGCCAGCATATTCGTTTTTCCCTACCTGGACATTGCCATCGTATCTTTCACCAATTGCGGGAACCGCGAAGCGTCGGCGCAATTAATCTCTAAAATCACTGGAATCCCATGGGGATGAAGCAAAAGAAATTACAGCGAATCACATCGGAACTGCAGGCCCGAGCTTATCTGCATCCGCGGAGAATCGAGATTCTAAAGCTGCTTCAGAGTCCGGCCACTCTTTCGCAGGTCGCTGCCCAACTGGAAGTTCATCCTGCCAACCTATCTCACCATTTCAAGAAGCTGCAAAAAGCTCGACTCATCGCTCTGGTAGAGGAGAGGGATCTGGGTCGGGTTGTGGAGAAATACTTTCAGGCGGTGGCGTTAAGGTTTGAAATGCCTGCCGGCAACATTGAATCAGGGGCGGCCCGGGCGCTGCTCACTCTGCAGCAGGCTCTTTCGGAGGCTATTAGCGGGATGGAATCCGATGAGCAAAGAGCTATAGCTTTGCTTCGCCGGGCCCGTCTTCGCGAAGAGGAAGTAGAGCATTTCTTTTCGCGATTACAGCTACTGGTGCAAGACCTCGAAAACGCCTCAGCCCGGGCGGAAATGCCCGGGGCTGACAAGAAGGTTCCAGCGGACGGCCGTCGGACTTTCGAAATTAATGCAAGCATCTATCCTGTGAATCGCTAGAGCCGCATTGATATATTCTGCAATCCAGCCCGGTGCGCCTGCCATCATTGCTTCCAGAGCTGCCTGATCAGGACCGACGAATGGTTCTGCCGTTCTGGCGGAAGTAACGTTATACTCTGAACGGAATTCTGAAAAAAAGTTGAAAATCTATACGATGTCTGTCAGACCGAGTGCAATCGGTATAACGCTGGCGGAAAATCTCCCTCCTGACTTGATCCAGATCAAGGAATTCCGTCTGACTAACGTCTAAACTGCCGGTCAGAATAAGCTAAGGAGAAGTGCATGCTGTCCAAATCACAGGCCAAAGTGTTCTTCCTGGGGGGAACGTTGCTGTTTAGCGCTATCTTTCTGGGACTAACGTACGA
>JAGRNE010000065.1 GCA_020440915.1 Leptospiraceae bacterium | reverse complement strand
AACTAATTCTGGATATCTTTGCGCGAAACGCCAGGAGTCGGGATGGAAAGCTACAGGTGGAGCTGGCTCAACTGAGGTACCTGAAAGGCCGCTTGAGTGAAAAAGACGATAACATGTCCCGGCTTACAGGAGGGATTGGAGGAAGAGGTCCCGGGGAGACTAAGCTGGAAATCGGACGTCGACGAGTGGAGGATCGGATTCGACGGCTGGAAAAGGAGCTTTCTTCTATTAAGAAGCGACGTTTGCTCAATCGTAGAAGAAGGGACGATTCTGCAGTACCGGTATGCTCAATTGTGGGGTACACCAATGCGGGCAAGTCCACTCTGCTTAACAGGCTGACCAACTCTGAAGTGGTGCAGGAAAACCGGCTCTTTGCCACTCTGGACCCCACGACGCGAAGACTGCGCTTTCCAGAGGAACGAGAAATCATTCTTACAGATACTGTCGGTTTCATCCATGATCTACCGCCGGAGCTGAAAAAGGCATTTCAGGCAACCCTGGAAGAGCTGGCCGATTCGGATCTGCTTTTGCATTGCATCGATGTGGCGGATCCAGCCCGGGAAGAAAAGATACGCGATGTAGAAGAGATCCTTTCTGATCTGGGACTGATGGAGATACCGGTGCTGCGAGTCTATAACAAGTGCGATCGCCTGTCACCGGCACGGAGACAGGAAATCCGAAACGAAGATAGCCCTGACCGAGTTTTTGTTAGCGCTCAGGAAAGCTGGAATCTGCAGGCCTTGCTGGATCGGCTGGAGCAGCTAACTTCCCGGACACCTCAAGCGGAGCATTCCGATGCGGAAATACAGTCCACAGCTTATGGTACTGGATGAAATCGATGAAATAATCGAAGAGATATCCAGTCGGACTGTGGGCTGCCACTTTCAGGTGCCGGTAGGCGACATTCTGGAAATCCTGGGGATGGGAAATGAGGAGTACTTTCGGTTTCGCTACAACCGTCGCTCTTCAGCAGGCTCCGGGTTTTCCGAAATCCCCGAAGACTTTACCGAGCAAAACACTCATGAGCTCATTGATCTACTGGAGCATTGTGGTCTGGAAGATCCGCTGGGCCGGCTGGAAAAAGCGGGGCTCCATTTCAGCTCCAGGACGCTCATTGATTTGCAGGAATTCTTTGTATCGGTAACGCTGAACCATATTCTTTCTCATACAGTGGATGTGGACCTTCTGGACACCTCTCTTTCCGGCTGTATGAATCCCGAGGACGGTTATCGATTTTACATGGATGCTACCTTTGACCGCGACCAGCTTAAGAGTCGGGCAGTATCTCTATTTCTGGACTACAGGAGCCTGGAAAACCATGCCTTGAGTCGATGGCTGCTGCTTACTTATCTGGATCGTAGCTTCCGTACTGGCTATTTGCAATGGGACGTACTGTTTGAGCATTGCTTTGACGATCTATTTCCAGATCGCAGGCACGCTCCGCGGCAGTTGAGTCTGGACCCGGAACTGCAGGAAGCGCTACAGGAACTGGAATTGGATTATGTACCGGAACTGGAACAGCTGAAAAAGCAATTTCGAGCTCTGATGTTCAAGTACCATCCGGATCGAAATCCTGACGGACTGGAAAAGACCCGAAGGATCAACAGTAGTTATTCC
Source organism: Leptospiraceae bacterium (assembly GCA_020440915.1). Taxonomy (GTDB): domain Bacteria; phylum Spirochaetota; class Leptospiria; order Leptospirales; family Leptonemataceae; genus UBA3465. Next base: position 12,899 of record JAGRNE010000065.1, on the reverse strand, counting down.
CTTCTGCTCACAGCGCTGTATAGGAGCTGAATTCTAGTAAGATCCCAACACTTTTTATGCTGTGCACCGAATCTCTGTGCACTGCAAATCGGCGCTGTATCGGAAAAAATCCACTTTGCGGTCATAATGAGTTGAATCCCAGGTTTAGATCATGATTTATTGTGTACCGATGCGCCTGCTCATTTCCATACTCACTTCCTTGCTTCTGGCCGGGACTCTATCCGCAGAAAGCGGACAAAAACTGGAATGGAACTCCCTTTCCCGCGGAATGGAACTGGCGAAAAAGCAACATCGCATGATCTACGTGCAGGTCGTTACCGAGTGGTGCGGGTACTGTCGCAAACTACAGACCGAAGACTACAAGAAAGCCGCCGTAAGGGAACTCTTATCGCGCTATGTACTTGTATCCATTGATGGCGACCACCAGGCCGATGTAGCGAATCGATTTAATGTTCAGGGATACCCGACGCTTCTTGTTCTGAGCCCCTCCGGAGACCTGCTGGTACGCATGGATGGTTATCCGGGAGCCCATCGCCTCAAACAGGTCCTGTCCAGTACACTGGAAAAGAACAAAATGGCCGAAGCGACATCGGGTAAGGACGAACGAACAACAGCGCCGGAAGCGCCAGAGGCTACACGGAAGTCCGTAGCTGGAGCCGGCGAAGAGCACGCCGTTGAAAAGGATTCCGGTGGCACGGATAGCGAAGCAAGTAGAAGTTCCCTTCATCCCCTGAATCGTGCACAGAAGGCAATGCAGAGCGGGCAGTACAGAAACAGTGTACGCATTCTGGATGCCTTCATCGCAAGTAGCGAGTATCAGAATTCAGAACTGGCTCTGGCGAGATTCTACCGAGGAATGAGTCTGTTCGAACTGGGCGATGATCGGGCCCGGGAAGATTTGCATTATGCATCCAGAAGGGCGCCTCTTCCCGAGCAGAGAGAAAAGGCGCGAAACCTTCTAGAATCGATTCAGGAGTAAGCTTTGGCCGTTCTGCAAAGACTGTTCAAGGTATATCCCGGGGAAGAGCGCAGGCTCCTGCTGTTTACGTTGTTGGCTGCATTATTGCAGGCCGGTGTGGCCATTGGCCTTTCCATCGCAGACTCGGTATTCCTCTCCAGGCTCGGGGCCTCAAGCCTGCCCATTGTTTACGTCATTGCGCCCATCGTAATGATTCTCTTTGTGCCCTTTTTATCCTTTTCCACCAGTCGCATGGGCATCGACCGAGTTTTTGACTTGATCCAGTACATCCTCATCGGCGGCGGTCTGTTTTTCTTTCTGGCTCTTAGCGGCTGGTTTCCGGCGCTGGAGCAATCCACTGTAGTGCTCTATCTCCTGAGGCTGTACGCATACATATGGCTGGTCTCGCTCTACACACTTTTCTGGAATCTGGTGGACGGGTATTTCGACATCCTGGATGCGAAGCGACTCTATCCAATCTTCGGTGGAGGTCTCTCCATCGGTAGCGCTCTGGGCGGAGGTCTGGTAACATTGTTTAGCGGTTCGCTGGGCAGCCACTGGATCTTTCTGCTCTGGCCCATTATGGCGGTGCTTTCTCTGTTTGTTGCACTGATTCTTCGCCGCTCTGTACGAAAAATCGAAGATGAAAGCGAACAGGAAAAAGACGGTTTTCTCGAACAGAATTCGAAGGTAATGAAGACCGCAGGGAAGTCTTCTTACGTTCTTCTAATAAATATCATTATGTTTGGAACTCTGGTGCTTACCACCTTTACCGAGTTTCAATATCTGGACATATTCGCAAAGGGGCAGGGCGAGGCAGAGCTGGCTTCCCTTTTTGGTCAGCTCTTTCTTGTCGTAAACCTGATCAACATTGTGATTAACTTCTTTCTGTTTAACAGGATCATAGTCCTCATTGGCGTAAAGAATGCCCTTCTGGTTCAGCCTGCAGTATATTTGCTGGCCTTTGTTTTCTTCTATTTTGACGCGGGCTTCCATGCCGCTCTGTTTGGATTTCTAGCCTACCATGGTTTTTACATTTCCTTTGATGCCAACAACTGGAACTTCCTGTTCAACGCCGTACCTTCAGAAGTAAAAAAAGAGATTCGCACATTCACAGAAGGTCTCATGGATCCTCTGGCCACGGCTCTGGCCGGTTTGCTGCTCCTGGTTGCCGGCTCTCAACTTGCTGGCGATGATGGCTGGTTCACACTGGACAATCTGGCGGTAGGCGGTCTGGCCTTTGCATTTTTGCATCTGGGTATTGCATTTCTTCTGCGAAATCGGTATCCCACCGCAATTATGGAGAACCTCCGCAAGGACTGGTTGAACTTCTCTCTTGGGCGAAAAGACCTGGGGCAGAAACTGTCCGAGCAGGATCTGGAAAGCTTTCAACTGGAATCCTTGAATCCCGAGTCGCCGGCGCATCTAAGCTCCATACGTTTCCTGGGCCTTCGGCGAAAGGCCGCCGCGCTGGAGTCGCTGATTTTGAGCTTTTCGGAGATGCAGGAACATCAAGAGGACCGGGCGGACCTCCTGGCCGAGCTTCTGGAGGATGAAGACAGCTTTGTAGTCCAGCGCGTCATCCAGTGGGCGGAGCAGGAGCAGGAAGCCTTTCCTGTGTCCGTACTTCGGGAGCTGGGCAGTCATGGCTTAATTCCTTCGCGCAAAGCCCTTCCTCTGCTGGCTTCAGAAAAACCCGCAGATCGAGAAGCCGCCGTTGTGGCGCTCTGGAACAGCAGGGATCTTCAGGACAACTTCATGGCTCTGGATGAGCTCCGGACCCTTCTGGAAGGAAGCGAAGAAGAAAAGGCCAGCGCCATCGCAGCATTTGGCTTCACCGGCAAGGAGAGTTATGCCCATTCCCTGGTAGGATACCTGGACGATCCATCGGCTGTTATGCGCAGTCGGGCTCTGGAAAGTATTCGTATGCTGGTAGGGCCGGCCTCCAGTCGACTGATCCCTCGAATTCTTCGAGCCATGGAGCATGCCTCGGAAGAAGACCGATTTAAAGGCATTGAGATTCTGGAAAGGATACAGGATGCGGAAAGCCTCTTCCCTCTCTTTCGCATGGCCCAGGACTTCAACCCAAGACAGCGCCGAAGGGTAGAGATGTTTGCGCGCTCCCTGGGCCTGAAATCCGTGCCGGCCATAGTTGCGGTGCTCGGAAATGATTCGCTACCTCATCGCTCCCGTTCGCTGGCCGCGCGCACCCTTTCCCGGCTTGCATTCGCGCAATTGGATTCCATGGTAGGCGCCATTGTAGAGAAGGAAATCCAGACTTCCTATCTGTACCTGGACCGGGCCTTTATGCTCAAAGATAGCGAGGGTTCTCCGGCCATTCAATTGCTGGGTCAGTTCTATCAGGACATGCAGCAGATTACCCTGGAATTTGTGCTGGAGCTTCTGGCTCTGGCCGGTCGCATTCCGGACTATGAGCAGATCGCCGCTTCCTTGCGATCCGCCAATCCTCGAACCCGGGGGGATTCCATTGAGACTCTGGAACAGAGCGTGCCCCGGGGTGTATTTCGCATGCTTCTGCCCCTGGTCGATTCGCGGCCTCTCCAGGAGAAGATATCCTTCTACCATTCAAACTTTTCCGGAACCCGGGATTCTGCCCAGGCCATTCTGGAAAAAGCGCTGAAGAGCAAGAACGATCTCGAGAAGGCACTGGCCAGTCAGTCCCTGTACGAGACCAGAGGGGAAAACTCCCTGGATCGTATTTACAGAGCGGAACCCTTTACGGGTCCCATGGCCAGGGCGGTCTATCTATCATTAAGCCAGGGTTCCGAACATGCAGTGAACCCGGTGGAGCGACTGGTAGCTCTGAAGTCCGATCCTCTGCTTGGTCGCCTTTCAATCTTGAACCTTCGAAGCCCCGCCTCCGAAGCCAGTCTGCATTCGGCTAACAATACAGAGATCTATGCGCGTGGCGATGTGGCCGGCGCTCTCTTTATTGCCGTGGAAGGAGACTTTCAAGTTAGCGAAAACGGAACCTATGGCAAGACCACCGGTTATGAAGCTCTGGAGCGACTGGGCAACATGGACCGGGAAGAGATGGGTCGCAGGAGGGCCACAGTAACCATGGAAGAAGGAACCTATCTGGAGGTGCCTCTCGCTTCTATCGAGGAAATGCTGGAAAGCGATCCGCCTGCAGCTCTGGGTATTCTGGAGGCCATGCGATGAACGTGCAGCTGAAGCTTCGATCCTTCTACTTCCTGGTTATTACTGTAGGTCTGGTGGCCATTACCATCTTTCTGGGGCGGGTGGTGTATTCCGATCTCTATAGAAAGATCTTGCTTACGTTTGACCAGAAGCTTCTTTCCGCGAGCACCGTGGTTGCGGCCTTTGTGAGCGGCGAAGATCATGAAGAGATTGTAAATTTGAAGCAGGTCCGCGGCATTACGATGAATGGCGGACAGATGTACGGCCGCTATGCTGTGGCTACCGACCTGGAAATTATCAATCCGGTGGGCCGCTTCGCTCGGGATCTGCCTCTCAGCGAAGAGCCCTATTATACAACGGATATCACCTTTGGCCAGGGGATGATCTATGCGGCCGGTCCCGAGCCTGTGCCCGCCGAGGAAGTTGAAGAACCGGCGCCGGAAGAAGAGGCAGTGGGCGCGACGGAGCAAGTTGAAGGCAACGATGCTGCGGTCGAATCAATTGAATCGGGTGCAGCAGACACCGCAGACACCGCAGACACCGCAGACACCGCAGAGGAAGAGATCGAAGAGGCAGAGCCAGAGTACCCCATATATTACATCGATCCTCGAAACGGGAATTCCGGCGTTCTGACCGGCATAGGCGATGCCTGCCAGGCCATCGCCTATTTGAACAATTCCCTCTATTGCGCTGGAAGCCAGCTGGTGCGGGTTCCTCTGGAAAATGGAGAAGCAGGCGAACCTGAAATCATCCGAGATCTGGACTTTGCTACCGAGGAGCCTACCGTAATCACCGGGCTAACCGCATCCGCAGAAGGAACGGCCCTCCTGGCCACAGATACAAATCATTTCCAGATACTCTTTCTTGAACCGTCCACAGGCGAAGTTCAGAGGAGTCTGAAATTGCGTTCTGCGGGTACCGAAAAGGCTTACCCCTTTGGAATATTCTCCATCGCATACGACGAAATCACCGGCACCTATTACGGCGTTTCCACTGTAGCAATTGTCCGAATTGATATGAAAACGGGCGAAGTGCGGGAGGTTTCAGGTTTTGGATTTGGGCCGCCAAAGTCCCAGTCTATTTATCGAGAACTGGTGGCCCCCATGATTCGCGTACGAATCGGAACAAAGATTACTTATCTTTATTCTGCCATCCTGGTGGATCGGGAAACCCATATCAACTATGCCCTGGATTCTACTCAGAGCGATATCCATTCCTTCGTCGGTATAGCGGACAGCAACCCGGCAGAAGATAATATCCGGGACGTAATTCTTAAAAGGGAAATCTACCTGAGCGATATTCAGCCCTGGGAGGACTGGGGATTACTGAAATCGTCCTATGTGCCGATTTTGAACCGCGAAGGCGACGCTGTGGCCTACGCAGGCGCAGACGTTGACATTACCATCATAGAAAGCCGCACCCGGTTGGCGCTTTTGCAGGTTGTGATTATTGGCGTTGTCGCTCTGGCTGCCGGTCTGGCCATTGCCTATTTTATTACCGAGCGCCTAACCCGTCCCATTCATGTGCTCAAACAGTCCGCCCTTCAGGTGGCCGCAGGAGAATTTGGAAACGAAATCCATGTCTCCAATCCGGCGGAGCTAACTCGTCTTTCCGGAAGTCTGACCCGACTCAGCCGTTCCCTGCAAGAAACGGTGACATCGCTTACCGGGGAGAACTATCGTCTGGAAGAGAAGCGAAGACGAAACGAACTAATTAATCTAATCTACAGCCTGATGAAGCATAAGAGCACTGTGGACTTTGTGGATGCGGCAAAAAGCAGAAGTCAGGGAATATACGAAGATGCTCGCTATCTGGCTGTATGGATTGTGCCAGAAGGCGAAGACAAGCTGGACTGCGCTCGATTAAACAGCGATCTGTTTCGCATTACTCGACGGCTGCTCCAGCAATCATCGGAACACTACATCGAAAGTATGGAAACATTTCTGGGGGCCATGGACTTTTTGATTCTGCTGCACAAAGGTTCCGGACAGCTGGAAATTCTGAATTCTGCGGAGCTGGATCTGTATCCGGTAAATGACAAAAAAAAGAGCCAGCGGCATACCTTGAAGCCCGGCAAACACAGTATAGAGAGCAACGGTACAGTGGCAGTATATGTCGATTGGAGCGAGGATCGCAAAGATAGGGCTGCCTCGCTTCAGGGCGCGGCGCGGCCGCGAGTGCGCGAATGGGCCGAAACATCCGGTCGTAGCGGACGCTTTCTGGAGGTGATTCTGTGAATCTGGCGGATCGAATCATCGCCCTGCAGCACATCTTTCCTTTTTCGCGGCTACGGGAAACGGAATTATCGGCCCTGGCCGAGGTCTGCCTTCCTCGTCAATTCGAGCCAGGTGAGCTTGTAGTGGACAGCGGCCGAACTGTGAAACGACTTCTAATCCTGCTGGATGGCGAGTTCTTGCAGGACAATAAAAAGCTGCCCCATCGAATCCTGGGGATTCAATCATTGCTTTTTGATTCAGTGGAGAGTTCTTCTATTGTGGCCGGTGCGGCCGGCGCTCGTTGCCTGGGTCTGGAAAAAGGCCAATTTTTCCGGACCATCTACGAACTTCCAGAAATTGCCCAGGGGATCGTAGCTCTGCAGGCCCACAGGGAGGTTCGCTCTTGACCATTCGTCTGCAAAACCTTCTTTTCCTGGTGCCTGTATTCCTGATTGCCGGCCTCTTGATTGGCGGACTCAAATGGGCGGCGGACACCACAACTCTGGAGTCCGGCGGTCGGGAACAGATTCGAACCTTTGCCGTTGCCATTCAGGAATTTCTTCAGGCACGCGAGCAAAACGGGCAGAAAAAGGGCCTGGCCTCCATAGATCCGGATGCGCTGCAAAGAGATCTGAGTCGGGTGCAGCAACTCTTTGATTTGCGGGAGCCGGAAATCACCACCAGCTCCATCTCCAGGCTGCTGTGGCCCGATGAAACTTCCCGGGCCGGCGCCCCGGGACTGGTAATCATGGATCCATCCGGCGATGAGATCATATTCGCTTCCGCGCCTGAATCCTTCCCCGGGGACATCGGGGAGGCGGCCTTGCTGCAGGTCTCGGAAAAAGGGGCCATGGCCCTCATCCGCAATACCGAGGTGTGGATCCCGGACTTCTCCGCCAGCCTCTATTCCCCGGAACAGCTCTGGGCCTTCACGTCCCTGAAGAACGATGAAGGAAAGGAGTTTGCATTACTGGGTGTGCAGTACGACGGCACCTGGATACGAAACGAAGTGCGGGCCAGCATTATCGAGATTGTCATAGGTATTCTGGTGGCGGTGCTTGCAGGTATCGTCATTTCGCTCTTTCTATCGTTTATTCTGGCCCGGTCCATTCGAGGGCTTACCGAGGCCGCCAGTCGAGCCGCCGAAGGGGACTACGAGGTTCGCATCAAGAAGGGAATCATCGAAGAGTTTAACGATCTGGGAAATACATTCCGCACCATGACCAGTCTTCTCTACGATACACTGGACCGAATTCGTAAGACCCTCATTGAGCAGGAACAGTTCCGTAACACAGACGATTTGATGGCCACCTTTCGGGCCCGGGCCTATGAAACCGTGGATGTTGAGGAGGATTGGATGGAGGCCCGGATGGGGCCCTTGCGCTCCCATCTGCCCGGATATTTCTACCATGACGTTAAGAAGGACCAGGGGCATCTCTTTCTAATGGGATGGGTGCATGACTCTTCGGAGCCCGATGATCTGGTAGCCTCCGCCATCTGCAGATATGTGGAAGGCCGCATCAACCTGGGGGAGGACCCTCTCAAGACTCTGGATTCCGTGTTTCAGCTCTTCAGCGCCCGTAAGATTCTGGCCCTGCACATCCAGCCCAATCCAGCTCACGGCAAACTTTACATGCTGGATTCCGAGCACACAGGAACCGAAGCTAAGATAGAGGAATTTGGCTCGGTGCCGGAGAACGGTCTGGTATTCCATACGCTGGGAGAGGCTTTCGGTTCCAGGATCGACACTGCTCTGCGTCATATGGAAAGGGGCACCGCAGCCTCCATACATGAGCAGATACGGGCCATTGCAATGCCCGGTGAGGATGGTATTGTTTTGTTCATCAGAGGACACAGGTGAGAACAGGTAGAGGAAAGTTTCCCTTTCGCTGGAAATTGATGCTTGTGGTATCCACGCTTGCTGTGACTGCCACGGGCGTTACGGCTTTTCTCATCTATTCCAACACCAGAACCATGATCCTGGAAGTTATGGGCGGGCGGCTCATGGACATTGCCCGTACCTCCGTGAATTCCATGACACCTCAGGATCGGCAATATGTTCGGGAACTTACCGAAGAATTAAGAAAGCGTAACATTCGCACCAAGGCCGAAATCCTTCGAGTTAAACAGGGCAAAACCCTGGAAGCGCTAACAGGGGAAGACTCCCAGGAATTGATGGAAGGCGAGGCTTTCCAGCGCCTGGTAGCTATTCTTCGCAGCATTAAGAAAAGCACCGTTCGCGTGGACCCGCAAAGCGATGGCGGCGAGCGGGAATCCAACATCAAATACGCCTACATGTACATTGCTGTGGATGAGAGCCCGGATCATAAGAAATTGATGTTTCTTGCAGATGCGGACTACGATACCGAAGGCTTCGAAAACCCCATCGGCAACTACTACGGCGTAAAACAGAAATCCTTTATTCAGGCCATTGAGGGAGCACCTTCAGCGGAGGAAGATTTCGTAGAAGATCAATGGGGAAACTGGTTATCCGCTGCCGTCCCCATCAAAGATCGTAATGGAAAGACCATCGCCATTCTGGGATTGGACTACGATGCCACCGGCGAAGTAAACAAAGTCCGAGAGCTCTATTATATTTGTATTATTAGCGTTGTGGCGGCGCTCGTTCTTTCTCTCATCTTTTCCTACCTGCTTGCCAGTCTGATGTCCCGGCCCATTGGCAAACTCCAGGACGGCGCTTTGCGCGTTAAGGATAGGGACTACGAAACGCGCGTAGACGTAAAGACCAACGATGAACTGGGCGTACTGGCGGATACATTTAACAGCATGGTAGAGGAGATTCGGGCGTATTCGGACTATCTGCAGGCGCTGAATGCCTCCTACTATCGTTTCGTGCCTCGGGAATTCTTGCAGCACCTGGGCCAGGAAAGCATTCTTAACATTCGCCTGGGCGATCAAATCCAGAAAGAGATGACCGTGCTTTTTTCGGACATCCGGTCTTTCACCACCATTTCCGAATCCCTGAAGCCCAGCGAAAACTTTAACTTTTTGAACTCTTACCTCAAGCGGGTGGGACCGGTTATTCGAAACTCCCGAGGATTTATTGATAAGTACATTGGCGATGCTATTATGGCGCTCTTTCCGGACAGCCCCAGAAATGCGGTGGAAGCGGCCATCAACATGCGCCGGGAGCTTCTGGAGTTCAACAAATATCGATTGGAAAACGGCTATATTCCCATCGACATCGGAGTGGGCATGCATACCGGCGTTCTGATGCTGGGAACCATTGGCGAAGAAGAAAGGATGGAAAGTACCGTAATTGCCGATGCCGTGAACCTGGCCAGTCGTCTGGAAGGCCTTACCAAAAAGATGGGCGCGCATATAATTGTCAGCGAAGATACGCTGCGGCAGGCGCTGGAAGACGTCCAGGTCAATTATCGATTCATGGGCAAAGTCAGGGTTAAGGGCAAGACTCGCTCGGTACCAGTATATGAAATCCTCGACGGCGATGCGGAAGAACTCGTACAGAAAAAGGCCACACGCAAGGAAGCTTTCGAAAGGGGAGTAATGCTTTATCACAAACGCCGCTTTGACGAAGCAGAAGCGACCTTCCTTCGAATCTACGAAGACGTGCCAGAGGACAAAGCTTCGCTGATATATCTGGAACGATGCCGAAAATATGCTCGGGCCAATCATGAAGATCCTGTCTTCGCCGAAAGTCTGGACGACGAAACCAAGAGGCTGTAAAGCTGGCGGCTCATGGCCACAAGAATCCTCATTTCAGCTCCCGGGGCTTATTGCTTTGAGCAGCCCGGGTTTTCCCGGAAGTAGCAAGGTATTCGCCGGGCCGCAAACGGCACAGTATTCCCCCGCCAGGGCCAGGGTTTTGCATACCTCAACTTCCCTCTACAATGCGAATTCGGTCGGCCATGGGATCGGCCATGCCCTGTAGAGCAGCCCCGGCCGATTTCAGCGCCTGCACATGGCTTACAATATCCTCGGTAATCACCTCTCCCGGGCAGATCAATGGAATCCCCGGAGGATAGGCCATGATCATTTCTCCGCAAATGGACCCGGCGATTTCTGTGAGGGGAAGGGAAGTCTTTCGAGAATAAAAAGCATCCCGCGGATTCATTACCCTTGGAGGCACCGGCGGATGTTCCGGAAACCTGGCTATTTTCTGAGAGACGTTGGAACTCCGCGCCAGGCCCTGCAAGGCTCCTACAAGCTTGCCCAGACTATCCGCCGTATCGGCAAAGGTGGCTACAGCAACAACGCTCTGGAATTCGGACATTTCCACCTGGAGTGAGTATTCCTTTCTCAGGATCCGCTCCACCTGAAAGCCGTTCAAACCCAGACCCTGTACTCCAATGGTTAACCTGGTTTCATCAAATCCGCCCACTCGATGGTCATTGCGAAAATCCTCGGGGCCGGGGCAATGCAGTCCAGGGATGGAGTTGATCTGCGCTCTGACATTCCTTACAAGCTTCAGGGTTTCTTCAAGAAGCTCCCGTCCTCTGGTGGCCAGCCTGCTGCGAGCCGAGTCCAGGCTGGTCATTAGCAGATAGGAAGAAGAGGATGTCCTGAGCAGATCCAGGATATTTCGCAGACTTTCATTGCTAATGCGGTCCCCTTTTCGAAGAAGAAGAGAGCTCTGGGTCAATGAGCCGCCGGTCTTATGCATGCTTACTGCGCTCATCGATGCTCCGGAAGACATGGCGGTCCGGGGAAAACCGGGATGAAAATAGAAATGCGCCCCATGAGCTTCATCTACCAGAAGAGTTACGTCTTCCCGATGTGCGATCCTGGCCAGCAGGTCCAGCCGCGGCGAAAGGCCATAGTACGACGGATTGATGGCAAACATCGCTTTTATTTCCAGGGAATGAATCTGCCGTACTTCGGCGAAGATAGACTCAATGTCTTCCGGATCTGGAGGGAGCGTGAAGCCGAACTCCGGATGTATGGATGGCGGGATGAAGATTGGACTGGCGCCGGATAAAATCAGGGCGGCGTACATGGACTTGTGTCCATCCCGGGGCACTATGATGCGATCCCGCTGGTTAAGAGCAGAAAGAAGCATGGAATGGATGCCAGAACTTGTACCGTTAATCAGGAAATAGGCGTTGTCTGCTCCGAAGGCCTCGGCGGCCAGTTCCTGGGCTTCACGAATGACGCTTACCGGATTGGCAAGATCATCAATGTCTGCCATGGCGTTCAGATCCAGTTCCATCATTGTGGAACCAAACAATTCTACCATTTCTGGATTCCCCTGACCATGCTTATGACCGGGTACATGAAATGGAATAACTCCCTCGGCCCGATGCTTCTTCAAGGCCTCAATAATTGGAACGCGCTTCTGCCGCTCCAGTTGGCTCTTTTCAGTTGCGGATGGCACGGACACAGATGATTCCTTCATAGTCCCGTTCATCCTCCGCCGGAATGGTTTCCATTACAATGTCTTGAAAGCCCCGGTTCTCCAGTTCCTGCTGTAGAAACTGTTCATCCACCGGATAGGCCGGAAAGTATTTGTCTCCAGCTCTGTAAGTTCGAGCATTTTTCAGTAGGCTCATTACAAGTTTTCCCGAATCGGGCACCACGTTAATAAGATTGTCCCAGGCGACCTCAAACTGCTGAGGATCTTCCGTAATGGACTCCACACAGAAATGGGACGAAATAGTATCTATCCTGGCTGGAATCAGGGAAGGATTGATTGGAACAAAAAGATTTACCTCGGAAATGGAGCGGATGGACTTCCTGAGTCTGGCCTGGATCTGTGCTGAGCCTTCGGCGCCCAGCCCCTCTCTTTGTGCAACGTTCTGAAAATAAGCCTCCCAGGAGAAGCCGGAACGGTCGTTTACCCAGGCTTCTATTTCCTTTCGGTTTGGCTGAAGGTACTCCAATATGTGGATCTCCGGAGAATGCCGGGAGGGGCTGATCAACTGATAGATGGTGGGGCCGCTGCCAATATCGCAAAGTACAGCCGGTTTCCAGAGTTCGTAGGTTCGGTGCAAAAAGGACAGTAGAAACAGGTTCTCTTCGCCCAGCGTCCCATAGTATTCTTGCAGATAATCCTGAGCGGAGAAGCTTCCGAACGGATCCTGCTTAGATACCATGGTAGGATACTCCTCCGATCCGACTTTCTGGCAAGCAATTCGCTTCTTTGTTGCATGCAGAGATCAAAAAAGGTTTTGCGAGGTCCAAAACGCCCTTTAATTTGACTTTGAAGCCATGAGTAAGTCAGAAACACAGCAAACCCTGGAAGCTGCCATCGCGCAGCAGAACGACGCCGGGCTGGTCTACATATTCGATACCACTTTGCGGGACGGCGAACAGTGCCCCGGCGCAGCGATGACCGAGGACCAGAAACTGGAGGTGGCCCACCGCCTGGAAGCTCTGGGAGTGGATGTCATCGAGGCCGGATTTCCAGTATCCAGTCCTGTGCAATTTCGCGCTGTACAGAGGGTTTCCCGGGAGCTGGAAACGCCTATCATTGCAGCCCTGGCCCGGGCTGTACCTGGAGACATAAAGATCGCCGCCGAGGCCTTGCAGGATGCGCGACGAAAAAGAATTCATACCTTTCTGGCTTCCAGTCCCATACACAT
>JAGRNE010000064.1 GCA_020440915.1 Leptospiraceae bacterium | reverse complement strand
TTGCGGAGAGCGCCTCTGTCGCGAAGACGGAAAGGCCTTCAAGCCCGGCGATCCTGGTTGCTGCATAGTTGCCTGCTGGCCTATATCCTAGCGCGAGCTTGAACTCTTCTTGGAAGCGGTTTTGCGGGCCTTCTTTCGCGCTGGAGCCGACTTCTTCTTTCCGGCCCTGGCTTGCTTGCGCGACTCCGTCTCCTGTCGCTGCTTTTCCCGGTTGCGCTCCTCTCGCTTCACCATATACAGGTAATGCTTTACGTACTGGGTGTATGGCTCCGCCACCGTGGACGGATCGAAATCTGCTGGATCCTCCAGCAGACTCTTTACGGAAGATGGGGGTAAATCTTCCTTCTCCGAGTTGATCAAGATCTCCAATCTGCGACAGATTTCCTGATCGTTTACTTCTCGGGTAAGTTTCTTCATGGCCGACAGCAGTCGAGCCACGCCGGGATTGCTCCTGGACATAGCGGCAAAGCCTCTCTATCTGTGGTCTAAACACCAGATTTTTGGAAAAAGGTACCCGGGCAACCGAGTTTCCTGCAAGGGTCAGGGCTTTATTCAGGCAGGATCCGTCGCCCGAGCGGGTCTCCAGGACGGGAATTGAAGACGAATGGACGGAGGCCTCCGAAGCCCGATTCCCGGCGCCGGGCCAGCTTTGACCCTGGCTGTAGGCTTTTTGGGAGCCCTGCCCTGCCGTGGAGCCTATGGCCGTTACACCGCTGCTCTCGGGGCTCCGCGCAGCAATGGCCCTGGAATCCTTCCCTACCGCGGGGGCACCGGACTCGGAACTTGCTAGATTCTGCTGTCTTCCCTGGAGCCACGCTGACTCCCCGGTTTGAGCAGAAATCAGACTTATCTCCGGACCTTCCGGATGGAGTTGAGGGCGGATTTCGGCCTGCTCCCCGGCGGGCTGGCCGGAGAGGGACTGAACTGACAAAATGACAGACGCCCAGAACATTCTATGCTTACTTTTTGGTCATTTTCGGGGTTTAGCAATCATTTTTTTGCTTCATTTTGGCGGCTTTTTGACCGAACCCTGCCCCCCGGAGAGCTCATTCAGCCTGTACTCCCATTCCCAGTAGCGGATCTGCTGCTCCCGATCCTGGGTATTGGACCGCATGTTTCGCACCACCGGCAGTAAATAGGAAGCCAGATCCGAAGCCAGGCCCTGCTCCAGCGCCCGATCGAACTGATCCGGATCCTTCAAAGCCACAGAAAGCAGTCCGTAGAATTGGTCCAGGTGCTTCAATTCGCCCTGCACTGGCACGAGCTCGGCAGTGTTTCGCTCATTTTTTATCATCAGATTCAGGAAGGTGCGAATGAATTCCACCTCTTCCGTCTTCAGGGTGAACTTCGCAGGCAACTCAAGCATGCGATCCAGGGCAAGCTGGCGCAAATGAAGCCTCGCCTGAAAGACCGGGTTCGATGTATTATGGCCTCCCCCGGTCTGCTCAATAATATCTGTGGCCCGAACTTTCTGTTCGGCCATGGCGGCCGTGGTTTCATGGGTGGCCCCACCCTCCTCTTTTAGCAGAAAGGTTTTGAGCTCTGGCCGGTGAACCTTGAGGCTCATTAGATCGATGCGCGAAACCCCGGGCTCAAGAACGGCGTATCGCCAGGGCGGCCCTTTGAAGAGACTGCCCTGATCCACCAGCGCCCGGGTGGAATCAAAGTAGGCCACAATGACGGGGAATTGATCGGCTGCAGATCCACAGGGAAGCAGCAGGCTTCTGGCCCTACCATCGGCCAGCCGATAGGGAATAACCAGGCGACGGGATCGATTGAAGACCAGCACGAATTCATTCTGTGTCAGAACCGGAGAAAAGGATCTACCAATAAAGACAACTCCAGGAATGGCCTGATCGGAAGATCCAGACCCGCCCTGGGGGAATTCCAGTCTGCCATCCCTGGAAACGTTGCATACTCCTCGATCGGCGAAAACGCGCACGGCGCAGCCTCCCGGGGTCTGAAGCTGAATCTGATCGCTCACTCTTCCCTACCGCCCAGGCCCAGCTTATTCATGCGATATTGCAGGGAGCCCCGGGAAATCCCCAGAGCCCGGGCCATCTGGACCTGGTTACCGCCATGGAGCGCATAGGCCTCCAGCAGGAGAGACTTCTCCAGGTCTGCGGTGCGGTGGCGCAGATTGAGATCGTCCCCCTGCCCTTGATTCCAGTTTCCGAATTGTAGATCCATCTTTCTTAGCTCCGAACCCGGGCAGAGCAAGAAAGCAGATTTCAGGGTTTCTTTCAGCTCCTGCCAGTTACCCGGCCAGTCGTACCCCCGCAATGCTTCCACTGCTTCCCCTGTGAGAGAAATACTCCTGCCGAACTGCTGACGGAAAGCTCTGAGCAAGCGCTCCGCTTCTTCCGGGATCCGGTCCCTCTGGCTTCTTACCGGAGGGAGAAGAAACTCCCCGGAACGCAGCTGCCTGAGGAGGGCTGGCTGGAATCGACCTGCTTCGGCCATGGCGCCCAGGTCGCGGCTGCTGGAGAAGACCCAGAAGATGGGAGAATCCGGATCCGACAATAGGGCCAGGATCCGCAACTGCATGGACTGAGACAAATCGGACACCTCTTCGATAACCACCGCCCGGGCGCCTCTCTGCATGACCGGCACCACAGAAGCGTCTCCCAGCCTGGCGCTTACCTGATCTCCGAAGAACTCGCGCAACTGAACCTCTTCGGAAAGCCGGCCGGGGTGAAAGAAGACGGCGTTCTCTTCTCCGAACCTGGAATCCACAAGTGCCTGGGTCAGAGCGTCCGCTCCGGAGCCCGGCTCTGAAAGAAGTAGAAGGGGCGAAGGGCTGCGCTGCAAAAATGTAAGACTGTCCGCCAGCCACACCGGCAGGTCATGGACCTCGGAGCCGGAATGCTGGAAGCCCAGCTCGGCAAGCAGTAGCAACTGCAGAAAAGCAGGATCCGGCAAGGAGCCGGAAGGCCCATCCACAACCAGTAAATGATCGACTCCGGATTCGCCCTGGACTCCCACGAAAACGTCCTGGCCAGACAGCCCGATGGATCCTCCCTTCAAGACCTGATAACCGTTTTGCCGGGTCTGGGACCAGGACTCCGGACTGGACTGCAGAAATCCGTAACGGGTGGACGCCTCCGAACCACTCATTCCTGCCACGGGGGAGAAGACCCCGGAGCGCCGGGCAAAAAGAACGAAATGATACATCTCTCCCAGGGAACTCAGGAAGCCGGCACGAAACCCGCCGGAGCTCAGGCGTTTTAACAGGCCTTCTACGGACATACGGTACAATTATCGACCCGGCCGCAGGTGAAATTCAAGGACAGCTCACGCTTTCATCCCATCCGTGTCGGACATCCGACCTCAAGCATCTGGCGCTACACGGAGACAGCGAAAAGGCCACCGCTACAGCAAGGACGCCGAATCCAGGGCAAATGCCACCCGCGAGCAGACCCGGAAGCAGAAGCCCTGGAGGAACAGGCGACAGCCACAGGATGAAGAAGCCTGGAAACGATGTCAGCGCATAGTCGGACGTCCGACAGCAAACAAAGGCTTGCGTGTTCCGAGCTAGAGGATAAAGTGTCGGATGTCCGACAGAGCGTTTTTTCCGGCAGCGCCCAAAACTTTCTTGAAAAAATGCTTCCTTATTATTATGTCGCATTAACCGTGAAAACCAGGATCATCGCAATCACCAACCAGAAAGGCGGAGAAGGAAAAACAACCACCGCCATCAACCTTGCATTCGGATTGGCGAAGAGAGGCAAAAAGACCCTCCTGGTGGACATGGACCCCCAGGCCAACACTACCGGCCTCTTCGTAAATCCAGATGCCCTGGATGTGTCGCTTTACAACGTTTTTAGCCAGTCCCGGCCGCTGGCAGATGCCATTGTTGAGACCGGGGAGAAGAACCTCTACCTGGCGCCCTCTAAAATCACTCTGGCAGAAGTGGAATCCATGGGCCAGAATGTCGATGCGCCCTACATCCTGCGCGATGCCCTCCAGGGCGTTTCCGGATATGACTTCATAATCATCGATTGTCCGCCAAGTCTTTCCATTTTCACCATCAATGCGCTGGTGGCCGCCACCCATGTTGTGGTGCCCGCGCAGGCAGAAAAATTCTCCATCGACGGGATGACCGGATTACAAACCACCATCAACAGCATCAAGCGGCGCATTAATCCGGACCTGGAAGTGGCAGGTGCCGTTGTAACCCAGATCAAAGCTAAAACCGTGCTTACCAAGACCATCCTTCCGGTGGTCTCCCAGTTTTTTCGAGTTTTCGATTCCACCATCAGCGCAGGCGTTGCCATCGGAGAAAGTCATCTTGCCCGAAAAAGCATCTTCGACTATGCCCCTGAATCTAAGCAGGCAAAAGAGTATTCTGACTTCCTGGAGGAACTCCTGAGTGAGCTCAAAGCATAAGAAGCTGGGGACCCTGGCCGACATCTTCCAGGCAGAGTCCCTGGACGGCACCATTACCAGGATCCGCATGGATCGCATCCATCCTTCCGAGGAGCAGCCTCGCAAGGATCGCACTGTGGCGGTGGACGAGCTGGCAGAAAGCATCAAGAAGGATGGCCTGCTATCCCCAATTGTAGTAACAAGAGCAGGGGAGGGGTACCGCATTATAGCCGGGGAACGGAGATTCCATGCTCTGACTCGCCTGGGCTGGAAGGAGGCAGAATGCAGGATTATTTCCCGGGAAGAGCGGGACTACTATCGCATTGCCATCATCGAGAACCTGCAAAGGGAGAATCTTTCCGCCCAGGAAGAGGCGGAAGCGTTACTAAGGCTGAAGCAGCAGGAAAGTTACAGCGATGCAGAACTGGCCCAACTGGTGGGCAAGTCCAGGAATTACATTACGGAAATTCTGGGCATCGCCGGATTGCCTTCCGAAGCACTGAAGAAATGCAAAGAGGCCGGCCTGGAAAACAAAAACCTGCTCATCCAGGCGGTCCAGGCGCACAGGAAAGGCCGTTTTGACGAATTTGTAAGCGCCTACGAATCCGGAGCTATCCGAACCGTCCGATCGGCGCGAGACTTCTTTTCCCGGGAGAACGAATCCCCCAACGAAGAACGAAGCCGGCAAGACCGTGCCGGGCAACCCGGTGCCCCGGGATCAAAACCCTCCGGCATTGAAGCCACGGATTACCCGATTATTCGACGAAAAGGAAACATCCTTACCATCGAAGCCCAGGACGTCAAAGCAGCCAGGTCCCTGGAAAACTGGATCAAGAAAAACGCCAGTCCCGCCAATTGATACGTACTTTAAAGTACTTGACAGATGTGGGTTATGCGACATAATCCTGTCGCGCATCACATAAAAATAGCGCAAAAAAATACCCCTCAGTTGCCTGAGGGGCTGGGGCTTCCATTGGGAATGAATGGTTGGCGACATAATGAACCAAAACAAAAGCATGTCAACCTTTTTTTGGGAGCCTCTCATCAAGCAGGTGAGGTGGCTATATGTCAGCAGAAGAGCTGCAATTTTTTAAGTTTCCAACCGCCGTGATCCGCTCAGGGCTCTGGGCCAGGCTATCGCCGGCGGCCCGGGTACTGTACGCAGTGCTACTGAGCTTCACGGATCGGTCCTACTGCCCGGTATATCCTGGATCAAACCGGCTTCTGGAACTGACCGGTTTTAAGCAGAAATCATCACTGAGAAGGGCCCGGGATGAACTGCAGGAAGCAGGACTGGTGCATGTAAAGAAGGGTTCCGGTCGGACGAATTCCACTTACCACTTCCTTTTTCACAATTTCGAGCGTGGGGAAGCCCCTCAGGGGAGCACCATGCCGACCCCCTCGGGCGCAATCGTAGAGCCCTCCGAGGGTCGCCCCACCGCCCTGCAGGCCCACTCGGAAACAGGCCCCAGCCCAGCAGCACCGGACCCCCGGTACAACCAGATCCATATATCCATACAAAATAGTACAGAGCGACAACCTGAGCAACCAGCCAGAAGCCAGAACTGGGATGCCGCCAGGAACGAATGCCTGTTGGCTGGCATTCCGCCCACAAATGAGAATGTGCAAAAAATCCTGTCCCGCGAGAAAGGCAATGGGTCAATGGCCTGGAATCAGATCCTGAGAACCCTTGAGGGAAGAGTGTCTCCGGGAAGTATTCGACTCCTGAGCAATTGTTACCGAGGTGAAGACGCTGGATGGATCCGACTTAGCGATGAAGTACCTGAATATCTCAAAACCATTTTGCAGCAAATTAGTGAGCAGATCCTGTTCGAACCGGAAGATGGATTGAAGGTCGGCACGGAGCGCAACAGACACTGGAATCAGCTTATATGAAACCAATTCGCATTTCACACCCGCAGATCTACCCCTTTCAAGACTTCAGTGGGCCAGGTCAGGCCGAGATGGAAGAGGGGCGGGTACGGTCTTGGACAAGCGAGCCATCTGAAGTCCCCGGTCTGGTGGCCTGCGTCGGCACCTTTAAAGAGGAGATCTCTTTTAATCAGATTGTGCTGGAGAAACATCCGGAGATGGGCAATGCCTTCCCGGATAACTTTCGTTTTGAGATTTCGCAGGATGGGCAGGTCTGGGAACCTATACTGAGGGAGTCGGACTTCCGACATGAAGGAAAGCCGGTAATGACCTGGAACTTTCCTCTGATTACTGCAAGGTATATAAAGTTTTTATTTATACGTGATAAACAATCTGAAGACGGTTACGTCAGCGCTTTTGGACAGTTCAAGGTCATGGTTTCTGGCATCGTAGATATCGAGGTTTCCGGCGAACTGGATCGGCTCTGGGTAAAGGACAACCTTGTCGATGAGCGCACCGACTACGGCTGGTCCAGTCCTCTTAGAAGCAGGCAGGAAGACGAATATATTCGCCTGGATCTGGGTTCGGTGAACCGGGTAAGCGAAATTCGTCTGCTTTCAAGGGCAGTGGAGGACCCTCTTTTCCCGGAAGGATTTCACATTTCCTACAGCGAAGACAACATTACCTGGCATCACTTGATGGAGGAGAGTGGATTTCTGGCGGAGCCCGGGCAATGGTATCGATGGCGGTTTCTTCCACTAAACATCCGTTATATTCAGATTACTATCTTTGAGAATGCCCGTACCCGAGAGGGGAAGTTTCTGTCCCAGATTATCGAGGTAGAGCTTTTTGCGTCGGCAGATCCCGTGGAGAAGCAAGATCGAACGCTGCCGGCCGAGCCCATCCCTCATTCTTCTGTTTTGCGTTCTGGAATTGTACGTCTTGCATTGGACGGGGAAGCCCGGGATGGCGTCGCCGTTCAGGGAAGCGATCGGCGCCTACGGGACGCAACCACTGATTTCAAAGGTATTGTGGAGCTGGCTTCCGATGGCGAAGACCGGGAAGGCGTTGTGGTCCAGGGAAGCGATCGGCGCCTGAAGGGGGCCAGCGAAGATCTGCCGGGAATCGTGAGATTGGCCCGAAACGGCGAGGAGCGTGGACTGCATGCAGTGCAGGCCAACGATGATCGTCTGAAACCGGCAAATACCGAGCGATCCGGCCTCGCCGAGCTTGCAGAGGATGGCGAAGACCGCTCCGGCGTAGTGGTGCAGGGAAGTGATTCTCGATTGAAGTATGCCACTGAGAAAGCGTCCGGGATTGTGCGTCTTGCATCGTCGGGCAGCAATCGCCCGTCCGAGGCTGTGCAGGGTAACGACCCTCGCTTGCGGGATGCCAGTACAGAGACTAAAGGAATTATGCGATTTGCAAAAGCCGGCGAATCTGAACCCGAAACAGCGGTGCAGGGAAGTGATCCTCGGTTGCGCCTGGCCACTCAAGAGTCCCCTGGCATTGTAGAACTTGCCTCCGATGGAGAAACAAGAAGCGGTGTTGCAGTGCAGGGCAGCGATTCGCGGCTCCAGCAGGCCAGCGTCGACGATGCAGGTATTGTAAAGCTGGCCCCGGAAGGCGCTGTGCTTTCCGGACATGTGGTGCAGTCCACCGATCCCAGGCTGCATGATCCACGAAAGCCATTGCCTCATGATCATGATTATGCGCCGGTGCAACATGATTATTCCAGTCATACAGGAACCATTCGCGTAGAAGCCGATATGGGCGAAACCTATGGAAGCGTATCGCCTCCTCCGGTGAACCATGCTCCGGTCCAGGGAGTAAATAAGTCTACCGGGGCCGGTCTTTCAGGTCGTTCCGATGGAGATGGCGTCCTGGGATACGGGGAGAAAGCAGGCACTCTGGGACTCTCTCGCAGCGGCGATGGTTCCCTGGGCGTTTCTGGTTCCGGGCCTGGAGGACGGTTCCTGTCTGAGAGCTTCTATTCATTGATTGCCGGAGGGCATGATGACCGGGGCTATTCTGTGTCGGATCTGGGACTATGGGTTCGAGGTATCAGTCGCTTTTCTGGTTCCATCTTCGCCGGAAAGAGCGGCGATCCCCACCAGGCGCCCATAGCGGCCTTTTTCTCTATTCGACAGAATGAAGTTCTGGGGGCCGGGGATTTGCTGGTGGCTACCGATGAAGAAGGTCTTCTGGCGCGCTGCTCGGAGCGAGCCAGTCGCAAGGTTGTGGGTGCCATCGTCGAGAAAGCTGCCATGATTCTGAATCCTCCGGTGGACTATTTGCCCGAGCATCACAGTCGCTCAGGACTTCAGAAGCCGGAAGGGATGGAGCTGGTAGCATTCTTTGGCGTGGTAAATCTGCGAGTTTCGGGCGAAGGTGGCAAGATTGGGCCTGGAGATGCGCTGGTCAGCTCCTATCAGTCCGGTTGCTGCGAAAAGGCTACAGAAAAGGATTCGCCTCTCTCCATAGTGGGAAAGGCCCTGGGGTATCATGAAAAAGGCGAGGGGCGCATTCCTGCATTGCTTCTGATTCGCTAATCTGGAGTCCAGGGTATCCTCGAGAGCCAGGGCCGAACCTGGGCCTGGACTAAAGCCAGAGCTGCCATCAATCAGGGTGGAAAACATTTTCGTTTGAAATGTTTCGACATCCCGGCAAACAACGGTGGATTGATGTATCAGGAGATGGAAGGATCAGGAGAACGGGCCGGCGCTTTCATTTCTTCATACAGTCGATCGGCCTGTGCAATGAAATCTCCAATTTCGTTGTTCGGCAGATCGTCGGCTTCTTCGATTTCCTCTCCTGCCAGGCGCAGTTCATTTACCCTTCTTCCATGTTCCAGGGGGCGCACCACAGTCTTTCGGAGGTAGCTCTGAGTAATCAGTAGTAGCGCTGAGATCATAATAAGTCCTGTGAGCAGGATCATTATCTCCAGCAGCTTTTGTCTTCGGTGCAAATCCTTCAGATTTAAATAGATGCTTTCGCCAGGTTCAGGCCCCGGGATGTAGAGATAGTCTCGATTCTGTCTGTAGGTAACCGTATCCTCTCCGTCCCTGGCCGCAAGCTTTGACTTTGGGATGTTATAGATTTCGAAGGCCCCTTCTGCATCGGTCTTTTCAACGCCAATAATCCATTCCGGAATCAAGAAGGGTAGTCGTTGGATGCCTTCGGTGTCTGCATATCTTCGCACCGTTTCTGTTCTGGCCGTAGTTTCGCTTTCTATCATCCTGGAATGCAGCCGACTGGTGGCCAGGCCGCCCAGAAATAAGAAAATGAAGGCTACCAGAGAGATGCGAAGCGAAACGCCGTTAAGAGTGCCGGAGCCATCGGGCCGCAGTCCGGCCTGGCTCTGCCGCAAAAAGTAATTCATTGTAGGGACCAGGCGAAGGAAGCGACCGCCTTCGAACAAGAGGAAGCCGGCCGGCTGATCGCCCAGATCGAGGAAGCGTCCGGCCATCAAGAAGGGAAGGGGCAGCAGCGCCCATATATCCAGCAGGAATTCGTTGCGTAGATAATCTCGGCCCTGAAAGAGAGCGCGCAACAAAGTCTCCAGGGCAAAGAAGGAAAGAAGGATTAAATCCAGCCTTTTCAGAAGGCTGGCGGTGCTCAGCTTCAGATCTGCCAGCGCTGTGCCCATTAATAGAAGAATTCCTGCGGATGTCAGAATCGCCGAGAATAGATTATATACAGGATGGGACAGGATTTTTGCGCCGCGGCTGCGAAGTTTCATTGTGCCTCGGAAGGAGGGGTATCTTTTCCTTGAATTACCCGGCCTAAATGCAATATCGGTAGTTTAATGAAGAAAATAGCAGAAATTCTAAAGGAAGAAGCCGGAAAGAGGCCCGTTTTCTCGTTTGAGTTTTTCCCTCCCAAGAAGCCGGAGGGTGAGCAGACGCTGATGAATACGATCCAGCGCCTCAAGTCTCTTGATCCGGATTACGTTTCCGTTACCTACGGTGCAGGCGGGTCCACCAGGGAAAAAACCCGTCAATGGGTAAAGGACATCCAGAATAAACATGGAATTACAGCCATGGCGCACTACACCTGCGTCGGGCATGGCCGCTCCGAAATTCTGTCAAATCTGAAAGATCTCTATTCGGACGGAATCCGAAACATCATGGCGCTTCGCGGGGATCCTCCAAAAGGGGAGAAGGACTTTACTCCCCCGGAGGATGGCTTTGCCTATGGTAGCGAATTGATCGAATTTATCCGTTCCACGGAAATGGACTTTTGTCTGGGAGGAGGGGGGTATCCAGAAACCCATATGGAAGCTCCATCCGCCGAACAGGATCTTCAAAATCTGAAGAAGAAAGTGGACTCAGGTGCCGAATTTATAGTTACACAGCTCTTTTTCCGGAACGATCATTATTTCCGATACGTGAAGGAGTGCAGGGAGATTGGCATTACGGTGCCCATCATACCGGGGATCATGCCCATAACCTCATTTACGCAAATTGAGAAATTTACGGAAATGGCGGGCTGCGAAATCCCCAATGAGCTGAAGGAAGATATTAAGGCTTGCGGAGAAGATAGAGGGCGATTGCTGGAAGTTAGTCTCGGGTATTCCATTAGGCAGTGTAGAGATCTGCTGAAAGGAGGGGCGCCAGGCATCCACTTCTATACATTGAATCAAAGCCAGGCGACTTCAACTATTTTGAAGGCAATTCAGTAAGCCTGGCAAGCGGGGGATATGAGCAGGGATAACGTGCTTACGCTGGCAAAGATCAGCGATATTACAACCAGGATCAATTCCGAGCAGGACCTGCACAGTCTTCTGACTGTGATTATGGATTCGGCCCGGGAATTGCTTCATACGGAAGGCGCATCCCTGCTCCTCTACGATGAGGATTCCGGAGATCTGATCTTCGACATTGCACGTGGAGATCGCAGTCAGCTTCTGGCGGCTCGCCGCATTCCGAAGGGCCAGGGCATTGCCGGCCAATGCGCCGAAAATCGCAAGCCATTGATCGTGGCGGATGCGCAGAGCGATGCCCGGGTGCTGAAGTCCGTGGACGAGGCTACTGGTTTTGTAACCAGAAATCTTATTGCGGTCCCCATGATGGCCCGGGACCGCCTGATTGGCGTTCTGGAAAGTGTAAACACTCTGGACGGTCGCGACTTCGACAGCCGGGATGTGCGATTGCTCACCTTTCTTTCCGGTATGGCCGGTATTGCAATTCATAACCGAAAGCTCTACCAGGACCTCCAGGGTCGGGTGGAGGAGCTGAACTGCATTTACGAAATATCCCGTACCATTCAGCAGCATGATACCATCGATGAGCTGCTGGATTCCATTCTTGGCGCTATCGAAAGAGTCCTGGAGCTGGAGCGACTTTCGCTGATCATGGAAGACCAGCAGGAGGACGGGGGCTATCATTTGACCCGTACCCGTGGTTTTGATATCGGCGAAGGCGACATTCGCATAGGACCGGATCAGGGTGTGGCTGGCATTGTGCTACGGTCCGGTAAGCCTCTTCTGGTCCGGGATGTGCAAAAAGACCTGGGTTTTACTCCCGAGAATGCCAGTCGCTATAAGACCGGCTCCTTCATTTCAGTTCCCATTATGCAGGATGATCGAGTCATCGGTCTTCTCAATGCTGCAGATAAGAAGAACGGACTGCCTTTTGATCAGTTCGAATTAAAGGTACTCTCGACTGTGGGATCGCAGCTGGCCAGCGCCTATTTGCGAATCATCTCCAGGCGCAGGGATTCGGAGATCAAGCAATACAAAAAAGACCTGGAAACAGCGGCGCAGATTCAGATGAATTCATTGCCGGAGATCCCGGGAGAGATTGCAGGTATTCGCATGGCCGCCAGGTACGAAGCCTGTCGTGACGTGGGAGGCGACTTCTACGACTTCCATTATCATTCAGATAGCATTCTATCGCTGGTAATGGCGGACGTATCCGGCAAAGGAGTACCGGCTGCTCTGTTTATGGAATACTCCAAGACACTTCTGGCTTCGAATATTCCCATATTCCTCCATCCAGTGCGCACCCTGGAAAAGGTGAATGAAGAGATTTTCCGCGGTTCAAGGATGGGGCTCTTTGTGACAGCCATGCTGATTCAGGTGGAGCGGGATCTGGCCAGGTTCCGTATTGCTTCTGCCGGCCATAATCATCAGATTTTGTATCGCAAGTCCTCCGGCGATATTGAAAGCCTTTCTGCAGGTGGTCCGCCCCTGGGAGCCTTTCCCAATGCGAATTACAAAGAGACCATTGTTCACTATGAGCCTGGAGATTTGCTCATCCTTTACACCGATGGAATTACAGAGGCGCATAACCAGAGTTTTGAACTCTATGGAGAGGAAAGGCTGTTTTCCCTTGTTCCAGAGATTGGAAGCCAGGAACCCCAGGATGTGGCCCGAATCATTATGGAAGAAGTGGCCACCTTCCGAAGCGGTATGGAGCCCTCTGACGATACCACGCTGATGGCTGTGCGCCTCTAGGCGCTCATTCGGACCCGATGCATCCCGGGTGTTTCCGGGTAAAGGGGCCTCCGGGCCTCCAAGTGTCCGGTTTCTTCTTTTATTAAGCCTTCCTACCGCATCCGACGCTAAAATGGTTGTCAGGCCCGATGCATGTGATACAACTCAGGTAGAAGGTCCCATGAAAATAGATACAGATATTGAAGAAGCGGCGACAGAGACAGATGATCGTTCTGCTCGAGACAGAATCCTGGAAGCGGCACGGAAGGCCTTTTCCCAGAACGGATACCACGGTACATCTATACGACAGATTAGCAATCTGTGCGGATTGAAGCAACCCAGCATATACCATCACTTCGAAAGCAAGGAAAACCTGTTTCGTAATGCGCTGATTTCATCTCATCAGGAGATGATGGATTTTATTCGATCCCATACAGGGACGGGAAGCGATCTGGCGGAGGACATTCTGCAGGTATTTCATGCTTTCGCGGAATTTCATCGTCAGAAGAGGGGCGCCCTGCATCTGCTGGGAAACCTCATATATTCGGCGCCGGATAATCTCAGGGATGAATACGCAGAGAGTTACGCCCCTGAAATGACGGGGGCCATTGAGTCGGTTTTTAAGCGCTGGGATCCAGGTAACGAAAGGGAAGAGCTGAAGATTTGCATTAACCATACCCTTACTGCCTACCTGATTGAGATTTCGGTGCGTGAAGTGGGACGGGAGGAAGAGAGCCTCCGCCAGGCCCTTCGTTGCGTTCACTATATACTTCAAATTCCTTTTCCGGGCTAATCTGGCCATCCACCGGGGCTTTTTCGCTCCTGTGGTCTCGTAGCATGCTTCAGTCCAGGATGCTCGAGGTTCATCCAGTGCTTTCAGCCCAGGGGTCCGTGTATCTTCCTGTCGCGGGGTCTCAGGAAGCTGTGGAAATCCTGCAGCCATAAGATTCTTTTTTCGAAGTCGTCCCTCAAAAGGGCAGGGTAGAGGCCTTTTTTGTTGACATATCAAGATATCTTGATATAATGGTCATGTAATGTCCGAGGGCGTGCAAATCCTGAAGGCCCTGGCCGATGAATCCCGTTTGCGGATTGTCCGGCTGCTATTGAAAGGCCCTCTTCATGTGAATGAGATCCTGGAAGTGCTGCAGATGGGGCAGAGCCGGGTATCGCGCCACTTAAAGATCCTTGCCGATGCCGGTTTGCTGGCCGGTCGTCGCGAAGGGTCTCGCATTTATTATGGCATAAGTCCGGAGATTCGTCAATCGGATCTGCTTACATCCCTGGAAACCATGCTGGGCTATTTTGAGGACAAGGAAGAGTCCTCCCTTCGGCCGGGTAGCTGGCTACCGGAAGAATCGCTCAGGGATTTTGATCGTCTGGCTAACGTTCTGGATGCCCGAAAGAGCCAGACCCTGGATCACTTCTTTCGGTACGGAGCGCTTCAGGATGAGATGCAGCGGGACTACGTGGATGCTTCCTACTATAGAAAAGAAGTCATAGATATGTTGCCGGAGGAGCCATCCACCGTGGTGGATCTTGGTTGCGGAACCGGCGATCTGTCATTGGCCATGGCAGCCCCCGGTCGCCGAATTATCCTGGTGGATCAAAGCCAGGCAATGCTCGATGAAGCCAGGAAGTCTCTATCCGATGTATCGGAATCGGAACTGGAGTTTCGCCTTGGTTCCATGGAGCATTTGCCTCTGGCCAACGAAGAAGCGGACGTGGCCGTCCTTTCCATGGTGCTGCACCATGTTCCGGAGCCCATGGGCGCGCTAAAGGAAGCGGCCCGGGTTCTGCGACCGGGCGGCCTACTGATACTGGCCGATCTGGACCATCATAACGAAGAAGTGATGCGCAGTAACTTTGCCGA
>JAGRNE010000063.1 GCA_020440915.1 Leptospiraceae bacterium | reverse complement strand
TT
Source organism: Leptospiraceae bacterium (assembly GCA_020440915.1). Classification (GTDB taxonomy): domain Bacteria; phylum Spirochaetota; class Leptospiria; order Leptospirales; family Leptonemataceae; genus UBA3465. Next base: position 14,616 of record JAGRNE010000063.1, on the reverse strand, counting down.
TGCGCTCGGTACCTGGATTTCGGCCTGTGTAATCCAAACCGGCAGCATATACAATGGGCTTGAAGGCGCTTCCAGGTTGTCGGTGAGCGCTTTCGAAGCGCAATTGCTGGTTCTTGGATTCAAAACCGGTGCCTCCAATGACGGCAGTGATGGCTCCTGTATCCGGACGAATACTGATTAGAGCGCCCTGGATTCCGTGCTCATCGTCATCGGTGGATTTTTGAGAGCGGCGAAGATCTTCCTCCAGGGCCATAGCCGGCTTCATTTCTCCGGTCATGAAGTTCAACAGAGTCAGGTCCTCTCTCCAGTGCCGATCGAACTCTATAGAGAAATCTCGCTGAGACTTGGTGCGATGGATCTGATAGTCCGGTAGATCAAACATCAACTGGACCAGCGGCAAGAAATCTCCGGCCTCGTTGTCAAAAACCTCGTACCGAGAAAAGGCAGAGCGTTTGGGCCTTTCGTTTAGCTTCTTCAGCCAGGGGATCATCTGATCTTCCGCCGCCTGCTGGTGCTGCACATTTATGGTAGAGTAGATCCGATAACCTCCAGTGTAAATCTTGCGCCTGAGACGACTGGAAAGCTCCTGCAACACATATGCCGTGGCATAGGGAAATCGATTGGTACGAACTCCAAAATAACTCTCTTCCGGATACCGATTGTACAACGATGGATAATACTCATTACGCAGATAGGCGTGGGCCTCGCTGGCCTGCGTCGGGGTAATCATTCCGGTTTCGATCAGTCGCTGAAACACTACCCGGATCTTTCGGGCAGAATCCGAAGGATACTTCAGAGGTGTCAGGTCGTTGGGGCGGGTGGTAAGGGAAGAAAGCACTGCTACTTCTCCCCAGTTCAGCTCCCGGAAGTCTTTGTTGAAATAGAAATGACTGGCGGCCTGCACACCCCGGGTTCCATGGCCCAGGGGGACCTCGTTGAAATAGAGCTCCAGGATTTCGGGCTTGGAGAAATGAGCCTCCAGAAAAAGGGCCAGGCTGGCTTCCCGCGCTTTTCGGACGATGGATCGTTCCCGACTCAGGTATCGTAGCCGCGCCACCTGCTGCGTGATGGTGGAGGCCCCTTCTCGAATACCGCCGGCCAGGAGATTAACAACGGCGGCTCGCGCAATGCCATACAAATCCAGACCCCAGTGATCTTCGAAAGCGTTGTCTTCCGTAGCAATAAAGGCCCGGGCCACAGGAAGCTTCATGTCTTCTTCGGTAAGCTCGATGGTTTCGCGGCCAGACTGGCTGCTCACATACTTTGCTATTAGCTCTGGCTTCCCATCTTTTCCCACGCCGTACAGCGCACTTGGTTCATCGTAGCCTGCATCGTACCAGACCAGGAAGGGATCGGCAAAGGTAAATGTAATGCAAAAGATGATACCCGCGCCCATCAGTCCGGTGAAGATTGTTGCCCGTAACAGGGAACCCCTGGCCAGCTTCTGGAGTCGGTTGCCTACGGAGAAAAAAAAGATCCTGGAGAATAGGCCCACACCCTCTTCGGGATCAAAGATGCTCTTGCGATATTCTTCCAGATCGGCAAAGCCCGAACCCATGGCTGGCGCCGAAGGCTTCCTGCTTCTGCTGGCGGATTTCTTCGCATCGGATGTTCTGGACGGAGCTTTCTTTTTTGCTCCAGCGGGGCTAGCAGCAGAGACGCTTTTCTTTTTGCTCGGGGATGGCCGGGTGGCGGCCTTTTTGCCCACCGATGAGCGCTTCGCCGCCGGAGCCTGGGATTTCTTTGCTCCCGACGACTTCTTGCTGGAGGGATCCTTCCTTGCCATTCTACGACAGGCTTTGTAGTGCGCCTTCTTTATTCAACCAGCTTTCTGCTCAGCAAATTGGGAAACTCCCCGGTGCGGAAGTATCGCCAGAAAAGAATGATCAAGAAAAGCCATCCCGGAGTCTGAGCGATGAGGGAAGCCCAGGCAGCTCCATGGATACCATACAGAGGAATCAGTAGCGAATTCATCAAGACTCCGGCTACCATTCGAATGCCCGCTTCCAGGCCTACGATGATTGGTCGGTCCAGAGCCAGCAGCGCTGTACCCAGGGGCGCAAAGATTAGCCGCAGCAAAAAGCCAGGATAGAGGATCCAGAATACCGAAATGGAGCGGATGTATTCCTCGCCGTACCAGAAAGGAAGAAACCAGGCAAATATCCAGAATCCTGGAAGTAGAAGGACGATGCCAGGAACAATGTATTTGTAGATCCGTTTCAGGTTCTCCGCGTACTGCGCGGCCGTTTCCAGAATACTGAATCGCGGCAGAATGATCGATTGCATGGTGGCCAGAAGAATCAGAAATCCCTGCATGGGAATCCTGGCCGCATGGAAGAAGGCAGCATCAGTACGCTGCCCCAGAAGAAGCACTTCCATCCAGTCGCTTAAGATCGAAAAGAAACTGGCAGCAATTAGCCAACGATTGTAAGAGAACAGTCTGCGAATCCAGTGAAAGCGATGATCCCGGGGAGCGCTTTGTTCGAAAAAGGATGCGGGGAAGATGGCAAAGAAGATTGCCACAGAAATATAGGGCCCGGCCAGAAAGCTAAACAGCGCCTGCTGAATCGTTAGATGTCCGGATTGTCCGAAATAAAAAAGCGTTAGCAGTATGAGCCGCACAACGCCTGTGGACGGAATCCAGTATGCCAGCTCCCGATATTTCTGATGGGCCACCAGCACTGCATCCAGAAAGGAAAAGATGCTCATTCCAAAGCCAGAAAGCAGGACCATAAGCAGGATGGTCAGATGCTCCGGCGCATGGGGCAGACGAAGGGGACCTCCCAGAACCGGGAAGAATCCTGCCAGGGCCCAGGAAGCAATGAATGTGAAAGCGATGAGAAAAGCGTAGAATTTAAGCGAAAGGGAAGCTCGCAGGATGGAAGCCACTTCGCCGTGATCGCTCTGATGCATACTTCGAGAAAGATAACGAATTAAAGAATACTGTAGTCCGGCTTCGGTGATGGCCTGGATTACAGTTACCTGCGCTACAAACTGTCCGTAGATTCCATGATCTTCTACAATCAGTAGCTTTCCCACTACCAGAGAGAAGACCAGCGAACTAAATGAATGAAAGGACCGGGAAAAGAAAAGCCCGGCCACCTTGCTCAGGCGCTTTCCGTCGCCAATTAATGAAAGCGCCCGTTTGAACATTCCAGTTCCAGCTTCTGATTCAGGCTCCAGATAACCGTGGATGTAGTGTGTTGCACACCCCCATTTTCATAGCTCCTGCGAACCCCGCGTAGCCAGGTAGAGTCGTGCAATCCGGTCATCACCAGAACGCCGCCGCCGGCAATCCACTGATCCCCTCGCAACACCCGGCCCAGAACGCCCAGGTCTTCGGCCTCTTTTTGTGTCTTTTCGTTGTGCGGATCGATTCTTCCATAGAAACGATAGCCGTTGGCACGGGAAAGAAAACCAAGCACCAGCCCTTCAGGAGCGCCAAAGGAACCCCAGAGCAGATTGTATCTTCCGCGGGAACGGGCGAAAATGTCGCAGGCGGCCGAAATTGATCCGGATTCGATCAATGCAACGGATGCACCGGCGCTACGAATGTCTTCGATAATGTTTTCGTGTCGAGGGCGGTTCTGCACGATTACTGTGAGATCTGAAACTGGAATGCCCAGAACCTTCGAAACACGGTTCAGGACTTCCTTTCGCTCCATCTCGAAAACCTCCGGACCGGGGTCCGCAGGCAACGGAAGAAGTATTTGCTCCATGTAGGTTCCTGGAACATGCAGGACCGAATCTTTTTCTGCAGCAAGGATTACGGTCATGGAATCGGGCAGACCTTTTGCGAAATTGCCGGTGCATTCCAGAGGATCCACAATGAGATCCAGGGCATCGCCGCCGGAACCCAGCACCTCGCCGGAATAGAGCATGGGGGCTTCATCCTTCTCCCCCTCTCCAATAACGACCTGCATCTTGAAAGGAAGACGATTCAATTCTTTGCGCATTTCCTCCACGCAAATGTGGTCCGCCCCGTTCCGATCATTCTTACCGGAAAGGCCTATGACGGCTCGGGCCACAGAGTCGGTAACACCGGCCAGTTGCTTTCCCCGTTCTATCCAGATTGTGTCCGGCATGATCCCTCCGAAATTACTACTTTATAGAAGAAAGCGCAACCGGCGGCCTCCGGGAGGAACGCCTTCCGCTTTCGCAGAAAACCTCTCAGTTCTCCGATTCCAGACTCTTGCGCCAGAAAGTCACCGTTTTGCCGGCGCGCAAACCAAGGTAGCTATACAGCATGGTTTCCAGCGCCTCCCCCTGAGAAAGTCCAATGAAGCGGATTTCCTGACTCACTTCTTTCTGAGAACCCGGCACCATTCCGGTTCCGCTGAGATGAAAGGCGGCCCCGTGGATCTCGCCTTTCAGGTCTTCGGTTTCGCTGGTCAGATGGATGCTGGCATCCAGAGCCTTCCGGTACTCCAGGGCGTACTTTCGGTTGAGGATCTCGGTACGATCGCTCCGCTCATATTTGATCTGCAGTTTGCAGAGCACTGCAGGTCCTTCTTCCAGAGTGCAGCTTCGATGGATAATGGCGGTGTCAATGATGGAATCATTTCGATCGTACAGGATTCGGCGGCCCCGGGCCTCGCCAATGAGATCCACTTCCGGTCGAAAGACCGCCCCCTGCCCGGACAATTCCGGATTGTAGAATCCGCAGTGCAGTAGAGGAATGAAAAGAGTCAAGAGTGCAAATTTCGATTGCTTCAGGAAACCCACAACGTACCATCGAATCACTCTCCATTCAGGGGTAAATCAGGAATTCCAGGAAGGCACATGTCAGATACTCCTACCACGGTGGCCACCATACCTTTTGAGCCCGTTCGGGATGCACTGAAAGCAGTACTGGACAATCTCTTCCATATAGAAGTAACCGGTATGGAGGCCATTCCAGAGTCCGGCGGAGCCATTCTGGTTTCCAACCATACCGATAACCTGGACCCTCTGATCCAGGGTCTGTACTGCCACCGTAGAATACATTTTCTGGGCAAAGAAGAGCTCTTTCGTCCGGACGATCAAATTCTGGAGATGTTTTCACGGGCCCCCGGCTGGACCCATCCGGTGTTTTCTCCGGTTCGATTGGCCCTGGAAGGGGTACTGCATCTGTATGGCCTGTACCATCGAAGCCAGATGGAAACCTGGGGAGGCCATCCCATTCGGCGAGCTTTCAAGGGAGAATCCGCCAAGGATGCGGTGGCCTACTACCAGGAAATCGAGGATCAGATGCTGGAGCTTCTAAGAGAAGGTCATTTGCTGTCTGTATTTCCAGAGGGCACAAGAAGCGAAACCGGGGTTATGGCGCCCTTCAAACCAATGACAGCCCGACTGGCCCTGAAAGCCAGGGTTCCAATTATCCCATCTGGCATCCGTGGCGCCCATGGCTTTTCCGATGTCCGGAACTTTCTTTCCGGCGAGGCCTTCCAGAGGGGCATTTACTACAATGTGGGAAGCCCTATTCTACCCGCGGATTTTCCCAGCGTAGATGAGCTGGGAGAAAAGGCCGCCGCTCGAGCCCTCACAGAAGAAATCCAGAAACAGGTCTATGCATTGAGCCTGCATCCGGAACGTCGAGCGTCCGGTCGCGAAGTACCGCGAAAAACCAAAGCAAGGCAGCTCTAAGGAGTTTTTCGATAGGTCTACGGCGCTGTTCCAATAGAAAGGGCAAGCATGTTCTTGCCACACCTCCGGGCATTACTCCGGGCTCCGGACCGCTACGACGCCCTTCCCTACAGCGCGAATCTCAAGCCCAGACGATGCTGGATTTCGTAGGCATTCTGCGCCGCCGCAGGCGCTCTTAAACGCTCCGGCGCAGGCAGCGAGGGCTCGTCCATGAACTGCAGCGGAGTAGACTGCACATTCCAGAACCATTGAATGGAATATGGCAGGCCGGCCGCTGGATCGGCCGAATTAACACCTATGGGCGCGCGATCAAAAGGAAAGCCAGGCCCTGCCCTGGTTGAGAAGTGCCTTTTTGTCGAATCGTCTGGCCCACCGGACTTTCCATTTCCTTTCTTCCAGGCCTGGTATCGAAGCTGCTGTTCCAGCAAACCCAGTTCGCCAAATTCCTTATCATCGTGTTCGTAACCCAGCCAGAGAAAAACGCCGGAAAGAACCAGCGAGGCGATGGCCGCCCCCGAGAAAAGGTTGGCACGATTGTCCCAGGCTTTTGCATCCAGTCGGTTGGATTCGATCTGCGAAAACTGATAAAGCGAAAAGGAAGGAACATCGGTGATGGCCAGGGCAGGAATCTGGGCGCGAATGGAATCGCGCACATCGTTGGCGCGAATGCTGCTGTAGGCCCAGCCTCCTCCCAGCACCAGACTTTGAAGCATGAGGCCGAAAGCAAGATCGTGATGGGTCCAGTCCGCAATAACATAACCGGGATCGCGATAGAATTCCTCCGTATCGCCAACGGTCATATCCACCGATAGTCGGGATGTCTTGCGGCTTTTGAGCTCCACTCCCTGGAATCGATCGATATGATCTTCCAGACTGATGCGGATCCGATGGGTGCCCTCTTTCAGGTTCTCGACCTTTAGCGGTGTCTTGCCCAGAAAGGTTAGATTCAAAAAGACGCTGGCTCCAGGAGGATTGCTTTCCACAACCAGCGTGGCCTCTCCTCCGGCCGGTTTGCAGTCGACGGAGAAGGACTGCTCCCCTTGAAGATCAATGCTCTGACTGTGGTCCTGACACTGCTCATGGCTGACCCGAAGTTCATATTTTCCCGGGGCCACGTTTTCGTTCAGCGGCGTTTTACCAATATAAACATCATCCAGAAAGACAAGGGCGCCGGCCTTTGCCGAGCTTACCTGGATTCTACCCGAACCCAACCCTGGAAGCCTGCTTTCCACAAATCTTCGAATTGTGCGCAGAGTATTCTCCTCGTAAGGATTGCGCGAGGGTAGCGCCAGAACGGAAACAGATTTTCGCCCCCAGACTGCATCGTAGAACTCCAGCTCAAGCACCGGCGCCGATCGGCTGCCTTTAATCCGGCCTGTGAGCAAATAATCCGCATCCAGAGTGGCCGCCACTTCAAAGCCCGACGCTCGCTCCACAAGCTCGGCCTGGTTCGGTTTCCAGCGATGTACCGTTCCTTCCAGACGTATCTTTTCTCTGTCGCTTCCGATTACCGATTCCTGCAAAGCCGGCGTCGAATATCGATTGGACCGGGCCGCCCTGCCCGAAGGATCCAGAACTACGTCCGGCGGACGAAAATCTCGCAGGAATACCGGAAGAGTCATGCCGTTCAGAATCATTTCCGGAAGGCCGGTTTCCAGATAGTCCAGGTTTGAAGAATCCGAAAGATTGCTAAAGGGAATGATGATTAGCTTTCGCGCCACCGGACGCGCTGTAACCACCGGTATTTCTTCGGCGCCCAGGGAAGGAAGCCCGATAACAAGGACGATCCATAGATGCAGACTGGCCAGCAAGCCGGAAAGAAAAACGAAACCGGGACCCTTTCTCGAGGTAGGTAGCCTTTGCCGGCCAGGAGTGGACGGACCACCTCCGCCCCTGATGCGGCTCTGCAGCCAGAATCTTAATGTATTTCTCTGCATCTGCATGATCTGGCGGAACCGAACCGGTCAGAACTTTAACCCGATTCCATGGATTCTATTCGAGTCTATGCAGGGCCCGCGCTTCAGGAAACAGTCTGCTTCTTTTCCTGAAATCGAACAGAAACAATCCTGGTGACGCCCGCCTCTTCCTGAGTTACTCCGAAAATGGCTCCTGCTTTTTCCATGGTCAGCTTATTATGCGTAATCACCAGAAACTGGCTTCGAGGCGCAAAGCTGGCAAGCATCTTCAAGAATCGATGAACATTATTGTCATCCAGAGGAGCGTCGATTTCATCCAGCAAACAGAAAGGAGACGGTCGCACCAGATAGGTAGCAAACATAAGGGCAATGGCAGTCATGTTCTGTTCCCCGCCGGATAGAAGGGTGATGGAAGTATTCTTCTTACCCGGCGGCTGCACCATGATGCTTACTCCGCTATTCATAGGATCGCTTTCGTCGGTGAGCGAAAGGCTTGCATTGCCGCCGCCAAAAAGGGTCTGGAAGACTTCGGTAAAGTTATTCTGGATGCGCTCAAACGTATCGCGAAATAGCGCTCTGGAGCTATCGTCGATCTCCTGCAGAATAGACAGGATGTTTTTTCTGGCGTCTTCGATATCGCTTTTCTGCTTCAGAAGCTCGTTGAGGCCTTCTTCGCAACGAGCATACTCGTCAATGGCCAGAGCATTAAACTGTCCCAGCCCCTGGATTTCTCCTTTGATCCGACGGTATTCGGACTGCTCATTGTCTCTGTTCAACCGTCGACTGCCGCACTCTTCTTCCAGTTCTCCAGGACTCATCTGAAAATCGTTGTATAGCTCTTCTTCCAGAGTCTGAAGGGCAACACTGATGTTTTCCTGGGCCCTTTCTTCCCGAGAAATCTCGGGCAGCAGACGTTCGATAGAGTCTCGATCCTTTCGCACCTTCTCGCGGAGATCGGCAATCTTTGTGCGCACCTTTTCTATGTTTTTCTGCATGCTTTCCAGCATGCTGGCCTTTTCCCGGGTTTCTTTATTGTTTCTTTCCAGTTCTGCGTTTTGTTGCTTCTGCTCCTCTTTGAGCTTGTTTATGAGTGCATCAACGCTCTTGATTTCTTCGCTCAGATAATTCAATCGAGCGGTGGATTGTTCGATCTGATTTTCCAGCTGATCCCGGGCTTCCTGGGAAGAATCCTTCCTGGCCTGGTAGTCGCGGATCTGCAGCTCCATTTCCACCCGACGATTTTTCTCTTTTTCGATGCGCACCAGATTCTGCTTTCTTTTTTGCTGCAAAGTCTGGTTTTCTTTCTGGATTTCTGCCTTTCTTTGATTGAAGGCATTCATCTTCTGATCCAGTTCTTCTTTTCTAGAAATTAGTCCGGATTCTCCGAAAAAGAGCGAGCGAAATTCAGCATCCAGCTTCTGGTACTGATCGAAGTCCTTTAGCAAAGCGGAAAAAGAAAGGCTTTCCACTTTCCCAAGCCAGTCTGCTTTCTTCGCGCTCAGCTGATCCGCCGATGCGGATTTCATATCCTGAAGCAGTTCATCCACAGTGGCCTTGCCGCTCTGGATACGCGAAAGCATTTCGTCGGACAGAGACTTGCGGCTTGCTTCGGCGGCCTCGATGTCCTTCTTTCTGGCTTCCAGATCATTAATCAATTGTTCGGTCAGCGCACGAAGCTGATCCATTACGCCTTTCTGGTCTTTTTCTATGGTCTCGCTTTCGGAAAGATTGGCTTCTTCTTTTTTTTGCGACTCCTGGATTTCCCTTTCCAGGTCCTCGACGGTTTTTTGAAGATCTGCAGACTTCTTTGTGAGGCTTTCGATTTCGGAACTCAGATCAAGTTCCAGTTGCATGGATTGCTCCAGCTTCTTTTTCGAGGCGTTTAGAAATTTCTCTTCCGCGTTCAGTCTTTCGGCGATCTGATCTTTCTGTCTGGTGCGTTCTGCAATTTCTTCTTTAACCCGATGCTGGTTTTTTTCCAGGGATTCGATAACGGATAATGTCTGATGGTACTGCCGGTCCAGGGCATGACGTTTTTCCAGGTCGTCCTGGTTTTGCACTTCCAGTTCCTGGGCTTCGGATTCGGATTTTTCGATGCGATCCAGCACAGCCTGCTTCTTTTCTGCCAGCTTCTGTAGCTTTTCTTCGATGGAGCGCTGCCTGCTCTGGTTTTCTGAGATTTTAAGATACCGTAGATTCTTGTCGTGTTTATCCAGGTACTCTTTTAGCTTAAGATACTGTCGAGTTTTGCGTGCCTGGCGTTCCAGGTTTTCCAGTTCCCTTTCCTTTTCCTTGAGGATGTCGCCCAGCCGTAGCAAATTCTGTTCGGTATCGTCCAGACGTTTCAGGGTTTCCTGACGCTCAGCCTTGAACCTGGAAATGCCCGCCGCTTCATCAAAAAGCAAACGTCGATCTTCGGGACTGGCCCGCAGGATCTCCGACATCCGCCCCTGTTCCATAATGGAATAGGCAGTTTTTCCAATGCCAGTATCCATCAGTACCTTTTCGATTTCCTTTCGAGTGGTGCGTTTGCCGTTAAGGATGTATTCGCTGGCGCTGTTCAGGTAGAGTCTGCGACCGATGCTTACTTCATCCTGATCCACCGAAAGTGAGCGATCGGCATTATCAAAGGAAATCTCTACCTCGGCCATGCCCGCCTGTTTGCGTTTCTCGGAACCAAGGAAGATCACATCTTCCATGTTTTTGCCCCGCAGAGCACGACCCGACTTCTCGCCCAGTACCCATCGCACAGCATCTACGATGTTGGATTTTCCGCAACCGTTTGGGCCCACCACTGCCGTAATACCCGGCCCGGGTTCAATGACGGTTTCATCCGCGAAGGATTTAAATCCAACCATGCGTATTCTTTTAACGTGCATGAATACCTCTGCCTGCTTCTGCAGGCCCCCGATTGGTTCGGAATTGCGATCCTGCTGGATCCAGGAAGGATTCAGCAGGCCGAAAGCAACCCTCTCTGTCAAGCAGTTGGGGATGGCTGGACCTGCAGGACCGGCCCCCGTATGCTGACGACATAAGGTCCGCTGGCCACGTTATGGAAGAAGTGTTCAGAAGAAAGCCCTATCTGCAATTCCTGCGTGGAAAATCCTCCCCGGAAATGGGTACGGCCCTGGCCCGAGATGGAAGATGGATTCCCACCGAAAATGACCGCCCGCTCTGCTCCACCTACGGCCCGGCTAAAGAGGCAGAACGAATACTGAGCGGCGCGGAAGGACTGAAACGGACCCAGATTCTGGTCATTCTGGGCGCCGGCAATCCGGAGCTATTTGCTGCCTGCAGAACGTTGCAACCGGGTCAGATTTGCGTGGTGCTGGATCATCGATTGGCTCTGGGCGGCCTGTACATCGACCATTATATAGAAGAAATTGTTCCCGCGGCCGGCGCCCTTCCCGGTCCGCTGGCTCAATACCTCAATACGCCGGGCTGCCATCTTTTCTTCGGGGAAGAAACAATGATCTCCCTGGAGCATTATCTGGAAGGGTTGCCGGCAGAAAACTTTCAGGGCATCCGATTTCTCAAGCACCGGGCTTCAGTGGATCGAGCTCCGGATTTCTACGAATTCGCCGAGGCAAGGATGCGTGGCATTCTACAGTCCAGGATGTCCGATCTACTCACGCGTTTTGAGTTCGAACCTCTGTGGCTTCGAAATACTCTGCTCAACAGCAGGCAGGCCCGGCCCGCGCCAGAACCCGAAAACCTGCTGGTCTGGCAAAATAGATGGAAAGACCGCCCGGCTCTTCTGGTTTCGGCGGGTCCCAGCCTCACAGAAAGCCTGCCCTGGATTCGCAAATATCAGGATCGCTTTTTCATTCTGGCCTGCGATACGGCTCTCAAGCCTCTTCTTCGAGCTGGCATTCGTCCCCATGGAGCCCATATCCTCGATGCACAGAAGCAAACTCTGCTCCACTTCCTGAATGAGGATCTTTCCGACCTGGTACTCTTTGCAGACCTGGTCTGCCATCCTTCCTTGCCTTTGCATCTGAAGCCCGCCGGCTGGATTTTCTCCTCCACAGCCCGACTCATCTATAGGCCCGATGGTAGCACCGAAGAATTGCGAACGCCGGGAACCGAACTGCTGGAATCCATGGCCGGAGCCCAGGGTCGTCTTCAGTCCGGAGGATCGGTGGCCACATCTGCCTTTGATCTACTGCGTTTTCTGGGTTTTCGATCAATCTACTTCGCGGGCCAGGATCTGGCATGGACCTTCCGCCAGCTTCATGCACTCAATACGCATCACTATGAGCGATGGAACAATATGGTTCAGCGTACGCTCAGCCTGGAAAGCATTAACGAACGCATAGTGCAAAAGCGCGATGTAATGGCCGTTGCTGCAGTGGACGCAAAAAGCATTCCGGGCGATTTTATTCTTGGTCTGTATCGAACTTGGTTTGAACAATCCATCGAAGCTCTGGCCGGCGAAGATCCAGTGCAATGTCTGAATCTGTCGCGTAGCGGCGCCAACATCGAAGGAATGCAGAACATTCGAATGAAAAATCCGGACTTTACCCCCTTTGCGACTGATTCCAGCTTTAACAACCAGGCCCGAAAAGAACTGCTCGAACCCTTTCGTAACCCGGAGTCGGACCCCGCCCAGAATTCTGTCCGGCTGCCTAAATTCGTACGGTCCATCTACGCCTCGGTACTTTCGCTCTATAAGGAACCGGAACATCAACGCAAGAGCGCAGAAGAACTCTGGAGGAAATATCCGGATCTTCGCGCATTGATCCGCAAGACGGAAGTCTACATTAGCCGCAACAAAGAGAAGCTAAGCGAAGAACGCTCCGACGAAGTATACTCAAAGAATTTGAAAAAGAGTCTCATTAGCTTTCTCAGATTTAGCAGTCGATATCTGAATCCTTAACTGTCTGCAACGCCAGGTAATGGACTTCATCCAGGTTTCGCAGAGCGCGCGGCACCGAGATTTCGTCTCAGAAGAATTCCCGGGCGCTCGCACATCGTTACACTTAAGGTTTGCCCACCAGCTACTACATCGGTTTCGTCTCACTGGATCAATTGAGACCCTGTTTATGCTCTGCGATTCGATTCTTGTGGAAAAGAAGGCGTCCATGCATGTCTTATGGTTAGAGTATTGCGAACACTCTTCGGAATGCGAAAACCAGAAAGGAGTTCTATAATGCATAAGAGCACAAGAATCTTCAGAAACTTCAACATCCAGTCCGTGCTGGCAGGCCTTGCATTTCAAAGGAGCAAGACAACACAGAGTCTCGGACCCGGAGCCAGGTCTTCTGTTCAGAAGTTTCTATTTCTACCGGCGGGCCGGTATCTTACGTTTCTGAGCGCCGCGATGATGACGCTGGCGAGTCTGAGTCAATGTTCTCTTCTTGGATTGGAAGAAGAAGAGGATAACTCCCAGGAACTGGCATTACTTCTTGTAGCATCCAGCAGCTCAGGATGCACCTATGAATCGGAATCGGTAACCACCACTTCGTCCACGGGCCAGTTCACATTGGTGGACACCGCTCAAACCGATTGCTTTAATTCCACCACCGGATCCACCCAGAGTTGCTCAGGGAGCGGACAGGACGGCGCCTACAATTCCCTCACCAACACGAAGCAGCCCTCCTACAGCAGCAATGGCAACGGCACCATTACAGACAACAATACCGGGCTGACCTGGACTTCCAGTCCGGATACGAACGGTGATTCAACATTAAACGTTAGCGACAAGCTGACTCAACTGGACGCCTACAACTACTGCGCCAACCTAAACTATGCAGGCTCCGATGACTGGAGACTTCCTACTATCAAGCAACTCTATTCCCTGATGGACTTTCGTGGCAAAGATCCCAGTGGATACACAGGAACGAGCACCAGCGTTCTCACCCCATTTCTGAACGACACCTATTTCTCGGTAGGTTTTGGGGACCAGTCGGCTGGCGAAAGGATCATAGACGGCCAGTATGCCACTACTTCTGTATACAAAAGCAAAGTCTTTGACACCGTAACCGGCATGTTCGGCGTCAACTTCGTGGACGGTCGTATCAAGGGATATCCCTGCCTCAACTCCAAAACCTTCTATGTACTTTGCGTGAGAGGAAATACGGAGTACGGGAAGAATAATTTTCGCCTCACGGATTCCGGCGCTACAGTGACTGACGATGCAACTGGTCTGGTCTGGCAACAGTCCGATGGGGGAACAACACGCAACTTCGATGATGCGATCTCCTATTGCGAAGGATTGAGCCTCGCCGGCCAGACCGACTGGAGGTTACCCAATATCAAGGAGCTCAATTCTATAGTAGACTACTCCCGTGCCCCGGACACTGATTCGGCCCCGGCTTTGAATTCCATTTTCACGGCCTCCTCCTTCAGCAATGAGGAAGGAATCACAGATTACGGCTGGTACTGGTCCAGCACGACCCATGTAAGCGGCGGCTCCAACGGCACCAGCAATGATGGTAAGAACGGAGCCTATCAAACCTTCGGACGGGCTCTGGGCTACTATCAGAATCAACTCAGCGATGTTCATGGGGCCGGAGGCCAGAGAAGTAATTACAAGCTGGATGTGTCTACAACTACCGGTGTTTCGAGCATCAACCTGGGTAATGGGCTTTTCTACTATCATGGTCCTCAGGGCGATGTGCTTCGTCATAACAACTACGTCCGATGTGTTAGAAACTGAGGCTGAGCGGGCATTGAACCGCGCGACCATCGCAGAAGTCCGCGTTCGCCTTATTACGCTTCACCGGTTTAAGGCGAACGCCAGGTGTCCGGGTCGCCTTATTACGCTTCACCGGTTTAAGGCGAACGCCAGGTGTCCGGGTTCGCCTTATTGCGCATCTGCGGGTTTAAGGCGAACGCCCCGCTCGCGCGTGGCTCAGAGTATGCAAGGCAGGCCAGAGCAAACCTGTTGCAGCTCCATCGCTCCTTGTCTTGCAGTCAGAGGCGCCGGGCCAGGTTGTCCGGCCACCGGCCCATCATAACCTAGAGGCGCGCCAGTTCGCGATCCCGATCCCGCATCAATTCCAGAATGTAATGATTGAGCACCGGGGTTGTAGAAACAATGTGCTCGATATCTTTTCGCTGGAGCTCCAGG